>DASPPI010000053.1:0-10764 GCA_035625615.1 Steroidobacteraceae bacterium | reverse complement strand
GGCAGCGTCGCCGTATCGAGCAGGAAGAAGTCCGACACGTACGCCAGCAGGCGTCGGTGCAGCATCTCGTCGTCGGCGAGCGCGGCCACGGCGCGGAACCAGATCTCGCGCACCGGCGCCTCGTGGCGCGGATGCAGGTAGTCGATCGGCTGCACGGTGCGGAATTCGAACGGACGCGGCTGCTCGAAGAAACGCCGTACCCGCTGCGGCAGCCGCGCGAGCAGCGGCGCCGGCGGAGCGCTCGAGTCCGGCAAACTCTCCGGCGGCGGCACCGGCGGCATCTCGACCTGGTGATCGAAGCCGCTCTCGGTGACCTGGAACGAGGCGGTCATATTGAAGATCTGCTGCCCGTGCTGAACGGCGACCACCCGGCGGTTCGAGAAGCTGTGGCCGTCGAGGCTGCGGTCCACCTCGTAGACGATGGGCGCGTTGCAGTCGCCGCGGCGCAGGAAGTAGGCGTGCAGCGAGTGCGCCACGCGCCCCTCCACGGTCGCCGCGGCCGCCGACAGCGCCTGCCCGAGCACCTGCCCGCCGAAGACCTGCGGGCTGCCGATGTCGCGACTCGCGCCGCGGAACAGGTTGTCCTCCAGCCGCTCGAGCTCGAGCAGCTCGAGCAGATCGGTGAGCCGCTGATCCGTGACCATCAGTCCGGCACCCCCAGACGCTGGTGCATCACCGGGCTCGTGGTGGTGTATTGCAGGAACTGCTTCTTCTGCGGGTACAGGTGGTGCTGCACGGCGAACGCCGCCAGCGCCGCCTCGTGAAATCCCGAGAGAATCAGCTTCTTCTTGCCGGGGTAGGTGTTGATATCGCCCACCGCAAACACTCCCGGCAGGCTCGTCTGGAACTTCTCGGTATCGACCTGCAGCGCGCGCTTCTCGAGCGCCAGCCCCCACTCGGCGATGGGCCCGAGCTTCGGATGCAGTCCGAAGAACACCAGCAGCTGATCGGCCGGCAACGCCTCGATGGCGCCGTCGGGGCTCTTGATGTTGACGCCGCGCAGCGCGCCGTCCTCGACGATCAGCGAGTGCGGCAGCGCCTCGAAGCAGCGCATGCGACCGGCCGCGAGCTGCTCGCGCATGCGAGCGACCGAGGCGGGCGCGGCGCGGAACTCACGCCGGCGATGCACCAGCGTCACGCTCGCCGCCTTGCTGAGCAGCTCGAGCGTCCAGTCGAGCGCCGAGTCCCCGCCGCCAAATATCACCAGACGCTGGCCGGCGAGCTCGGCGGCATTCTTGATGCGGTACTGGATGGCATTGCCCTCCCAGGGCTCGGCGCCGGCGATGCCGATGCGCCGCGGCTGGAATGAGCCGAGGCCGGCGGCGATCACCACCGCACCGGCGTCGAAGCTGATGCCGCCTGCGGTCGCGAGGTGAAAGCGCCCATCCGCGCGCCGCGCAAATTCGACCACCTCGTGCCCGAGATGCAGCTGCGGCTTGAAGGGCTTGATCTGCTGCAGCAGCCGGTCGACCAGCTCCTGTGCGCCGCACACCGGCAGGGCCGGGATGTCATAAATCGGCTTATCGGGGTAGAGCTCGGCGCACTGGCCGCCGGGATGCTGGAGCGAGTCGACCACGTGGGCGCTGATACCGAGCAGTCCCAGCTCGAATACCTGAAACAGGCCGCAGGGGCCGGCGCCGATGATGACGGTTTCGGCAGCGATGGGCGCGGCGGCTCCAATGCTGGTTGGGCTTTCACTCAAGACGGTGACTTTCGCATGCTGAAGGTTGCCGCCGGGATTGTAGAGGGTCCGTCGCGCCCCCGCATGGCGCCTCCCCCGAAAGATGGGGAGGGTGCGCGGCGCTTGCGGCCGGCCGTATAGTAGAGAGGCGCCGCCGCCCCGCGGCGGCGCGCCGTGCACTCGCCGAGCGGTGGCAATTCAATGGTCAGACTCAATCTCAATGGCCGTGACATCGAGGTCGACGTGGATGCCGACATGCCGCTGCTGTGGCTGCTGCGCGATACGCTCGGCCTGACCGGCACGAAGTTCGGCTGCGGCATGGCCTTGTGCGGAGCCTGCACCGTGCACCTGGACGGCGCGGCGGTGCGTTCGTGCGTCACGCCGGTGAGCGCCGCCCGTGGCCGCAAGCTCACGACCATCGAGGGCCTGTCCCCCGACAGCCGCCATCCCGTGCAGCGGGCCTGGATCGAGCTCGACGTGCCCCAGTGCGGCTATTGCCAGTCGGGTCAGATCATGTCGGCAGCGGCGCTGCTGGCCGAGAACCCGCAACCTTCCGACGCCGAAATCGACGCCGCCATGTCCGGCAACATCTGCCGCTGCGGCACCTACCAGCGCATTCGCGCGGCCATTCACCGCGCGGCGGCGCTCCAGGCCGGTGGCTGAGCGGCGCGCCCACGCCGCAGCCGCGCAACTTCCTCAGTACGCGAAAGGAACCCTAACGTGACGTCCAACGCCGAATTGCACGCCCGCCGCCAGCAAGCCGTCCCGCGCGGCGTCAGCAACTCGCTGGCCGTCTATGCCGAGCGCGCCGCCAATGCCGAGATCTGGGATGTCGAGGGCCGGCGCTACATCGACTTCGCCAGCGGCATCTCGGTACTCAACACCGGTCACGTGCACCCCAAGGTGCGGGAGGCGATCGCGCGGCAGCTCGAGCGACTCACCCATACCTGCTTTCAGGTCACCCCCTACGAGAGCTACATCGCGCTCGCCGAGAGCCTGAACGCGCTCGCCCCGGGGGCAGGCCCGAAGAAGACCATCTTCCTCACCACCGGCGCCGAAGCGGTCGAGAATGCGATCAAGATCGCCCGCTTTCACACCAGGCGCTCGGCGGTGGTCGCCTTCTCGGGCGGCTTTCACGGCCGCACGCTCGCGTGCATCAGCCTCACCGGCAAGGTGCACCCCTACAAGGCGGGCTTCGGGCCGATGCTGCCCGAGGTCTACCACCTGCCCTACCCGATGCCCTATCACGGCGTGACCGTCGAGCATTCGCTCGCGGCGCTCGAGCAGTTGTTCAAGGCGGACGTCGACGCCGCGCGCGTGGCCGCCGTCATCGTCGAGCCGGTGCTGGGCGAAGGGGGCTTCTACGCCGCTCCGCCCGAGCTGCTGCGCCGCCTGCGCAGCGTGTGCGACAGCCACGGCATCGTGCTGATCGCCGATGAGATCCAGTCCGGCTTCGGCCGCACCGGGCGCATGTTCGCCATCGAGCACTCGGGCGTCGAGCCCGACCTGATCACCATCGCCAAGAGCGTCGCCGGCGGCGTGCCGCTCTCGGCCGTCACCGGCAAGGCCGAGATCATGGATGCCCCCGGTCCCGGGGGACTGGGCGGGACCTTCGCCGGCTCGCCGCTCGGCTGCGCGGCGGGGCTCGCGGTGCTGGAGGTGATGCGCGAGGAGCAGCTGCTCGCGCGCGCGCAGGACATCGGCCGCTTCATGAGCTCGCGGCTGAAAGGCCTGCAGGTGCGCTTCCCATGCGTGGGCGAGGTACGCGCGCTCGGCGCCATGGTCGCCGTGGAGCTGGTGAAGAACGGTCGTGCGGATGCGCCGGATGCCGAGCTCACCAAGGCGCTGGTGCAGGCGGCCGGCCGCCACGGCCTGGTCATTCTCTCCTGCGGCATCTACGCGAACGTGATCCGCTTCCTTGCGCCGCTGACGATCTCCGATGCCTTGCTCAAGGAAGGCTTTCGCCTGTTCGAGCTGGCGCTCGAGGAAGTCGCCGGCAGGGCGGTGCAGGTGAAGGCCGCCGGCTGAGTGGGAACACCCTGACTCAGGCGCGCCCGGCGTTGGCGTCGGTGGGCGTGTGGAAGTACTCGCTCTCCGAGGCGAGTTGCCCGATGAGGCGGTTCAGCTCCGCCATGCGACCTTGGGCCGTGCTGATGGGCATGCAGTCCTGGCAGCGCGGGTCGCCGCACGGCTGGCGCGAATACAGCCAGTACTGGATGGCACCGGCGAGCAGTCCGTCGGCGATGTCCCACAGATCCGCGTCCTTGTCCTTGTCCGCGATCCGGTTACCCAGATCGACAGCCTTTGAGAAAGCTGCATCGAATGTGTCAGCAAGCTCGGTCATGCTGCCGCCCGCCCTTCATCATGGCTGCCTAGTATAGGGCAAAAGAGCCCGGTCTCCGGCTGCCGCGCCGCCGGGCGCGCATCACCCGGGCTGTTCCGCGGCAGCCGACCCTGGTCGCCCCGCACGGCGGCCCGCCGCGCACTCGCTCACGCCCGATGGCGGTAATGCGATGGCCGCCACGGAAGGAGCCGGCCGGCGCGCGCATTATCCTCAGACAGCCGGCTGCGGCTTATGTCTCATGCACAAGCCAGTGAGTAGAACCGCCGTGCGACACGCTGCCGCGGCGCCGGGGCGGGCGCTGTTCTATAGCCTGCGCCTGCCGCGCCTCGGAATCGGCTGGCGGCTGTGCCTCGGCCTTGCCGCCGTGGCGGCGGTGCTCACCGCTGGGGAAATGCTGGTCACGCGCACCACCCGCGAAGCGCTGGGGGCGGTGCGCAGCATGCAGAGCGAGCACGAGCCGCTCGCCAGCGCCGCGAGCGCGGTGCTGGAAAAACTGGTGGCGTTCGACCGTGCGGTGGGTGAGTACGTGCAGGCGCGCACCACCGGCGGCTTCAGCACCGTCACTGGCGCCGGCGATGCGCTCGAGGCGGCGGTCGCGGATTACTTCGCCCTCTCCCCGCCGCCCCCGGTGACCCCGACCGCCGCCGGGCTGCGCGCACAGATCACGCGCCACATCGCCAACGCACGCGTGCTGGCAGCGCGCAGCGCGCAGCGTGCGCAGTGGGCCGACGAGCGCCAGGCGGCGCTCAACCGCGTCTACCAGCACGTCAGCGACGCCGGCGGCTCAGGACTGGCGATCAACGGCACTCAGGTCGTGGCGCGCCGCTCGCTCGCCGAGCTCGAGTCGGCCATCAACGCGGTGCGCGGCAACGTGGCCAGCGCTGCGGTCATCGCGCGCCGCGAGCGGGATTTCATGGCCGTGCTCAACGCGCACCTCGAGGAATTCGAGAGCTCGCCCGGCGAGGCGTGGCTCGGCCTGGTACTGCAGGACTTCCAGCAGGCGGCGCGTCTGCGCCTCGTCATCGAGCGCTACGACGCGCAGGCGGGACCGGAGTGGCACAGCCTGTTCGAGGACAGCGCCGCGCTCACCGAGGGGGTGCAGAAGCAGCTGCAGAAGCCGGCGGACCACGGCCTGCTGCAGGCGGCGCAGCACGCCGCCACCGCGGCCGAACTGGGCGAGCAGATGCTGCGCAACACCGGCGGCGTCGTGCTCGGGCTGCTGCTGGTGGTGTCGGTGCTGCTGGCGGCGAGCATCAGCCTGCCGGTGCGCCGCCTCACGGCCGCTACCCGGGCGTTCGCCGGCGGCGAACGTGCGGCGCGGGCACGGCGCGGCGGCTCGGCGGAAATCGACGAGCTGGCCGAGTCCTTCAACACCATGGCCGACCGCATCACCTCCGCCGAGGCGGAACTGCGCGCCCATCAGGCGGAGCTCGAGCGGCACGTCGCCGAGCGCACGCGCCAGCTGCATCATCTCGCCCACCACGATCCGCTCACGCAGCTGCCCAATCGCCGCGCACTGTCGGCGCACCTGGAGAGCGCCCTGGCGCGCAGCGGCGCCGAGCAGCGCCTCGCGCTGCTGTTCGTCGACGTCGACAACTTCAAATCGATCAACGACACGCTCGGCCACAGCTTCGGCGATCGTGTGCTGCAGCACATCGCCCGGCGCCTGCACGGCGCGACCGGCGCTTCGGGTCTGCTGGCACGCCTCGGCGGGGATGAGTTCACGGTGCTGCTGGAGGATGTGCGCTCCACCGAACAGGTGGAGGCGCATGCCGCGCAGGTCGTGGCCACGCTGCAGCAGCCCCTCACGGTGGACGGCCGCGTGCTCACCACCAGCGCCAGCGTCGGCGCGAGCCTCTACCCCGACCACGCCGCCGACGCCGAGGGGCTGTTGCGTGCCGCGGACGTGGCGCTGTTCCGCGCCAAGGAGCTGGGCCGCAACCGCTTCGCGCTCTACAGCCCCGCCCTGTACGACGCCGCCGCGCAGCGCTTTCGACTCGAGCAGTCGCTGCGCCGTGCGGTCGAGCGCGGCGATCTGCTGCTGATGTACCAGCCGCAGGTGTCGCTGCTCACCTTCGAGTCGACCGCGGTCGAGGCGCTGTTGCGCTGGCGCAAGCCCGACGGCCGCATCGCCACCGCCAAGGAGTTCATCCACATCGCCGAGAAGACCGGCCTCATTCACGAGCTGACCGACTGGATACTGCATACCGCCGCGGCGGCGGCCGCCAGCTGGCGCACGCAGGGCTGGACGCGCGCCAGCGTGGCGATCAACGTCTCGGCACCGCAGTTCTTCGAGCGCGACTTCGTGGACCACGTGGCGCGCACGCTCGAGATCACCGGATTGCCGGCGAGCGCGCTCGAGCTCGAGATCACCGAGACCGTCTTTCAGACCGGCTCGACCACGATCGAATCGCTGCGCCGGCTGCGCACGCTCGGCGTGGCGGTCGCGCTCGATGACTTCGGCATCGGTTATTCCTCGCTCACCTCGCTCGAGCAGCTGCCCATCACGCGCGTGAAGCTCGATCGTCTGCTGGTCGCCGCCGTGGACAGCAACGTGCGCTCGGCGGCGATCGTGCGCTCGATCGTCGCCCTGTGCCATGGTCTGGGGCTGCAGGTGGTGGCGGAGGGCGTCGAGCGCAGCGCCCAGCTGGAATTTCTGGCGGGCTGCGGCCCGATCGGCGTGCAGGGATTTCTGCTGGGCGAGCCGGTCGAGGCCGGCGCCGCCACGGGCGAGGCCCGGGCCGCCGCAACGCGCGCGCGCCGGGCGCTGGAAACAGCGGGTCAAGCGCACGGTGAGGCGGATGAGTCGCTGGTGTTCGTCGGCAGCTCCGGGCGCCGGCGCCCCAGCTGAGGGCCGCCGGCGCCGCGAGGGCCGCTGGCGATCGGCGGGGCGCTCTAGGCACGTCCATAGCAGCGCACTCATGGTCGACTTGCTAGACTTTCGGCCGTGCTGCTGACGCCCCAGGACATCTATCATTTTCGCGAGGGTACTTATTTCCGGGCGTACGAGAAGCTCGGTGCCCACCGGCTTGCGGCGCACCCGGATGCGCCGGGCACGCACTTCGCCGTATGGGCGCCCAACGCCGGCGCGGTCTCGGTCATCGGCGATTTCAACGGCTGGGAGCGCGGCCGCCACCCGCTGCGCTGCCGCGGCGACTCCTCCGGAATCTGGGAGGGCGTCGTGCCCGGCCTCGGCGCCGGCGCGCTCTACAAATACCACCTCGTCTCCCGGCAGGGCGATTACGCGGTCGACAAGTGCGATCCGTACGCCTTTCGCGCCGAGGTGCCACCGCGCACCGCTTCCGTCGTGTGGGACCTGGACTATCGCTGGTCGGATTCCGCCTGGATGCAGCAGCGCTCCCAGGCCAACTCGCTCACCGCGCCGTGGTCGATCTACGAGCTGCACGTCGGATCCTGGCGGCGTGTGCCGCAGGAGCACAACCGCTTCCTGAGCTACCGGGAGCTTGCCGCTGCGCTCGCCAACTACGTCGCCGCGCTCGGCTTCACACACGTGGAGCTCATGCCGGTGATGGAGCATCCGTTCTACGGGTCATGGGGCTACCAGGTCACCGGCTACTTCGCCCCGAGCGCACGCTACGGCACGCCGCAGGATTTCATGTACCTGATCGACCACCTGCACCAGCGCGGCATCGGCGTCATCCTCGACTGGGTGCCGTCGCACTTCCCCACCGACGAGCACGGACTGGCGCGCTTCGACGGCACCTATCTGTACGAGCACGCCGACCCGCGCCAGGGATTCCACCCCGAGTGGCACAGCTCCATCTTCAACTACGGGCGCGCCGAAGTGCGCAATTTCCTGGCGAGCAGCGCGCTGTTCTGGCTGGACACCTACCACGTCGATGCCCTGCGCGTCGATGCGGTCGCATCGATGCTGTACCTCGATTACGGGCGGCGCGCCGGCGAATGGATCCCCAACCGCTTCGGCAGTCATGAGAACCTCGACGCCGTCGAGTTCCTCAAGCAGCTCAATCTCGCGGTGTACCGCGATCACCCCGCGAGCCAGACGATCGCCGAGGAGTCGACCGCCTGGCCCATGGTGTCGCGTCCGACCTACCTCGGTGGGCTGGGCTTCGGTCTCAAGTGGAACATGGGCTGGATGCACGACACGCTCAAGTACTTCCAGCAGGACCCCGTGCACCGCAAGTACCACCACAGCCGCCTGACCTTCAGCATCTGGTACGCCTTCACCGAGAACTTCGTGCTGCCGCTCTCGCACGACGAGGTCGTGCACGGCAAGGGCGCGCTCCTCGGCAAGATGCCCGGTGACGAGTGGCAGCAGTTCGCGAGTCTGCGCCTGCTGTACGGCTACATGTGGACCCACCCGGGCAAGAAGCTGCTGTTCATGGGCGGTGAATTGGGCCAGCGGCGCGAATGGCAGCACGAGGAGAGCCTCGAGTGGCACGTGCTGCAGTACCCCCTGCACGCCGGCGTGCAGCGCTGGATCCGCGACCTGAATCAGCTCTACCGCACGACGCCGGCCCTGCACGAGCTCGACTTCGGCCCGTCGGGCTTCGAGTGGGTCGACTGCGACGATGCCGACGTCAGCGTCATCTCGTTCCTGCGCCGCGCGACTTCCGGTGCAGCGGTGCTGGTGGCGTGCAACTTCACGCCCGTGCCGCGCGAGGGCTATCGCATCGGCGTGCCGCAGGGCGGCCGCTGGCGCGAGCGCCTCAACAGCGACGCGGCCGACTATGGCGGCAGTGGCCAGGGAAATCTCGGCGCGGTGGAAGCCATCGCCGAGGGCGCCCATGGGCACGCGCACTCCCTCATCGTGCGGTTGCCACCGCTCGCGATCGTGGTGCTGACGGCGGACTGACCGCGGTTCTCCACGGCGTGGCGGCGCTGTAAACGGTGCGCGCGCCGGCGCGTTAGCCTCGCATGCGCCAGAATTTTCGGGCCTTGGCACTGGCAGCCGCGCTGGCGCTGCTCGGCGGCTGCGCCACCGGCAGCTCGGGCACAACGGGCTCCACCGCGGGCAACCCGACCACGAGCTCGGGCACCGTTAACTACGCCGCCGGCACGCCGCCCCAGCAACAGGCACTGGCTCGCTACCTGGCTTACGCCGGGCCACCGCAGCCCTATTTCGCGTGGGTCGGACGCCTGTTCAGCTGGGAGCCGCTCAGCAAGGATCAGCTGGTGGTGACCGTCGCGCCGGGCAACGACGGCGTGTACCTTCTCAAGGTGTGGCCACCGTGCGATCTGCGCCTGGCGAGCGTCGGTGTCGGCATCAGCTCGATGACCAACACGGTGTACGCACGGACGGACTCCGTCACGATCAACACCGGCAGCGGCGGCCCGAGGCGTTGCCCCATCGACGAGATCCGCCACATCGACTATCAGCGCATGAAGGCGGATCTTGAGGCGCAGTCGGCGGCCAAGAGCGCGCAGTAACGTATCCACGCCGGGGCACCATGCAGCACAGCCATCCACTCGCGGCGCTGACGGTCGCCGCCGCGGCGCTCGCCCTGCTCGGCGGGTGCGCCGGCAGCGCGCCGCAGAAAGGCGCTGCCGCTCCAGCGCCGACCGCGCTGCAGGCCGCGCTCGAGCAATACAGCGCTTACGCCGGTCCGCCGATCGATCGCTTCACCTGGCTCGGCCGCTTCTACAGCTGGGAGCAGCTCGGCCGGGATCGGCTGGTGGTGTTCACTACTCCGACCGAGGCGTACCTGCTCAAGGTCTGGCCGTCGTGCGATCTGCGGTTCGTCATCAGCACCGTCGGTGTCAGCTCGACCGGCGGAACGGTGAATGCGCGGCTCGACGCCGTGATCATCGACTCGGCACCGACCGGTCACATGGTCTGTCCCATCGATGAGATCCGCCCAGTCGACTACCGCCGCATGCTGGCGGACCGGCGAGCGCAGCGAAACCAGCCGCCGCCGCAAAGCCCGTCGCCGCAAAGCCCCCCGCCCGCGACGCCGCCGCATCAGCGATAGCCGCGTGCCTGCAAAGTGAACAGGTGGGCGTAGCGCCCGTTGAGGCTCATGAGCTCAGCGTGCGTGCCGCGCTCGACGATGCGACCGCGGTTGAGCACCACGATCTGATCGGCCATGCGCACCGTGGAGAAGCGGTGCGAGATCAGGATGGTGATGCGGTCGCGTGACAGCTGGCGGAAATGCTCGAACACCTCGGCCTCGGCCTCGGCATCCATGGCGGCGGTCGGCTCATCGAGCACCAGGATGTCGGCGCGCGAGCGCATGAAGGCGCGCGACAGCGCGACCTTCTGCCACTGGCCTCCGGACAGCTCGCGACCGTCCTGGAACCATTTGCCGAGCTGCGTGTGGTAGCCCGCCGGCAGCGCGTCGATGAAGTCGCTGGCGCGTCCCTTGACCGCAGCAAGGCGCCAGCGCGCCTCGTCCTCGAAGTAACGCTCATCGCCCGCGCCGACGTTCTCACCCACCAGCATCTGGTAGTGGACGAAATCCTGGAAGATCACGCCGATGCGCTCGCGCAGCGCCACCGCGTCCCAGGCGGCGAGATCCTGCCCATCGAGCAGGATCCGCCCGCTGCTGGGCGCGTACAGCCGCGTCAGCAGCTTGATCAGCGTGGTCTTGCCGGAGCCGTTCTCGCCGACCAGGGCGAGACTGGTGCCCGGGGTCAGGTGCAGCGTGATGTGCTCGAGGGCCGGCGCCTCCGCTCCCGGATAGGTGAAGCTCACGTCCTCGAAGCGCACACCGTCCTCCGGATGCGGGCCACGTACCACGGTGCCGCCGGCGCGCGC
>DASPPI010000052.1:0-6352 GCA_035625615.1 Steroidobacteraceae bacterium | reverse complement strand
GATGTTCAGCGACTCGCGCAGCCCATAGAGCATCGGTAACGCGGGGGTATAGGGGAAATAGCCCGTGGCATTGGCCTTGATCATGTCGCCGAGATCGAAGTAGCAGCGCTTCGAGTTGGCGCCGGCGAGCGCGCTCAGCGCTTTCTGGCTCGTGCCGAGGACGCCGAGCCCGGCGGGCAGCATCAGCCCCTTCTGCGAGCCGCTGACGGCCAGATCCACCCGCCACTCGTCCATGCGGAAGTCGATGCTGGCGAGCGAGCTCACCGCGTCCACGAACAGCAGCGCCGGATGATTCGCGGCATCGAGCGCCCGGCGCACGCCGGCGATGTCGCTGGTGACGCCGGTGGCGGTTTCATTGTGGCAGGCCAGCACGGCCTTGATCTCGTGGCGCCGGTCGGCTGTGAGAATTTCCGCGTAGCGCTCGAGCGGCACGCCTTCGCCCCATTCGACCTCGACGACCTGCACCTGGTAGCCGAGGCGCTGCGCCATGTCGATCCACAGGTGGCTGAACTGGCCGAAGCGCGCGGCCAGCACCTTGTCGCCGGGCGACAGGGTGTTGGTCAGCGCCGCCTCCCAGGCTCCGGTGCCCGAGGACGGGAAGATGAAGACCTGCCCGGTGGTGGTCTTGAACACCTTCTTCAGGTCCTCGAGCACGCTCATCGACAGCTCGGGGAACTTGGAGGAGCGGTGGTCTTCCATCGCCACCATCATGGCCCGCTGCACGCGGTCGGGAATGTTGGTAGGCCCCGGAACGAACAGGAAATTTCGACCTGCTATGCGCCGTCGCATGAGACTCTCCTTGCGGCAAATCACTCGGTGGCAATCGTCTCGGCACCAAAATCCTTGAGGTAACAGGACTCGGGAAAGGTGTGAATGCCGGGCACTTCCCCCGCGCGCAGCGCCTGCTGCAACCCCTCCCAGTACTCCACGCTCATCAGCTCCGCATGCGCGGCGCGGAATGCGCGCCGCAGCGTGCGGTCGCGCACCCGCAGGCCCGCCTCGATCTCCTCGGGCAGGAAGATTACACCGGGCTCGAAGAACCAGGCCGGTACCTCCTCCTCGCCGTCGCAGCGGTCGCGGTTGGTCCGCACCTTCACGTCGGTCAGCCTCTCCACGGCGTCGTAATCATAGAGGTAGATCTTGAGGTAACGGTTCACGCCGTAGTTGCGGGTGTCGAAGTCCTTGTTGAACACGTTGGCGGCTGCGTTGTTGCGGATGCAGAATCCCAGGTTCATCATCGCCCGTACCGCTTTGTCTTCCGGCGCGCTCTCCAGGAACACGTTCAGCGGAGTGAGCTTGCGCTGCACGATCAGATACCTGAATACCAGCGCCTCGCCCTGGAGCTGCACGCTGTTGACCGCCGCGTCGAGCAGCTCCTGCGCCAGCGCCGGCTCAAACCACGAGCGCTCCAACCTCAGGTTGTAGTAGACGATGTTGTCGAGCATGCTGCCGGTGCGATTGATCTCGTGCACGCGCTTGTACTTGGCGAGCACGGCATCGACTCCGGCGAAGCTGTCCCACTTGTAGCCGCTGGTCGGCCGGTCGCGAATCACCTTGAGGACGTAGTCCGACTGCGGCGAGGTGAAGGCGATGGTCACGGTGCCGGGACTGCCGGGCGCGACCGCCAGCCGCTCCCCGTCATGGATCAGGCGGCGGCGCACCTCGTGCATCACCGCCACCTTGCTGAAATGGTAATAGCCGATGGTCGAATAATGCAGTCCCAGCGGCCGGCTCGGCATGATGCTGCTGAGAAAGCCGGCGAGCTCGTGATAGTGCCGGTTGGTGACCTGAAACGGCGCCTCGGTGGAGCTGCAGAGGTTGTGAACGTGCGGGACCGCTTGCAGCACGGCTTCGGCGCGCACACCCTCGGCATGGTTGAACAGGGCGATGACCAGCGGCTTCAGATCCGCGCCTTTCAATATCATGCGGCCCATGAGGTAGGCGCCGCGGTTGCGGAAGAAGCCGCCGCGAATCATTTCGATGGCGCGTAGACCTCCGCCGCCGCGGCCTGCGAGCACGTCGTTCACCCGGCGGGCAATCAGCTCGGCATCCTCCTTGGGATCGCAGAACGGCACGCTCAGGTCCGCGACTTGAAGCGCGCGCTGGATGAGGAGCGGCTCGAGCGGCCAGGAGCAGGCGAAGCGCTCGTAGACGGCGTCGGCCGGCGGGACGACCCGGTGCGAGCCTCCGAAGCCGTACTCGACGGGTCGCCACTCGCCGTAATGCACGCGTCGCTGCACGGAGTGAAGATAAGCGAGAGCCAGGTCCGCTTCGTATCGTCCGGAGACCGCGGCCCGATACACGGCCTCGACTTCGCGCCAGAGTCTCGCGCGCTCCTTCAACTGCGGGAACGCCGCCCGCAGCTCATCGGCCAACGGGTAGACCGTGGCGTTGTACAGCCCGAGGCGCCGGCGCGCATTGCTGACAGCCATGGGGTGATCGCGGTTCTCGAACGCCGCCTTGGCCGCCCAGGTCAGCCTCAGGAACTCGTCGTAGAAGCTGTCGAAGACGCCGAGGATCCACTCGGCGGTGAGCTCGATCCGCTGCGCTTCGTGGGCAGTCGAGGCCAGCCGCGCCCCGAGGTCGTTGCTGCGACTCACCGTGGCCGACTCGGTTGCGCCGCAGTTAGCCAAGGCGCTCCTCCGCTCGTCCCTGCAGCCGGCCGGCGATGGTGCGCGCCAGCGCGCACAGCGCTTCATCCTCGTGCGCCCGGCCCACGAGCTGCAGTCCGGTCGGAACGCCGGCGACACTGATCGGCAGCGTGAGGGCGGGATGGCCGGAGAGGTTGAACTGCCGTACCAGGGACGTCGAGCGCAGCGCCGCGCCCGCATCGCTCGCGGCGGCGAGACTCAGCGGCAGATCGGGCAGCGTCGGCAGGGCGAGCGCGTCCAGGTCCGCGAGCGCCGCGTCGATCTCGGATCGAAACGCCGCTCGCAGGGTCTCGGCGGCGGCAACCTCGGCCGGCGGGATCTCGCGCGAGCGGAGCAGCCGCGCACGCACATCCGCGCCGAGCCGCTCGCACCCGGCGAGGTGGCCGAACGCCGCCCAGACCTCGGCACCGAGGATCGCCAGAGCCGCCGTGAACGCCGCGGTGAGCGACGGCAGGGCGAGGAAGCGCAGCGGGATTTCGGCCCGCTCGAGGGCGGCGCGCGCCGCCGCCGTCACCGCGGGAGCCGCGGCCACCTCGACCCAGCCGACCCTGGGGCGCGCGGGCGGCGCCTGCGGCCGGAACGTCGGATCGATCATCGTCATGGCACGCTCGACCATCGGTACCTCGCGCGCCAGCGGCCCGACACAGTCGAGCGTCGACCGTGCCGGAAGCACTCCGGAGCGGCTGACCCTGCCGTACGAGGGCTTCAGGCCGTACACGCCGCAACAGGCGGCCGGTATGCGGATGGAGCCGCCCGTGTCGGTGCCGAGCGCGAAATCGACCAGCTCCGCCGCCACGGCCACGGCCGACCCGCTCGAGGAGCCGCCCGGCACCCGGTCCGGCGCCCGCGGGTTGACCGGCGTGCCGCTCCAGCGATTGATGCCGGTCACGCCGTAGGCGAGCTCATGCATGTTGGTCTTGCCTACGATCCGGCAGCCGGCGTCGAGCAGTGCGCGCACGACGCTGGCGTGCTGCGCCGCCGGCGCCGCATCGGCGAGACAGGCGCTCCCCAGGCGGGTCGCAAAGCCGGCGATGTCGATCGAGTCCTTGACGCCGACCCGCGGGCCGCTGCCGCCGAGCTCCATTCTCTCGACGAAAATGAAGTCGGTGGCGACGCTGCCGCGCACCGTCATCCCCGCTCTGCCGGGGCCGCGGTCGCACCGCCAGCGGGGCCGCTCGCCGCGACGGATTGTCCGAGCAGCTTGGTGAGCGCGTACACCGCTTCGATGGCCGGCGCCGCGGTCTCGGTCATCCGCGCCAGCTCGAGCACCGAGCCGAGCAGCGCATCGGTCTCCATGACCCGGCCGGCTTCGAGGTCCTGGAGCATGGAGGTTTTGTGCTTGCCGACCCGCTCCGCACCGGCGATGCGCCGTTCGATCGGCAGGCGGAACGTGATGCCGAGCTTTTGCGCCACGGACTGGGCTTCCGCCATCATCTCCGCCGCCAGCTTGCGCGTCGGTGGATACTGGCAGATGTCGACGAGCGTCGCGCGGGTGAGCGCGCTGATCGGATTGAACGTGAGGTTGCCCCAGAGTTTGAGCCAGATCTCGGCGCGGATGTTGTCGAGCACCGGCGCCTGCAGGCCGGCGCGAACGAAAGATTCGGAAATGGCGCGCACCCGCGCGCTCGCCGAGCCGTCGAGCTCGCCCACCGGGAAGCGGTTGCCTTCGATGTGGCGAACGACGCCGGGCGCGACCAGCACCGCGGCCGGATAGACCACGCAGCCGATGACGCGCTCCGGCGGTATGAGGCGCAGGCACACACCGGCCGGATCGACGGCCGCCACGCAGTGGCCCTCGTGCGGCCCGCCATGCCGGTGAAAGTACCAGTAGGGAATCCCGTTCTGCATCGTCACCACCAAGGTCTCGGGGCCGAACAGCCGCGGCACCGCCTCGGCCACCGCAGCCAGCTGGTGGGTCTTGACGGCCAGGAGGACGACGTCCTGGGGTCCCGCGGCCTCGTAGTCGGCGGTCGCCTGCACGTCGCGGGCCGCGAGCTCCGTGTCATCGCTTTGAATGAGCCGGAAGCCGCGCTCGCGGATCGCAGCCAGATTCGCCCCGCGGGCGAGGAAGGTGACCCGCTCACCGGCGAGCGCCAGCTTGACGCCGGCGTAGCCGCCGATCGCGCCGGCTCCCACGATTGCGATCTTCATCGGACCACTTTCAAAAAAAGCCGAACGACCGCGTCGGCTCTTCAGGGGCCGTGCAGGTCCCGGCGCGTACAGGACTGTCGCGATTCTACTTGAACGGTGTCTGAGTAGTGGATGCCGGTGGACGCCCGTCACCGACCGCAATTTTAAGTAACATCAACGGCTTAACTCGTTCATGCGACCGGCGTAGCGAGCCGCTCGACCTCGAGCTGCATGAGATCCTCTCGTGCAGCGCTCGAACCGACCACTACCGTCTTGATTCTGGTGGGTGCTGACGGACTCGAACCGCCGACATTCGCCTTGTAAGGGCGACGCTCTACCAGCTGAGCTAAGCACCCTCGTTAATTTGGCCAAAATCGCTACGGCGATTTTGGCAGACATTACTCCGAAAACCGCCGGCAAAAGGCGCGGCTTTTGCCCGCTACGCCTACTCTTTCGGCTCAGTGCGCCGGCGGTACGACCGGCTTGATGCGCCGCCCGTTGCGCGGCCGGCGCTTGTCTTCGGACTCGGACGCCGCGGCCGCGGGCGCCGACGCCTCCGGCTGGGACTGCGGCACGGGCTGCTGCGTGAGCGCCACGCCGAGCACCTCGTCGATCCACTTGACCGGCCTGATGTCGAGGTTGCCCTTGATGTTATCGGGGATCTCGACCAGATCCTTCTGATTCTCGTCCGGGATCAGCACCGTCTTGATGCCGCCGCGATGCGCCGCGAGCAGCTTCTCCTTCAGCCCGCCGATCGGCAGCACCTCGCCGCGCAGCGTGATCTCGCCCGTCATCGCCACGTCCGAGCGCACCGGGATCTTGGTCAGCGCCGAGACCATCGCGGTGCACATGCCGATGCCCGCACTCGGGCCGTCTTTCGGCGTCGCGCCTTCCGGAATGTGCAGGTGCACGTCGTGCTTCTGATAGAACTCGGGCTCGAGCCCCAGCACCTGCGCGCGGCTGCGCACGACGGTCATGGCCGCCTGGATCGACTCCTGCATGACCTCGCCCAGCTGCCCGGTGTGCTGCAGCTTGCCCTTGCCCGGCACGACCGCCGCCTCGATCGTCAGCAGTTCCCCGCCGACCTCGGTCCACGCCAGGCCGGTGACCTGCCCGACGCGGTTCATGTCCTCGGCCTTGCCGTAGCGGAAGCGACGCACCCCTAAGAACTTCTCGAGATTGCGCGGCGTAACGGCGACCGACTTCTGGTCCTTCTTGTGCAGCAGCATCTGCTTGACGGCTTTGCGGCTGATCTTGGCGATCTCGCGCTCGAGATTGCGCACGCCCGCCTCGCGGGTGTAGTAGCGCACGATGTCGAGCAGGGCGGTATCGGAGACCTTGAGCTCGTCGGGCTTGAGCCCGTTGCCCTTCATCTGCTTCGGCACCAGGTAACGCCGCCCGATGTTCATCTTCTCGTCCTCGGTGTAGCCGGGCAGGCGGATGACCTCCATGCGATCGAGGAGCGGCGGCGGGATGTTGAGCGTGTTCGCGGTGCACACGAACATCACTTCGGAGAGATCGAGGTCGACCTCGAGGTAATGATCGTTGAAGGTCGAGTTCTGCTCGGGGTC
>DASPPI010000051.1:0-7062 GCA_035625615.1 Steroidobacteraceae bacterium | reverse complement strand
GGGGTTCTTCGGCCTCTCCTGGTGGCGGCTGCACAAGCGGGTCGACTGAGGTGTAGCGGTGCTGCAGCGGCTGCTGGCCATCATCCGCAAGGAGCTGATCACCATGCTGCGCGACCCGCGCGCGCGCTGGACGCTCATCGTTCCACCGACGCTGCAACTGTTCATCTTCTCTTTCGCCGCGACGATGGAGGTGAAGAATATCGACCTTGCCGTCGTCGACCTCGACCGCGGACCGTACGCCGTGGACATCGGGCAGCGCTTGCAAGGCTCGCCGAGCTTCACCCGCCTGCCGCGCTACCCGAGCGTGGCGGCGGCGCGCACCGCGCTCGAGCGCGAGCAGGTCATCGGGATGCTGGTGCTGCAGAGCGGCTTTTCCGCCGACCGGGCCGCGGGTCGCCCGGCGACCGTGCAGCTGCTGCTCGACGGACGCCGCTCGAATGCCGCCCAGATCACCGCGCAGTACGTGAGCCTCATCGTAGCGGGGGCGGGAGTAAGTCCGAGCGGCGCACCGACCGCTGCCGGCACGGCCGCCCTCGCGGCCGCGTCTGGTCCACCCGGCACGCTCAATGCCGAGGTGGTGGTCGACAACTGGTTCAACCCCAACCTCGAGTACCGCTGGTACATGCTGCCGAATCTCGTCGGCCTGCTGAGCCTCGGCGTTGCGCTGATGATCACCGCGCTGTCGGTGGCGCGCGAGCGCGAGCTCGGCACCTTCGACCAGACGCTGGTGTCGCCGGCAACGCCGGTGGAGATCGCGTTCGGCAAGCTGCTGCCGCCGCTCATCGTCGCGCTCGTTCAGACCACGCTTTACCTGCTGATCGTGACGCAGCTGTTCGGCGTTCCCTTTCGCGGCAGTCTGGCGGTGTTCTATGCCGCGGTGCTGGCCTTCGCCGCGGCGTGCGCCGGCGTGGGGCTGTGCATCTCCTCCCTGGTCTACACCCAGCAGCAGGCCTTTCTCGGGGCCTTCGCGTTGCTGCTGCCGTTCTCGCTGCTGTCGGGATTCGCGACGCCGGTGGAGAACATGCCGTGGTGGCTGCAGTTCATCACCACCATCAATCCGCTCGCCCACATGCTGCGCCTGATGCAGGGACTGTTCCTCAAGGGTGCATCGCTCGCCTCGATGACGCAGGAACTGGAGCGGCTGCTGGAGATCGCGCTGTGTACCACGGTGGCCGCGGTGCTGCTGTTCAGCAGGAAGGCGGCGTAGCACCCGCAAGACCCCATGAGTACGCGCAAGGCCGGCAACAACGCCCTGATTTTCGTGTTCATCGCCGTGCTGGTCGATTCGATCGGCTTCGGCATCATCCTGCCGGTGCTGCCGCGGCTGATCATGCAGCTCACCGGCGCGAGCGTCGATCGTGCCGCCGGCTACGCCGGCTGGCTGGGCTTCGTCTACGCGCTGATGCAGTTCTTCTGTGCTCCGGTGCTCGGCAACCTGAGCGATAGCGTCGGCCGCCGGCCGGTGCTGCTGTGCGCGCTGCTGGCGCTCGGCTGCGACTATCTCATCATGGGGTTTGCGCCGGTGCTCGGCTGGCTGTTCGTCGGCCGGGTCATCGCGGGTGTGGCGGGCGCCTCGTTCACGCCCGCCTATGCCTACCTCGCCGACATCACCGAGCCGGCGCGGCGCGCGCAGACCTTCGGGCTGATGGGCGCGGCGTTCGGCATCGGTTTCATCGTGGGACCGGCCATCGGTGGGCTGCTCGGCGGCCTGGGCGCCCGGGCACCGTTCTTCACCGCCGGGGGCATTGCGCTCGCCAACACGGTGCTCGGCTATTTCGCCTTGCCGGAATCGCTGCCGCTCAAGAACCGGCGGCCGTTTCACTGGGCGCGCGCCAATCCGCTGGGCACGCTCATGCAGATGCGCCAGTACCCGGCGGTGCCGCTGTTGCTCGGCGCACTGTTCCTGTGGCAGCTCGGGCACCAGGTGCTGCCGAGCACCTGGGCGTTCTACACGATCTCCAAGTTTCACTGGACGAGCGCCGAGGTCGGCTACTCGCTCGCTTTCGTCGGTGTGGTGATGGCGATCGCGCAGGGAGCGCTGACGCGGGTGCTCATTCCGTGGATGGGGGGCGAGCGGCGCGCGGCGCTCGCCGGCATGGCCTCCGCGGTGCTCGCCTACCTGGGCTACGCCTTCGCGACCGCCGGCTGGATGATGTACGTGGTGGGGCTGATGACGTTCCTGTTCGCGCTCACCTACCCGTCGATGAACGCGCTCGTCTCGCAGCGCATACCCGCGAACGCGCAGGGCGAGCTGCAGGGTGCGGTCGCCTGCCTGTACGGTCTGAGCGCGATCCTCGGCCCGCCGCTCATGACCCAGGTGTTCGCGCGCTTCTCCGCTCCCGCGGCGCCGGTGTACTTTCCCGGCGCCGCCTTCCTCACGGCCGGCGCCCTCACGGCCGCCTGCGCTGCGCTGTTCGTGCGGGCGCTGCGCCCTGCACGCGGCAGCGCCGCCGCATGAGTCAACTCGGCCGCACCGGCGGCGCGCGCGATGCCTGCTATGATATGTGCGAGCTTTAGGTTGCTCGCTCGACCAATGCCTGAGTCTCTGAGGGTCCGTCGCCTGGATGAAGCGGACGCGGACTCGATCGCCCTGCAGCGCGCCAGCGGGCCGCGCGTGGCCCGTAAACGCCGAGGCGCTGCCGGGTCGGCTGGATGAACGTGGTGAGGCTCATGACATGAATGCAATGCGCCGCGCGCGCAACCCGGTGTCCGCAACTCCCGCCGCCCTCCTGCTGACACTGCTGGCGCTCGTCTCGGTCCAGCCGGCCGCGCGCGCCGCGGTGACGGCTGCCGCGGCGCTGCCGCCCGTCCGTCACGTGTTCGTGCTGCTGCTCGAGAACCAGTCCTATGCCCAGACCTTCGGCGAGCGCTCGCCCGCACCGTACCTGGCGCGCACCCTGCCCGCGCAGGGCGCGCTGCTCACCCAGTACTACGCCATCGGTCACGCCAGCCTCGGCAACTACGTGGCGCTGGTGAGCGGTCAGGCGCCGAACGAGGCGACCCAGCTCGACTGCCCGACGTTCGCCGATTTCAAGGCGAGTGCCTCCGGCCTCGATGCGCACGGACAACTGCCGGGATCGGGCTGCGTGTACCCGGCGATCGTGCCGACGCTGCCGGACCAGCTCGAGGCCGCGGGGCTCACCTGGAAGGGCTACATGGAGGACATGGGCAAGAATCCGAGGCGCGAGAGCGCGACCTGCGGGCACGTGCCGCTCGGGCGGCACGATCCCTCGCACACCGCGCAGCTGTCCGACCAATACGCCGCGAAGCACAACCCGTTCGTGTACTTCCACTCGATCATCGACGATCAGGCGCGCTGCGATGCCCACGTCGTCAATCTCGAGCGGCTGCCGCAGGATCTGGCGAGCGAGGCTACCACCGCAAACTACATCTTCATCACGCCGAACCTGTGCAACGACGGCCACGACGCCCGCTGTGTCGACGGGCGGCGGGGCGGCCTGGCGGCCATCGACGAGTTCCTGCAGCAGTGGGTGCCGCTGATCACCCGCTCAAGCGCCTTCCGCGCCGCTGGACTGCTCATCGTCACCTTCGACGAGTCCGACGGAGCGGGCCGCGAGGGTTCGAGCGCCTGCTGCGGGGAGCAGCCGCTCCCCGGAGCAAGATACCGGCCGGGCTTCAACGGGCCGGGCGGGGGGCGCGTCGGCGCGGTCGTGCTGTCGCCGTTCGTCAAGCCGGGCACGGTCTCGAACGTACCCTACAACCACTACTCGCTGCTGCGCACGGTGGAGACGATCTTCGGACTGCCGCCGCTCGGCTATGCCGCCGAACCGCCGGTGCAGGTGTTCGGGCCGGACGTGTTCACCGCCGCCGCGCCGCTGCCACCCGCTCGCTGAGCTCGTCGACTGCCGCAGGGGCTAATCCTCGGGCCGGTGCGCGGCCCCGACGGCAGCGCCGCCCCCGCCCGGCACGCCGCCCGCGGCCGCCTGACCCGGCTCATCGAGCTTATCTCCCATGAGGCGGCGCACGGCGACGTAGCACACCGGGATCATGAGCACCCCGAGCACGGCCGCGCTCAGCATGCCCCCGACCACGCCGGTGCCGATGGCGTGACGGGCATTGGCGCCGGCACCGCTCGAGATCACCATGGGAAAGACCCCGAGGATGAACGCGAACGAGGTCATCAGTATCGGCCGGAAGCGCAGCCGCGCCGCTTCCAGCACCGCCTCGTGCAGGCTCTTGCCGCCGTGCTGCGCGGTCACTGCGAACTCGACGATCAGGATGGCGTTCTTCGCCGACAGTCCGATGATGGTGATGAGCCCGACCTTGAAGAACACGTCGTTCGGCAGGCCGCGCAGCAGCGCCGCGATGGCCGTGCCCACCAGCCCCACCGGCACGGCCATCAGCACGGCGGCCGGGACGCTCCAGCTCTCGTACAGCGCCGCCAGACACAGGTACACCACCAGTATCGACAGCGCGAACAGCATCGGCGCCTGCGCACCCGAGATCAGCTCCTGCAGCGACTGTCCCGCCCAGTCGTTGCCGAAGCCGCGCGGCAGCTGGGTCGCGACGATCTGCTGCATCGCCTGCATGGCTTCGCCGGAGCTGCGTCCCGGGGCGTTGGCTCCGGTGATCTCCACCGCAGCATAGCCGTTGAAACGCGCGAGCGTGGGGGAGCCGATCACCCAGTCGGCACGCACGAAGTTCGCCAGCGGGATCATGTTGCCGCCCGGGCCGGCCACGTAGAAATGCCCGAGCGCTTCGGGCGTCATGCGCCACGGCGCATCCGCCTGCAGCAGCACGCGCAGCACCCGCCCCTGGTAGACGAAATCGTTGGCGTACACCGGCGCCAGCATCAGCTGCAGTGCCGTGTAGACCTCACTGGTCGAAAGCCCCATCGACTGCGCCTGCACGCGATCCACCGTGAGCTGCAACTGCGGCGAGGGCGGCAGCAGGTTGGCGCGCACGCCGGTCAGCGTCTTGTGGTCCGCATCGGCCCGCGCGAGCAGCGTCTCCTGCGCGGCAGTGAGCGCTGCGCGCCCGAGCCCGCCGCGGTCCTCGAGAAAGAAGTCGAAGCCGCCGAAGAAGCCGAGCCCGCGCACGGTCGGCAGGTTGAGCACGTACACGTGGGCGTCGTGGATCTGGCGCGACAGCGTCGCATTCGCCCAGCGGATGTAATCGGCCGCCGTGTCGCGACGCTCGTCCCAGGGCTTGAGGTGCACGAACGCGCGCCCGGCGTTCTCGCCTGTGCCGGTGAAGCTCGATCCCACGATCAGGAAGGCATTCGCCGTGTCCGGATTGCTCGCGAGGATGGAGTAGATGCGCTGCATCACCTCGCGCGTGCGCGGCATGTTGGCCCCGGCCGGCAGCTGCACGTCGACGAGCGCGTAGCCCTGGTCTTCGTCCGGCACGAAGCTGCCGGGCAGCTTGATGAACAGCAGCGCGCCCACCGCCAACATCGCGGCGAACGTCACCATCCAGCGCGGCACATGTCCGACCGACTGGTACACGCGCCGGACGTAGGAGGCGCGCGTGCCCTCGAAGGCGCGATTGAACCAGTTGAATACCACGTTGCCGTGCAGGTGCTCAGGTAGCAGCAGCGAGGCGCACAGCGCCGGGGTGAACGACAGCGCGAGCAGCGCCGAGAAGCCCATCGAGAGGGCGATGGTAAGCGCGAACTGCCGGTAGATCACCCCGGTGCTGCCGCTCTGCAGCGCGCTCGGGATGAACACCGCGGCGAGCACGGAGGTGATCGCGACGATGGCGCCGGTGATCTGCCGCATCGCCTTGCGCGTCGCCTCTTTGGGCGGCAGGCGCTCCTCGCGCATGATGCGATCGACCGCCTCCACCACCACGATGGCATCGTCCACGACGATGCCGATGGCGAGCACCATCGCGAACAGCGACAGCTGATTGATGGAGAAACCGACCGTGTACATGCCGATCAGCGTCCCGAGCAGCGCCGAGGGCACCACCAGCGTCGGAATCAGGGTCGCGCGGAAGTTCTGCAGGAACACCAGCATCACGAGGAACACCAGTACCACCGCTTCGATGAGCGTGATCAGGACCTCGCGGATCGCGACCCGGATGAAGGGCGTGGAGTCCCAGGCCCAGACCCAATGCACCCCCGCCGGGAAGCTCGCCTGGATGGCGTTCATTCTCTCGGTGACCGCCTTGGAGACCTCGAGGGCATTGGCCTCGGGCGCGAGCTGGATGCCGAACGCCGCTACCGGCGTCGTGCCGACGCGGGTCTCGAAGCCATACTGCGCGGCGCCGAGCGAGACGCGCGCCACGTCCTTGACGCGCACCGATGCGCCGTTCGGATCGGTGCGCAGCAGAATCTGCTCGAACTGCTGCGGCGAGGTGAAACGTCCCTCCGCGCTCACCGTGGCCGTGGTGGTCTGATCCGAGACCGCCGGCCAGGCGCCGATCGAGCCGGAGGCGAACTGCGCGTTCTGCGACTGCACCGCCGCCAGCACCGTGGACGCCGACAGGTTGTAGGCCTTGAGCCTGTCGGGATCGAGCCAGATGCGCATGGCGTATTCGGAGCCGAACTGCAGCGCTGCACCGACGCCCGGGACGCGCTGGATCTGGTCGAGCACCCTCGAGGCGACGATGTTGTTGAGCTCCTCGGCGCTCGGTCCGCCCGGTGCCGACACCAGTCCTATGCCGCCGAGAAACCCCGCGGCCACCTTGGCGATGCGGATTCCCTGCTGGTTGACCTCCACCGGCAGGCGCGGCTGGGCGAGCGACACGCGGTTCTGCGTCTGCACCGCCGCAATGTCCGGGTTGGTGCCGTTCTGGAAGGTGAGCGTTATGGTCGAGGAGCCGTCGGAGGCGGATTGCGAGGTGAAGTACAGCAGGTTGTCGATCCCGGTGAGCTGCTGCTCGATCACCTGCGTAACGGTCGTCTCGACCGTAGCGGCGCTCGCACCCGGGTAGCTGGCAGTCACTGCAACCTGCGGGGGGGCGATCGCCGGGTAAGCCTCCGTCGGCAGCCGCAGCAGCGCGAGAGCGCCGCCGAGCGCGATGAGAATCGCGAGCACCCAGGCGAACACCGGGCGGTCGATGAAGAATTGCGGCATGCCGCTAGCGTCCCTGGGT
>DASPPI010000050.1:0-7847 GCA_035625615.1 Steroidobacteraceae bacterium | reverse complement strand
ACAACTGGCCACCGGCGCAGTTCGAGGGTCCACTGTGGCAGCTCATCACCACGCAGCCGCTCCATCTGCTCGCCCGGAACTACCCCGACTGGCCGCAGTTCCTGCGCACCCAGGTCGACGCCACCATCGCGGAGCTGGCGGTGGGCTGCCCGCAGCTCCCGCGCTGCACCTGGGGCGCGCACAACGTGGTGCGCGTCCGCCATCCACTGTCGCGCGCGCTGCCCTGGCTCGCCTGGCTGCTCGACATGCCGACCGAGGAGCTGCCCGGGGATCATGACATGCCGCGGGTGCAGGACGGCGCCTTCGGTGCCTCGGAGCGCTTCGCGGTCTCACCCGGTCACGAAGCGCAGGGTTATCTGCACATTCCGGGAGGTCAGAGCGAGCATCCGCTTTCACCGTACTACCGCACCGGTTTCGCGCAGTGGGCGCGCGGTGAACCTCTGCCTTTTCTTCCCGGTCCAACCGAGCACACCCTGACGCTGACGCCGCAGTAACCGGCTGCACAGCGGTGCCGCGCTCGAAAGGTCCCTTTCGGGACCGCCGTGAATCCATCCCTGGAGGCTCCGAAAAAACGTCCTGTTTTTTACGGTCCCGAAAGGGACCTTTCGAGCGCATCCCCTCGCCGTTACATCGCGAAACATCCGGCGTTCCGCGCACGTTCAGACAGGCACGGTTACCCTGCACCTGAGTAACCAACGCTGCAGCGGCGCTCCCGCCCTCCGCGAGCTTGAGGCTACCGATGAGCGCCGCAGCTACCCTGGGGCCCGGTACGGACGCGACTTCCGTCACACAGGGGCCGTCGCCGGAGGTTTCATAATAGCCAAGCGGTGCACGCAACGATGGACGGACTCGCCGAAACTGTGTCCCGGCCGGGTTTTCGCCCGACCATTGGGCTGGTGCTGACGGGCGGCGGGTCGCGCTCGGCGTACCAGATCGGCGTGCTGCTGGCGCTTGCCGAGCTGCTGCCGCGGGCACGCAACCCGTTCCAGGTCATCGTCGGCACGTCCGCCGGCGCGGTGGCGGCGAGCGTACTGGCGGCCGAAGCGCACCACTGGCGGCGCGCGATCGCGGGACTCGAACGCGTGTGGGCGAATTTCCGCTCGAGCCATATCTTCCACGTGGATGCGCGCCACATGCTGCGCGCCGGTGTGCACTGGGTGCTCGCGCTCGTCTCCGGCGGCCTGGTGCTGTCGCCGCCGAAATCGATGCTCGACAACACGCCGCTGCGCGAGCTGCTCGGCGTACACGTCGATTGCGCGGGTATCCGCCGCAGCATCGCGCGTGGGCACCTGCGCGCCTTCGCGCTGTGCTCGACCAGCTACGGCACCGGCCAGTCGGTCGCCTTCTACGACGGCATCGATTCGATCCGCGACTGGTCACGCGTGCAGCGCATCGGCCGCCGCACGCAGTTCACCCTGGATCACCTGATGGCGAGCGCCGCCATTCCGCTGCTGTTTCCGCCCATCGCCATCGGCGACGACTATTTCGGCGACGGCGCAATGCGCCAGATCCACCCGCTGAGTCCCGCAATCCACCTGGGTGCCGACCGGCTGCTGATCATCGGTGTGCGCGCGCGGCGCGCCGCCGGGGTGGCGGTGAATCGCCTGCACGCGCTGCTGCCGACGCCCGGGGAGATCTTCGGCTACATGCTCGACACTCTGTTCACCGACCAGGTTTATGGGGACCTGGAGCAGCTCGAGCGCATCAACACTCTGGTGCGCAATGCCCCGCAAGCCACCCGCGGCGAGCGGCTGGTCGAGACGCTGATGCTCGCGCCGAGCGTCGATCCGCGCGAGATCGCCGAGCGCCATGCGGTTGAGATGCCGCCGGGGCTGCGCGCGCTGCTGCGCGTGATCGGCGGGCGTGACGCCTCGGGCAATCAGCTGGCGAGCTACCTCACCTTCGAGTCAGGCTACACACGCGCTCTCATCGAGCTCGGCTACCAGGACGCCATGGACGCGCGCGCCGCGCTGGTCGCGTTCATGGGCGGCGAGAAGCTGCCGGCGGTCATGACCGCCGCCGGGGTCGCGCAGGCGACCTGAGGGCGCAGCGGCCGCGCTCGCCGCAGCGAGCCACGCGACACTTGCGGTCGGGCCACGGCTGCGACACATTCGAAGCTGATCTTCGACCGGCAGGCTCCGCAGCCGCCAGAGGTGGTCGTGTCACTCGAAACGCTCCGCGAGCGCGGACTCGCGCTGCATCGCGCCGGCCGCTTCGCGGAAGCGGAGCGCATCTATGCCGACGTACTACGCCGCAACCCGGCCGACCTGACCGCACTCATCGGCAGTGCGGCGGCATTGCGCGAGCTGGGCCGGCCCGATGAGGCCGTCACTCGGGCACGCACCGCGATCGCCATGCAGCCCACCGTGGAGGCCTACTGCCACTGCGGCGCGGCATTGCGCGACCTGGGGCGTCTCGCCGAGGCGATTGCGAGCTTCGATCAGGCCATCGCCCTGCAGCCGCAGTGCGTCGAGGCGCACAACAGCCGGGGCATCGCCCTGCAGGGGCTGCAGCGCACCGCCGAGGCCCTCGCGAGTTTCGATCGGGCGCTCGCGCTGCGGCCGGGGTCGGCCGAGCTGCACAACAATCGCGGCAACGTGCTGACCCATCTGCAACGCTTCCGGGAGGCGCTGGCAAGTTATGAGCAGGCCGTCGCGCTGCAGCCGGGCTCCGCGGCGGTCCACAACAACCGCGGGCTGGCGCTGCAGGCTCTGCACCGATACCGCGAGGCGGCCGACAGCTACCAGCGCGCCCTGGCGCTGCAGCCGGATCTGGCCGAGGCGCACAACAACCTCGGTACCGTGCTGTGCGAGCTCGGGCAGCCCGCCGCGGCGCTCGCCAGCTGCCGCCGCGCGCTCGAGCTGCAGCCGGGCATGCGCGGAGTTCACGGCAACCTCGGCAACGCGCTGCGGGAGCTCGAGCGTCCCGAGGAGGCGCTGGTGCACTATGAGCTCGCGCTGCGTGAGGAACCCCGACAGGCCGACAACCTGATTCGGCGCGCCAACGCGCTGTTCGATCTGCGGCTAATCCCGCAGGCGATCGCCGATTACCAGCGGGCCATCGAGCTCGATCCCCGACACGCTCAGGCACACCTGAACATGAGCTTTTGCCTGATGCTGTCGGGTGATCTCGCCCGTGGGTTGCAGTCATATGAATCACGCAAGCAATTCGAGCCTGTCCCTGAGTCCCCGGTCGCCGCTCCCGAGTGGACTGGTGAGCAGGAGATTTCCGGCAAGACGCTGTTGGTTCATGCCGATCAGGGATTCGGCGACACCATCCAGTTCTGCCGCTACGCGAAACTGGCCGAGGCGCGCGGCGCACGCGTGGTGCTCGCCGTGCAGCCGCAGCTGCGCGCGCTGCTGTCGGGCCTGAGTCCGACGATCCGGGTGGTCGCCGCCGGCGAGCCGCCCGGCCGCGTCGACTACCGCTGCGCGCTGATGAGCCTGCCGCTCGCCTTCCGGACCACGCTCGCGGAGGTTCCGGCTGCCGTGCCGTACCTGCGCGCCGATCCGCTGCTCGCGGCCTTCTGGCGCCAACGACTCGGCGACGCCGGGTTCAAGGTCGGGATCGTATGGCAGGGCAGCCGCCTGGTACGGCAGGGAAGTCGCGAGCGCACCGACAGCAGCCGGTCGATACCGCTGGAGATGTTCCGGCGCCTGGCAGTCGTCTCCGGCGTACGGCTCATCAGCCTGCAGAAGGGCGACGGACTCGAGCAGTTGCGCCACGGAGATCCCGATGTCGAGAGTCTCGGGCAGGACTTCGACATCGGGACTTTTGTCGACAGCGCCGCCGTCATGGCCAACCTCGACCTGATCATCACCTGTGATACCGCCGCGGCGCATCTGGCCGGGGCGCTCGGCCGCCCGACTTGGATTGCGCTCAAGTACGTGCCGGCTTGGGTCTGGCTGCTCGACCGCCGTGACAGCCCGTGGTATCCGACTGTGCGCCTGTTCCGCCAGTCCCGCCGCGGTGACTGGGACGGCGTGTTCGCCGCCATCCAGCACGAGCTCGCGAGTCTCGCGAGCGCGGCGCGCTAAGGCACCTCGGCGCTGGCGGCCGCCGGCTGAAACAGCTTGGCGCCCGGCAGGCCGCTGTGGCGCGCCGTGACGTTGCCGAACTCGGCGGCGAAGGTTTCCGCGAGGCGATCGACGATGTACACCGAACGGTGCTGGCCGCCGGTGCAACCGACCGCCACGGTGAGGTAGCCGCGGTTGCTCGCCTGATACTCCGGCACGCGGCCGCGCACGAAGCGCGCGATATCCGCCACCAGCGCGGCTACCGGCGTGTGCGTCTCGAGAAAGCGGATGACTTCGGCGTCCCGTCCGGTCAGATTGCGCAGGCCCGGTTCCCAGTAGGGATTGGGCAGTGCGCGCGCGTCGAACACGAAGTCGGCGTCCGCGGGGATGCCGCGCTTGAAGCCGAACGACTCGAAGGTGATCGACAGCTGTCCGGCCGTGCGGCGCTCGACGCGCTCGTGGATGATGTCGCGCAGCGCATGCACCGACAGCCGCGAGGTGTCGATCAGCAGGTCCGCGACCGAGGCGATCGGCTCGAGCAGCTCGCGCTCCTGCGACATCGCCTCGCGCAGACCCACGCCGTCGCGGCTCATGGGATGCTTGCGGCGCGTTTCCGCGAAGCGTCGCAGCAGCTCATCCTCCGCCGCCACCAGGAAGATCACCTCGCACTGCAGGCCGCTGCGCTTGAGCTCATCGAGCAGCTGCGGGACGCTGGCCACCTCGGCGGCGGTATTGCGGGCGTCGAGCCCGATTGCGGTGCGCTCGTAGGTGGTTTCGGGGCTGCGCACCGTGTAGGAGACGAACGGCTTGAGCAGCGCGGCCGGGATGTTGTCGATGCAATAAAAACCGAGATCCTCGAGCATGTGCAGTGCCACGCTCTTGCCGGACCCCGACAGCCCGCTGAGGATGATGATGCGCACGCCGCAATGGTCATCCAGCGGCGAGAGGTCCGCAAGTCCTCGGCTTACCGCGCGGCTGCCGCGCCGTCAGAGCCGCAGTGCGCGTGCCTCGGCGGCGTGGTGATCGCCGCGCTTCTCCTTGTGTTTCTTGATGCAGCGATCGAGCTTGTCCGCCAACAGGTCGATGGCCGCGTACATGTCCTCCTGGGTCGCATCCGCGTAGATGGCGCTGCCGCTCACGTGCAGGGTCGCCTCGGCCTTCTGTCGCAGCTTCTCCACCGTCAACACGCAGTGCACGTCGATGACCTGATCGAAGTGTCTGCCAATGCGCTCGAGCTTCTTGGCGACATAACCCCGCAGCGCCGGGGTGACCTCGACGTGATGACCGGTGACGTTGAGCTGCATAGGCGTCTCCTGTTCTTGGTGGCTGTGAATTCCTGTTGCATCGGCTTACATCGGTTTCAGCCCGGCGCGGCGCCGCTCGTTCGAGGCCGCGATCCCCATCGCCTCGCGGTACTTGGCGACGGTGCGGCGCGCGACCGGTATGCCTTCGGCGGACAAGAGCTCCGCGATACGCCCGTCGCTCAAGGGCGCCTCCGGGTCCTCTTCCTTGACCAGCTTCCTGATCTTGGCGCGGATGGCGGTCGAGGAGGTGCCCGAACCGTCGGCGCCCTCGACCTGGCTGGAAAAGAAGTAGCGCAGCTCGAAGACCCCGCGCGGGGTGTGCATGTACTTGCCGGAGGTGACGCGCGAGATGGTCGACTCGTGCATCGTCACCGCCTCGGCGATGTCCTTGAGGATCATCGGCCGCATGTGCTCCTCGCCGCGCTCGAGGAACGCCGTCTGGCGCTCCACGATGGAGCGCGCTACCTTCATCAGCGTCTCGTGACGGATCTCCAGGCTCTTCAGCAGCCAGCGTGCCTCCTGCAGCTGGGCACGCATGGTGGCGTGGCTGGCGTTGCGGCCGATGAGGCTGGCGTAGCTCTCGTTCAGGCGCACGCGCGGCAGCGTGGCGGGATTGATCTCCACTCCCCAGCCGTGCTCGGTGCGCCGCACGAAAACGTCCGGCACGACGTACTCGGCACTGCCGGCGCTGACCGTCGCGCCGGGGCGCGGATGACAGGAGCGCACCAGCGCCAGCGCCGCGGCGATCTCTTCCTCGCTGGCGCGCAGCTCACGGCGCAGCAGCGACAGCTCGCGCTCGGCGACCAGGCCCAGGTGGTGGCGCGCGATCTCGAGCGCAGTGGCGAAGCCCGGCGTGGCCGGATCGAGCTGCCGCAGCTGCAGCTCGATGCACTCGCCCACGGAGCGGGCCCCGACGCCGGGCGGGTCGAGCGCCTGCACGCGGGCCAGGACCTCGGCCACCTCCTGCGCCGCGCACTCGATCTCGGGCTTGAGAGTCGCGGCGATCTCCTCGAGCGACTCGATGAGATAGCCGTCGTCGCTCACCGCATCGACGATGGCGCGGGCGATCGCGAGCTCGCGCGGGCCGAGGCTCGCCAGCTCGAGTTGCCACAGCAGGTGCTCCTGCAGCGACTGACCGGTGGCGTCGGCGTATTCCTGCTGCCGCTCATCGTCCTCACCGCTCCAGGGCGTCTCGGCCGGGCCCACGCTGTGATCGCCCCAGCCCTCATCGAGGATCTCGACCGTGCTCTGCGCGGTGCCCTCGGGGGTCTTGGGCTGCTCGGCCGCGGTCACCGCCTCGAACGTGCCGGTGCTCTCGGCCTCCTCCATGGGCTCGAGCATGACGTTCGTTTCCAGCAGCTGCCGGATGTGCGCCTGCAGCTCGATCGCCGGCAGCTGCAGGAGCCGGATCGCCTGCTGCAGCTGCGGGGTCATGGTCAATTGCTGACCCAGCTTCAGCTGCAGAGAAGGTTTCAGCATGGCGGATGGTCGAGAGCGTGGCTATTCGCGATTCATGTCGTAGTCAGTTGAAAATCAATGTATTTGGTTTCCGCGCCCCTGCGAGCTCTCAAAGCCGGAACGACTCACCCAAGTACACCTCACGGACTTGGGGGTTGGCAAGGACTTCTTCGGCACTCCCGGAGGCGATCACCGTGCCCTGATTGACGATGTAAGCCCGGGCGCAGACACCGAGCGTCTCACGCACATTATGGTCAGTGATCAGAACGCCGATGCCCCGCAGGGTGAGCTCGCGGATGATGCGCTGGATGTCGAGCACCGAAAGCGGGTCGACGCCCGCGAAGGGCTCGTCGAGAAGCATGAACCGGGGCTCGGCCGCGAGCGCGCGGGCGATCTCGACGCGGCGCCGCTCGCCGCCCGAGAGTGCCGCCCCGAGGCTGCGGCGCACGTGGCCGATGCGCAGCTCCTCGAGCAGCTGCTCGAGGCGCTGCTCGCGTGCGGCGCGCTCCATGTCGCGCGTCTCGAGGATCGCCATCACGTTGTCTTCCACCGACAGCCGCCGGAACACCGAAGCCTCCTGCGGCAGATAGCCCAACCCGAGCTGTGCGCGGCGGTGCATGGGCAGCAGTGTCATGTCCTCGTCGCCGAGGTAGATGCGGCCGGCGTCGCAGGGCACCAGGCCCACGATCATGTAGAAGGCGGTGGTCTTGCCGGCGCCGTTCGGCCCGAGCAGTCCGACCACCTCGCCGCTCGAGAGCTCGAGTGACAACTCGCGCACCACCTGCCGCGACTTGTAGCTCTTGGCCAGGCCGGCGGCCTTGAGTTTGGTCATGGCGGACCGTTCGGCCGCGGTACGGAGGGCTCGCTCTTGCCCTTCGGTGCAGGCACGCTCTGCGGCGCGATGGTGATGTGCACGCGCTCTTCGGTGCCGGCAGAGGCACCCGCCTGCACGCGCTGGGCGCGGATGTTGTAGACCAGCAGGGGACCGGAGATCTCGTTCTGCCCGTCCGACAGCCAGGCGTCGTTCGACAGCCGCACGGTGCCGTCGTTCACGTCGTAGACGATCTCA
>DASPPI010000049.1:0-12902 GCA_035625615.1 Steroidobacteraceae bacterium | reverse complement strand
TGGTCTCACGCATGGACGCGGAGCGTGTTATCCGGCAGCGGCCGGATCCTAGTACCCGCCCGCGGCAACGCCGTCGGCGGGTCTATGAGTCTCTACAGGGCAGGCCTGAAGTTGGCCCTCTTCCTACCCCTCGGCGTTGCCATGCCGCCTCCGCAAAGGGCGCCGTCAGGTTTCGCCGATGTGAGCTCCGTTGTCAGCCAGGCCTCGCGGCCTGGTGCGACCCTTTGATCGAACCCCCGTCCGTAAGTCCTAGACTCCAGGATCTACGTACGTAGCTTCCTCTTTGATTCTCGCGCGGCGCTACCCGAGGAGCAGGGAAGACGCAACGCCAGCGAGGCAGTGACTCTTAACGCGCCGGCCTGTCGCACGCCGGTGCGCGATCCTGTGAGCGCGTCCCCTGATTCGGTCGCACAGGCACGAGCCGGTCAGAGGTCAGCTGCGATTAGGCAGCCAGAGCGTAGTTGTCGTCGTTGGCAACTATGAGTTGCAGCATTATTTACGAGGGTACTGCGCCTCGGTACGCCCCTGAAGGTTCGTAACCCACGTCGAAACCGGTCGCCCCCATTCAGGTTGACCCCGCCAGCATACCTCAACGGACCTCGGCCGACGGGTGCCAGCGAAATATGGTGCGAATACAGCGAGTTTCAACGGCCCGACGGAGCTTCAACCGCCCGACCGGAGGGCGACCCTGCAGGGCGGCGCTGCGCGAACGGCGCACACGCACGTCCCGGGTCCGCCGCTACCAAGCGGGCCGTACGCGATGTCAGCCCCGCCGCAGCAGCCGCGCCTTGTCGCGCTGCCAGTCGCGTTCCTTCTCGACGGCGCGCTTGTCGTGCTGCTTCTTGCCCTTGGCGAGCCCGAGCTGCAGCTTCGCGCGGCCGTTCTTCCAGTAGAGTTCGAGCGGCACCAGCGTATAGCCGCGCCGCTCGACCGCGCCGATCAGTCCCTGCAGCTCGCTGTGATGGAGCAGCAGCTTGCGCGTGCGGACCGGATCCGCTGCGATGTGCGTGGAGGTGGTGGGCAGCGGCGAGATATGGGCGCCGATCAGAAACGCCTCCCCGCCGCGCAGGTAGACGTAGGCTTCCTGCAGCTGTGCACGCCCGGCCCGCATGGCCTTCACCTCCCACCCCTGCAGCGCCAGCCCGGCCTCATAGCGCTCCTCGATGAAATAGTCGAAGCGCGCCTTGCGGTTCTCGGCGATCAGGCGCGCGGGTTCCGTAGCTTTGGTCATGGGTGGCGCGTAATGGGACAATGCCCGCATGCGAGAGGTCAAGCGCTCAGCGCTCGTCAACAGGCCGCCGGCCGAGCTGTTCGCGCTCATCAACGACATCGAAAGCTATCCCCGGTTCCTGCCCTGGTGCTCCCACGCACGGGTGCAGTCGCGCTCGGCCGCCGAAATCGTGGCCACCATCGGTGTCAGGCAGGGCGCGCTGCGCGGCGAGTTCACGACCCGCAACGCACTCGAACCCGATCGTCGTATTGCTATCCAGCTGCTGCGGGGGCCGTTTCGCATGCTGCAGGGCGAGTGGCGGCTGACGCCGATCGAGGCGGACGGCTGCCGTGTGGAGCTCGCCATGCAGTTCGCCTTCAGCAATCCGCTCACCGCGGCACTGTTCGAGCGCAGCTTCGCCGCCACGATCGGCTCGCTGGTGGGCGCGTTCGTGGCGCGCGCCCGGATGCGCCCGTGAGTACCACGGCCACAGGCTCGGCGGGACGCAAACGCTGCACCGTGGCTTATGCGACCCGCCAGCGGCAGCACCTGTGGAGCGTGGAGCTGCCGCACTCGGCCAGCGTCGCCGATGCGCTGGCGGCCGCACGCGCGTGCGCCGCCGCCAGGGCTGAGGATGCCGCGATTCCATGGGAGTCGGCCGCGGTGGGGATCTTCGGCGAGCCCTGCGCACGCACCGACGGCTGCGCCGACGGGGACCGGATCGAGCTCTACCGCCCGCTGCGCCGCGACCCGCGCGAACGCCGCCGCGAGCGCGTGCAGCACGAGCGCCGCGCCGGCAAGAGGCGCGTGCGATAGCGGCGTCAGATCTTCGGGAACTTCTGGATCGGCGCGCCCTGCTCGGGCGCCTGCGGCGCGGATTCCGGCACGTTGTCGCGGTTGAAGCTCGTTACCTTGTCGTCCTTGAAGAACACCGCCAGGTGCCGCTGGACGGGCCGGCGCAGCCGCCCGTGCACGAAGTAGTAGAGGTAATCCCAGCGGTCCTTGTTGAACAGATCCGGCACCATCGGCGTGCCGAGCAGATAGCGCACCTGGGTGCGCGTCATGCCGACCTGCAGCTGATCGACGGTCTTGCCCTCCAGGTAATTGCCCTGCTGGATGTCCGGACGATAGACGCAGCCGGCGAGCAGGGCGGCCAGCAGCACCGCGGCCACGGCGACACGGGGTAGGCGCATACGGCTGGCTTGGAGGATAATCATCCGCGAAATCATACCTGATCGCGGACCTTGAGCAGCCCCGGGGGTGTCGCGGTCCGCGGGGGAGCCCGCGTGGAAGGCAAGGACCTGCGCAAGGCCGGACTGAAGGTCACGCTGCCGCGGCTGAAGATCCTCGAGATCCTCGAGGGCAGCAGCATGCGTCATCTCTCGGCCGAAGACATCTACCGCACGCTGCTTGAGTCCAACGAGGACATCGGGCTGGCGACCGTGTACCGCGTGCTGACGCAGTTCGAGGCCGCAGGGCTCGTGACGCGCCACCATTTCGAGGACGGCATGGCGGTGTTCGAGCTCAACCAGGGCACGCATCACGACCACATCGTGTGTCTCGACTGCGGCCGCGTTGAGGAGTTCGTGGACTCGGGGATCGAGGAGCGCCAGACGGCGGTCGCCGGCCGGCTCGGCTTCGCGATTCGCGATCACTCGCTGATCCTTTACGGGAACTGCCGCCGCGAGAACTGCGCGTTTCGCAAACGTGCGGCCGGCGGCTGAGATCGGGCCAGGAGGCTGTGACTAGCGGCGGGCCGCCGGCGGCCGCTTCAGGCGCACCGTTTCCGACGAATCGCCCGGCGGCTCGGCGGCCGGGGCGCTGGGCGCGGCGCGTTTTGGGGTGCCTGCCGCCTTCGCTGGCCGGGTGGCGCCGGCCAGCATGTCGCGTGCGTGCTCGCGGGCACGCGCGGTCACCTCGATGCCGCCCAGCATGCGCGCCAGCTCCTCGACGCGATCGTCTGCGGTGAGCTCGGTGACCGTGGTGCGCGTCGTGCGGCCGTCGGTGAGCTTCGCGACGCGCAGGTGATGATGAGCCTGCGAGGCTACTTGCGGCAGGTGCGTCACGCACAGCACCTGGCCGCGCTGGCCCAGCGCGCGCAATTCGCGGCCGACGATCTCGGCGACCGCGCCGCCGATGCCGGCATCGACTTCGTCGAACACCATGCAGCGGCTGTCATCGGCCGTGCAGGAGACCTGTACCGCCAGCGACAGGCGTGCCAGCTCCCCGCCGGAGGCCACCTTGGCAAGCGCCCGTGGCGGGGAGCCGGGGTTGGCGGTGACGCGAAAGTCGATCTGGTCGATGCCGTGCTGCGCCGGGTCGGCGTTGCCGTCCTGGGTCACGGCCGCCTCGAATCGTCCGCCGGACATGCCGAGGGTCTGCATGCGGGCGCTGATATCGCGGGCGAGCGCCAGCGCCGCTGCCATGCGCTTGCCGGAGAGCTCCAGGGCATGGGTGCGATAGGTCTCCAGCGCCGCGGCGAGATCCTTGCGCAGGACGGCGAGGTCGGTATCAGCGCGCTCGAGCGCTTCCAGCTCCGCGGTGAGCTGCCCGGCGTGTGCGGGCAGCTGCGCCGCCGCAACGCGGTGCTTGCGCGCCAGCTCCTCCATCGCCGCCAGGCGCCGCTCCACCTCGTCCTGGCGCGTCGCGTCGACATCGAGCGACTCACCATAGCGCTCGAGCTCGCGTGCCGCTTCGCGAACGTGGATGGAGGCCTGCTCGAGCAGCGGCAGGACGGCGCCGAGCTTGCCATCGAGTGCCGTGAGCGCGCGCAGCGACTGCAGCGCACGGCTCACCGCGGCGTTGGCGCTCGCGCCCTCGTTCTCGTAGAGCTCGGCGAGCGCGCTGCGCACACCGGCCGCGAGCCGCCCGCGGTTGGCGAGGCGGGCGCGCTCCTCGCCGAGCGCCTCGACCTCTCCGGGTTTGACCTGCAGCGCCTGCAGCTCCTGCATCTGGTAGCGCAGCAGCTCGAGCTTGGCATCGCGGTCGCGGGCCTTGCTCTCGAGCTCGAGCGTGCGATTCAGCAGCCCGAACCACACGCGATGCGCAATGCCCACCTGGTCGGCGAGCGCGGTGAGCGAGCCGTAGCCGTCGAGCAGCTCACGCTGCGCCGCGTTGCGGGTGAGCGACTGGAACTCGTGTTGGCCGTGAATATCAATCAGAATATGGCCGGCCTCGCGCAGCAGCTGTACCGGCACGGACTGCCCGTTGAGATAGGCGCGCGAGCGGCCGTCGCTGCCGACCGCGCGCCGCACCACCAGCTCGGCGCCCGTGCCGACTAACTGTTCCTCGAGCCATTGCTTGAGCTCCCGCGGGGCCTTGCCGAGGTCGAAGGTCGCGGAGACCTCCGCCCGCTCGCTGCCGTGGCGGACGACTTCCGCGCCGGCGCGGCCGCCGGCGATGAGCTGCAGCGCATCCACCAGGATCGACTTGCCGGCGCCGGTCTCGCCGGTGAGCACGGTGAGGCCCGGGCGCAGCTCGAGCTCGACTGCGTCGATAATCGCCAGGTCGCGGATCTGCAGGTGCGTCAGCATTAGGCTCAGCGCTCGAAGCTGCCGCGGCCCCAGTGGAGCTTTGAGCGCAGCAGCGTGTAATAGTCGTGCCCCGGCGGATGCAGCAGAGTGACGCGCTCACGCGCGGTAGTGACCGTCAGGCGGTCGGCAGGCGCGAGCGCGCCGAGCACCGCACCATCGCAGATGACGTTGGCGTGCGTGTCCGGGCGCTCGAGCAGCACCACTTCCACCACGGAGTCCCCCGCCACCACGATCGGGCGGTCGGAGAGCGTGTGCGCGCAGATCGGCACGATCACCAGCACGGGCAGGTGCGGCTCGATGATCGGGCCGTTGCAGGAGAGAGCGTAGGCGGTCGAGCCGGTGGGACTGGCGACGATGATGCCGTCGCCGTCGTGCGTGTTGACGTATTGGCCGTTGATGCGCGTCTCGAAGTCGAGCGTGCGGCCGGTGTCGTGCTTCTGCATCACCAGGTCGTTGAGCGCGAAAGCCTGCGCGACGGTGCCGTCCGCGCGGTACAGCTGCGCCGTGAGCAGCGGACGCTGGTCCTCCTCGAGCTCCCCGGCGAGCGCCGCGTCCACCGAAGGCAGCATGTCCTGTGGCATGACGTCGGTGAGGAAACCGAGCCGCCCGCGGTTGACGCCGATGAGCGGCACTCCGTGACGCGCCACCAGGCCCGCCGCATAGAGCATGGTGCCGTCGCCGCCGACGGCGATGACGAGATCGGCACGCTCGCCGAACTGGCGCTCGGGCATGCGGGTGACTCCCCGTGCGGAGGGATGCAGCTCGGCGTCCTCGCTCACCAGCACCTGTACGCCCCGGCGGGCCAGATGCGACAGCAGCGCGGCCGCGCTCTCAGCGACGCGCGGATCCGCGAATCGCCCGACTAACGCGCAGGTGCGCACCGGAAAGGCCATGTAATCGAAAGCCCTTGACTTAAGCTCGCCGCGACCCGCGTCTTTGTAACATGCGCGCCACGTGGGCGGCCAATGCCGCAGGTCACATCGTCGCCCCGGGGCTGCCCGCGCTTGCAGGAGCCGCTCTTGCTTGACGATCGAGCGGTGCGAAAGCTAGCTTCAGCCCTATGGCGCACGAAGCTCGGGAAGAGGCCCTGGGCGAGCGGGCTCAGCACCTGCTGCGGACCCTCATCGAGAGCTACATCCGGGACGGCCAGCCGGTAGGCTCGCGGGCGCTGTCGCGCGAGTCCGGGCTGCAGCTGTCCTCGGCCACGGTCCGTAACGTGATGGCCGATCTCGAGGAGCTCGGCTTCGTCGCCTCACCGCACACCTCGGCGGGCCGGGTCCCGACCGACAAGGGCTACCGCTTCTTCGTCGACACGCTGCTGCGGCTGCGGCCGCTCGACGAGGCGGGAAGCGCCGAGTTCCGCCGCCAGTTCGAGGCGAGCCGCGAAGCCTCCACCGACCTCATTGCCACGGTGTCGCAGCTGCTGTCCTCCGCCACGCAGCTCGCCGGCGTAGTGACGGTGCCGCGCACCCGGCAGGCCTCGGTCACGCAGGTCGAGTTCGTCGGGCTGTCGGAGAACCGCATCCTGGTCGTGCTGGTATTCAACGACCGCGAGGTGCAGAACCGCATCATCCAGCTCGAGCGCCACTACTCTCCGGACGAGCTCAAGCGCGCTTCGAACTATCTCAACGAGCAGTTCCGCGGCCGCTCACTGCCCGAGGTGCGCCAGGAGATCCTGCGCCAGCTCTCCGAGGCGCGCGCCCACCTCAACCAGATCATGCTGGATGCGATTGCCGTCGCGCAGCAGGTGTTCGAAGGCGGCGCCGAGGACCGGCTCGAGTACGTCATCAAGGGCGAGACCAACCTCATGGGCGTCGCGGAGCTGACGAGCGTCGAGAAGCTGCGGCGCCTGTTTGAGGCCTTCAACGAGAAGCGCGACTTCCTGCACCTGCTCGACCACAGCCTCAAGGCGGAAGGCGTGCAGATCTTCATCGGGCACGAATCCGGCTACCACATCCTCGACGATTGCAGCGTGGTTACGGCCCCTTACGCGGCCGGGGATTCCGTGGTCGGGGTGCTCGGCGTCATCGGTCCGACGCGTATGGCCTACGAGCGGGTCATCCCGATCGTCGACATGACCGCCAAACTGCTCGGGGCCGCCTTGAATTCCCGCCGTTGATCCCCACCCCTTGCGCGCCGGCGGCGGTCGCCGCGGCCCGGCGGGTGTACCCTGTGCAAGCGGTCCAATCGGCCCTGGAGGGCTGTCGAGATGAGTGCCAACGAGTCCGAACGGAGCGGCCCGGCCGGCGCCGCGACCGAGCCCACCACGGTGCTGCCGGAAACGGCGGCGCAGCTGGTCGAGCTCGAGCGCCTGCAGCAGGCGCTGGCGGACTCCGAGGAGCGCGCCAAGAGCCACTGGGAGCAGTACCTGCGCGCCGTGGCCGAGCTCGATAACGTCCGCAAGCGCGCGCAGCGCGACATCGAGGCGGCCAACCGCTATGGCCTGGAGAAATTCGCCGCCGAGCTGCTGCCGGTCAAGGACAGCCTGGAGTCCGCCGTGCGGAACGCCGGTCGCGCCGGTACCGATAGCCTGCGGGAGGGCCAGGAAGCGACGCTGCAGCTGCTGTCCCGGGCGCTCGAGAAGCTCGGCGTCACGGTCATCGATCCGCAGGGGGAGCCCTTTGACCCCACGCGGCACGAGGCGATGATGACGCAGGAGTCGACCACAGCCGAGCCGAACTCGGTGCTGCAGGTGGTGCAGTCAGGCTACGAGCTCAACGGTCGGCTGCTGCGCCCGGCACGGGTGATCGTGTCCCGTCCCCCGGCCTGAGCGCCCGCGGGCTTGAAAGCCGCAGGCGCCATCCCTAAGAAGTGATTCCGGACTACCCCTTTTGACAGAGAATCCCGCGGAGTGACCCATGGCTAAGGTAATCGGCATCGATCTCGGGACGACCAATTCGTGTGTCGCCATCATGGAGGGCGGCAAACCCCGGGTGATCGAGAACAGCGAGGGCGACCGTACCACTCCTTCGATCGTCGCCTTCACCAAGGATAGCGAGGTCCTGGTGGGTCAGCCCGCCAAGCGTCAGGCCGTCACCAATCCCCAGAACACTCTGTTCGCCATCAAGCGCCTGATCGGTCGCAAGTTCGAGGACGAGGTGGTGCAGCGGGACATCAAGATGGTCCCGTACAAGATCGTCCGGGCCGACAACGGCGACGCCTGGGTCGAGGTGCAGGGCAAGAAGATGGCGCCGCCGGAGATCTCTGCGCGGGTGCTCATGAAGATGAAGAAGACCGCCGAGGACTATCTCGGCGAGACGGTCACCGAGGCCGTCATCACCGTGCCGGCCTATTTCAACGACTCGCAGCGCCAGGCCACCAAGGACGCCGGCCGCATCGCCGCCCTCGAGGTCAAGCGCATCATCAACGAGCCGACCGCCGCAGCGCTCGCCTACGGGCTCGACAAGCAGGGTAGCGACCGCAAGATCGCCGTCTACGACCTGGGCGGCGGCACCTTCGACATCTCCATCATCGAGATCGCCGAGGTCGATGGCGAGCGCCAGTTCGAGGTGCTCTCGACCAACGGCGACACCTTTCTCGGTGGCGAGGACTTCGATCTGCGCATCATCAATTTCCTCGCCGAGCAGTTCCAGAAGGAGTCCGGCGTCGACGTGCGCAACGACCCGCTCGCCATGCAGCGCCTCAAGGAGGCCGCCGAGAAGGGCAAAATCGAGCTGTCCTCGACCCAGCAGACCGATATCAACCTGCCGTACATCACCGCGGATGCCTCCGGACCTAAGCACCTCAATATCAAACTGACGCGCGCCAAGCTCGAGTCACTGGTCGAGGAACTGGTCCAGAAGACCGTCGCACCCTGCAAGACCGCGCTAAAGGATGCCGGCGTCACGGTGAGCGATATCGCCGAGGTGATCCTGGTCGGCGGCCAGACGCGCATGCCGCTGGTCCAGAAGTACGTCAAGGACCTGTTCGGCAAGGAGCCGCGCAAGGACGTGAACCCCGACGAGGCGGTTGCCGTGGGCGCGGCCATCCAGGCCGGTGTGCTCGCCGGCGAAGTGAAGGACGTGCTGCTGCTCGACGTCACCCCGCTGTCGCTCGGTATCGAGACTCTCGGCGGGGTCATGACCAAGCTGATCGAGAAGAACACCACGATTCCCACCAAGGCGTCGAACGTGTTCTCGACCGCCGACGACAACCAGACGGCGGTCACCATTCACGTGCTGCAGGGCGAGCGCGACCGGGCAGCGGACAATAAGTCCCTCGGCAAGTTCGACCTGGCCGACATCCCGCCGGCGCCGCGCGGCATGCCGCAGATCGAGGTGTCCTTCGATATCGACGCCAACGGCATTCTCAACGTGTCGGCGAAGGACAAGGCCACCCGCAAGGAGCAGAAGATCGTCATCAAGGCCTCGAGCGGGCTCACCGAGGACGAGATCAAGCGCATGGTGCGCGACGCCGAGGCGCATGCCGAGGAGGACAGGCGCTTCCGCGAGCTGGTCGACGCGCGCAACAAGGCGGACGGCTTGATTCACGCGGTGGAGAAGTCGCTGCAGAGCCTCGGCGACAAGGTTGACGCCGGCGAGCGGGCCAAGGCAGAGAGCGCGGTGTCGGATCTGCGCACGGCTCTGAAGGGCGATGACCGCGGGGTCATCGAGAAGAAGACCGAGGCGCTCGCGCAGGCTTCCGCCAGCATCGCGCAGCGCGCCTACGCCGCAGAGCAGGCCCAGGCGGGCGGCGGGGATGGCGCGGGAGCGGCGGGCGGCAGTACCGGCGCGGGCCAGTCGGGCGGCGGCGGAGCAGGGCGCGAGGATGTGGTGGATGCGGAGTTCGAAGAGGTGAAGGACAAGGGACGCAAGGCCAGTTAAGCGTTCCATGCCGAAGCGCGACTATTACAAGGTACTCGACGTACCGAAGACAGCGACTGAGGCCGAGATCAAGAAGGCCTATCGGCGCCTGGCGATGAAATACCATCCCGATCGTAATCCGAACGATCGGGATGCCGAGGAGGCCTTCAAGGAGGCGAAGGAGGCCTGCGAGGTGCTCACCGACCCGCACAAGCGCGCCGCCTACGACCAGTACGGCCACGCCGGGGTCGAGGCGGCCGCGCGTGCTGGTGCTGGCGGTGCACGCGGGGGATTCGGCCCCGACGCCTTTAGCGACATCTTCGGGGACGTGTTCGGCGACATCTTCGGTGGCGCGCGGCGCGGACGCTCGCAGGTGTTCCGTGGCGCGGATCTGCGCTATGAACTCGAGCTCGAGCTGCCCCAGGCGGTGTTCGGCCACCAGGCGGAGATCGACATCATGCGGCTCGCCGAATGCGAGACCTGCCACGGCAGCGGGGCGGCCAAGGGCAGCACGCCGTCGACCTGCGATACCTGTGGTGGCGCCGGCCAGGTGCGCATCTCCCAGGGCTTCTTCCAGCTGCAGCAGACCTGCCCGCGCTGCCGCGGTGCCGGCACGATCGTGCGCAATCCCTGTGACAGCTGCCGCGGCCAGGGGCGCGTGCGACGCAAGCGCAAGCTCGCGGTCAAAGTGCCGCCCGGGGTGGACTCCGGCGATCGCGTGCGGCTCGCTGGCGAGGGCGAGGCCGGGCGCAACGGCGGCCCGCCGGGGGACCTGTATGTCGAGATTCACGTGCGCGAGCACCCCATCTTCGAGCGTGACGGCGAGCACCTCAGCTGCGAGGTACCAGTGAGCTTCGCGACCGCGGCCCTCGGCGGCAGCCTCAGCGTGCCGACCCTCGAGGGGGACGTACAGCTGAAAATCCCGGCGGAGACACAGTCGGGCCGGGTGTTTCGCCTGCGCGACAAGGGCGTGAAGCCGGTGCGCGGCGGGGCGCGCGGGGACCTGTTCTGCCGCGTCATGGTCGAGACTCCCGTGCATCTGTCGGCGGAGCAGCGCGAACTCGTCCGGCGCCTGGAGGAATCGCTGCGGGCCCATGCCGCTCAGCACGCGCCGCGCGAGAAGGGGTTTCTCGAAGGCGTTAAGCGTTTCTTTGCCGGAGACCCGGGCAAGGCGCAGGAATGACGGCCTCCGACACCCGCCTACCGCTGCGACGCGCCGTGCTGATCGGCGTCACCGGGCGCATGGGGTGCGCGCTGCTGCGCGCGGCGCCAGGATTCCCACGGCTCATCGTCATCGGCGCCATCGCCTCGCCGGCGAGTCTCGCCCTCGGGCGCGATGCGGGCCAGGTGGCCGGTATGGGGACCGTGAACCTCACCGTCACGAGCGACCTGCCGCGCGCGCTTGCGCAGGCGGACGTGGCGCTCGACTTCAGCAGCGCCTCTGCCGCGGCCGAGAACCTCGCCGCCTGCCGCGCGGCAGGCAAGCCCCTGCTGCTGGGCACCACGGGCTTTGGCGATGCGCTCGAGCGTGAGCTCGCGGCGGCCGCCCGAGACATCCCACTGCTCGTGGCCGCCAACACGAGTCTCGGCGCCGCGCTGCTCACCGGGCTGGTGCGGGCCGCCGCACGGGCGCTGCCGGCCAGCTTCGACATCGACGTCCTCGACCTGCATCACCGGCTGAAGCAGGACGCCCCTTCCGGCACGGCGCTCGCGCTGGCTGCGGCGGCCGCCGAGGAGCGGGGGCTCGCCCCGCCGGCAGGGGGGAATCCGACCCGCCCGGGCCCGCGCGGCGAGGGGGAGATCGGCTTTGCCGCCCTGCGCGCCGGGGACCTCGTCGGAGAGCACACGGTGTTCTTCACCGGGGCGGGCGAGGAGCTCATCCTGACGCACCGGGCACGCGACCGGGCGGTCTTTGCCCGGGGAGCCCTGGCCGCTGCGCTGTGGCTTGCGTCCCAGCCGCCGGGCCGCTACGGCATGCGCGAGTTCCTGGGCCTGAAAACAGGCACTTAGCGATACCTGGGCGAGCGCCGCTGAGCTCGGCCGAGGGCCTTTCGGGGAGGAATTTTCCATGGACACGTCGCCCGAATAGCCCGTAAAATTTCTGCCTAATCCGTGTACGGGTTAGTCCATGCAAGGCGGGAGGATGTTCGATGAGAACTCCTCCCGCTTTGTGTATGTGCGTCGGGGAGAAGTGATCTCGTGAGCGTACCTGCGGTGCTCGCGCTGGCCGATGGAACGATCTTCCGCGGCGAGTCCGTCGGAGCCAAGGGCAACACCACAGGCGAGGTCGTTTTCAACACCGCCCTCACGGGTTACCAGGAGATCCTCACCGACCCCTCCTACGCGCGCCAGATCGTCACGCTCACCTGTCCGCACATCGGCAATACCGGCGCAACCCCCGAGGACCTCGAGTCGGGGCAGGTATACGCGGCCGGGCTCGTCATCCGTGACCTCTCCCTCCTCCCGAGCAACTGGCGCGCCAACGAGTCGCTGACGGAGTTTCTCGAGCGCGGGCGCCTGGTCGCGATCGCCGGCATAGATACCCGCAAGCTCACGCGCATCCTGCGCGAGAACGGCGCGCAGGCCGGCTGCATCATGACGGGCGACAAGGCCGATCAGAGCGCGGCCGTCAAGGCGGCGCGCAAGTTCCCGGGCCTCAAGGGCATGGATCTCGCGAAGGTGGTCAGCACCAAGCGCGGCTATCAGTGGAACGAAGGGACCCTGTGGCCTGACAACGGCCGCGGGCCGATCCGCGCCAATCAGCGGCTGCACGTCGTGGCGTACGACTTCGGTATCAAGCGCAACATCCTCAGGCTGCTTGCCGACAGCGGCTGCCGCATGACCGTGGTCCCGGCCCAGACTCCTGCCGAGGAGACCCTGGCGCTCGAGCCCGACGGCGTGTTCCTGTCAAACGGCCCCGGCGATCCGGAACCGTGCACCTACGCCATCAAGGCCACGCAGCGCTTTCTCGAGACCGATCTGCCGGTCTTCGGCATCTGTCTCGGGCACCAGATCCTCGGCCTCGCCGCCGGCGCGCGCACCGTGAAGATGAAGTTCGGCCACCACGGCGCCAACCATCCGGTGCAGGAGCTCGAGTCGGGCCGCGTGTTCATCACCAGCCAGAACCATGGATTCGCGGTGGAGGAGAGCTCGCTCCCGCCGGCGGTCAAGCCGACGCATCGCTCGCTGTTCGACGGATCGCTGCAGGGAATCGCGTTCCACGAGCGCCCGGTGTTCGGCTTTCAGGGACACCCCGAGGCGAGTCCCGGCCCGCATGACCTGAGGCCGCTGTTCGAGCGCTTCAATCACTTCATGCTGCGCCGCCTGCAGGCGCAGCTGAAGGTCGCCGAGCAGAAC
>DASPPI010000048.1:0-11704 GCA_035625615.1 Steroidobacteraceae bacterium | reverse complement strand
GGCTGCCCGGTCGGCGTGCGCCGCCGCACCGGCAGCTGCAGCCGCTCGAACAGGATCTGCTGCAGCTGCTTCGGTGAGTCGATGTTGAACTCGTGGCCCGCTTCGCGGTGGGCCGCGAGCAGCAGCTCCTGCAGCTGGCGGGCGAACTCGCGGCTCTGGGTGCGCAGCCGCTCGCGGTCGACCAGCACCCCGTAATGCTCCATGGCGAACAGTACCGGCACCAGCGGCTGCTCGCATTGCTCGTAGAGGCGCGCCAGCGCCGGCACCGATTGCAGCTGCGGCCACAGCGCTCGGTGCAGGCGCAGCGTCACGTCCGCGTCCTCGGCGGCGTATTCGGCGGCCTTCTCCAGCGGCACCTGGTCGAAGCTCAGCTGCTTCGCGCCTTTGCCGGCGACGTCCTCGTAGGAGATGGGACGCAGCCCGAGGTAGCGCTGCGCATCGCTGTCCATGTCGTGATTGGTGGCGACGCTGTTCCACACATAGGACTCGAGCATGGTGTCGAAGCGCATGCCGGCAAGGGCAATGCCGGCGTTCGCCAGCACGTGGGCGTCGTACTTGAGGTTGTGGCCCACCTTGCCGCGCGCTTCCGTCTCGAGCAGCGGCTTGAGCGCGGCGAGCACACGGGCGCGATCGAGCTGCTCGGGGGCGCCGGGATACACGTGCCCGAGCGGTACGTAGGCGGCCACTCCCGGCTCGATGCAGAACGACACCCCGACGATCTCGGCGCGCATGTAGTCCAGGCTGGTGGTCTCGGTGTCGAAGGCGAACAGCTCCGCCTGGCTCAAGGCGGCCAGCCAGCGCTCGAGGTCCTCCCAGCGCGTGACGGTCTCGTAGCGGCGCGCGATCTCGGGGCCGGGCGCGGCCGCTGCCACGGCGGATCCGGCCGCCCCTGGCGTCGTCGCAGGGGACACACCCGGCGCAGCGTCCGTCGCTGCGGCGCTGGTCGCAGCGCCGGTCGTTGCGCCGGCGGCCGCGGCCGCTGCGCTGGTCGGCGCTTCGGTGCCGTCCAGCTGCCGCAGCAGCCCGCGCAGCTCATAGCGGGTATACAGCTCGCGCAGCCTCGCGGTGTCCGGTATGCCCGGCGTCAGCTCCGCCACCGACACCGGCAGCTCGAGATCGGTGCGGATGGTGGCGAGCCGCCGCGACAGCTCGAGCGTCGTGAGCCCGGCGCGCAGGTTCTCGCCCACCTTGCCGGGCACTTCCGCGACGTGGGCGACCAGCTGGTCGAGACCGCCGTACTGCTGCAGCAGCTTGGCGCCGGTCTTCGGCCCGACCTTGTCGATGCCGGGGATGTTGTCGGAGCTGTCGCCCACCAGCGCGAGGTAGTCGACGATCTGCTCCGGGTAGACGTCGAACTTCGCCTTCACGGCGTCGCGGTCGAGCACCGTGTTGTTCATGGTGTTGATGAGCGTGATGGAGCCGTCGACCAGCTGCGCCATGTCCTTGTCGCCGGTGGAGATCAGCACTGTGTGCCCGGAGTGCGCCGCGCGCCGCGCCAGCGTGCCGATGACGTCGTCGGCTTCCACGCCCGGCACGCGCAGCAGCGGCAGGCCCTGGGCGCGGATGATCTCGAGCAGCGGGTCGATCTGCGCCCGCAGGTCGTCGGGCATCGACGGACGGTGGGCCTTGTAGGCGGTGAACAGCTCGTCGCGGAACGTTCTGCCCGGCGCGTCGAACACTACGGCGATACGGCGCGGCTGGAAGTCCTTGAGGAACTTCACCAGCATGTTGAGCACGCCGAGCAGCGCGCCGGTCGGCTCGCCGCGCGAGTTGGACAGCGGCGGCAGGGCGTGGAACGCCCTGTAGACATAAGAGGAGCCGTCGACGAGCACCAGGTCGGGGTTACGCGCCATGCAGGGTGAAAGCTGAAGGGAGCGGGGAGTATAGCGGACGTGAAGTCGCGCGCAGTCTTGCGCGGCGGGGGTCAACCCTGGGCCCCTGAGCGCGCTATAAAGCGGTGCCGCCAGGACATTTCGCATGCCGGAGTCTTTTGCTTCTGCCATCGCCGCCAACCGCTTCGGGCTCGGCGCCCGTCCCGGAGAGCTCGCCGCCGTCGGCGCGGACGGGCGCGACTGGCTGCGGGGACAGCTGCTCTCCGGGCCGCCGCTGCTCGGCTCGCCCGAGCTGCGCAGCTCGCAGCAGATCCTGAGCGAGGTATTCGAGCTGCGGCGCCAGATCCAGGGTGCGCGCCGCGCGCCGGGCTCCGGCGGAGGCGCGGGCGCTGATCAGGCCGTGCAGAACGCCGCCCTGCAGCAGCGGCTGCCGCAGTTCCTGCGGCCGATCTACGTCGCCGAGGCGACCGCGCGCTTTCAGCAGGCCGTGTCCAGCGACCGGCCGTTCGTCGAGCGGCTCACGCAGTTCTGGAGCAATCACTTCGCAGTCTCGGCCGACAAGCAGTTTCTCGCCGGGCTCGCGGGCAGCTTCGAGCGCGAGGCCATCCGGCCGCACCTGCTCGGGGATTTCCGCGATCTGCTGCTCGCCGTCGAGACACACCCGGCGATGCTGCTGTATCTCGACAATCATCTGTCGGTGGGACCGCACTCGCCGGCGGCGCAGCGGCTCGCACGTCGCGAGGCGCAGCGCCGGATCGGCATCAACGAGAACCTGGCGCGCGAGATCCTCGAGCTGCATACCCTCGGCGTCGGCGGCGGCTACACGCAGACCGACGTGACCACCTTCGCCGAGGTGCTCACCGGCTGGTCGATCGGCGGGGAAGGCGGACCCTTGGCCGCCGGTACGCCGGGCAGTTTCGTGTTCCGCCCGGAGCTGCACGAGCCCGGCACGAAGGTGGTGCTCGGCCGGCGCTACCGGGACGAGGGCTTCGCGCAGGGCGCGGCGGTGCTGCACGACCTCGCGCGGGAGCGCGCTACCGCGCGCTTCCTCGCCACCAAGCTCGCGCGTCATTTCATCGCGGACGATCCGCCGCCTGCGGCCGTGGAGCGTCTCGCGGGCGCCTTCCTGCGCAGCGAAGGGAATCTACCCACGGTGTACCGCGCGCTCATCGATGCACGCGAGGCCTGGGCCGAGCCGCTGGCGAAGTACAAGACCCCATCCGACTACATCGTTTCGAGTTTTCGAGGACTGACGCTGCCGGTGGAGGCCGGGCACTCGCCGCTCGCACCGTTCGAGCTGCTCGGCCAGCGCACCTGGCAGCCGGGATCGCCGGCGGGCTGGCCGGATCGCAGCGCCGACTGGGACGGCGCTTCGGCGCTTCTCAAGCGCATCGAGTGGGCGGACGCCGTCGGCGAGCGGCTCGGCAGCCACCGCGACGCGCTGCAGCTCGCTCCCGCGCTCCTCGGCGCGAACCTCACCGCTGCCACGCGCGCCGCGGTCGCGCATGCGGCCAGCGCCGCACAGGCCGTCACGCTGCTGCTGGCTGCCCCGGAGTTCATGCGGCGCTGACCGCGCGGAGGATTCCATGCCCATGGAGCGACGCGAATTCCTCAACCTGGCGGCACTCGCGGGCGGCGCGCTGCTCACCCCGCGCCTGGTGTTCGCGCGCGCCGACGGACGCCGCGCCCGCTTGGTGCTGGTCATCCTGCGCGGCGCGCTCGACGGACTGGCGGCCGTGCCGCCCCACGGCGACCGCGACTATGCGGGGCTGCGGCGCGAGTTCGCCCTGCGGGCGCCGGGCGAGCCGGGCGGCGCACTGCGGCTCGACGGCTTCTACGGCCTGCATCCGTCGCTCACCTTCCTCGAGCAGTGCTACGCGGCGCGCGAGCTCACCGTGCTGCACGCGCTGGCGAGCCCGTATCGCGAGCGCTCGCATTTCGACGGCCAGGACGTGCTGGAGAACGGCTCGCCCAGGCCGCACGCCCTGCAGACCGGCTGGCTCAACCGCGCGCTCGGCGCCGCACCGTCGCCGGGTCGGCGCGAGGCGGGCGTGGCGCTCGGCCAGAACGTGCCGCTCGTCATGCGCGGTCCCGCCGCGGTGAGCTCCTGGTCGGCCTCCAGACTGAATGCGCTCGATGACGACACGCTCGCGCGCATCACCGACCTCTACGCGGGCGATGCGCTGCTCGGCAAGCGTCTCGCGGATGCGCTCGCGGCGAATGCCATCGCCTCCGAGGAGGGCGGCGACAACGCCATGACTTCCGGCGCCGCGAACCTGCGCGGCCCGACCGCTGAGGGCGCGCCGCCCCCTGCGCGGGCCGCCCAGGCGGCCCAGGCCGCGCAGGCCAACAACGCGCGTTATGCGGAGGTGGTACGCGCGGCGGCAGGATTCCTGCGCCAGGAGGATGGTCCGCGGGTTGCAGTCTTCGACACCATCGGCTGGGACACGCACGCCAACGAAGGCGGCGCACAGGGTCAGCTGGCCGGCCGGCTCGCGGCGCTCGATGCGGGCCTGGCGGCGCTCAAGCAGGAGCTCGGGGCCGTCTGGCGCGACACCGCGGTGCTGCTCATCACCGAGTTCGGCCGTACCGCCGCCGTCAACGGCACGCGCGGCACCGATCATGGCACCGCGACCGTTGCCTTCCTGGTCGGCGGCGCCGTGGCCGGCGGGCGCGTGATCGCCGACTGGCCGGGATTGTCGGCGCGCGCGCTCTATCAGGGACGCGATCTTGCCCCGACGCTCGATCTGCGCGCCGTGCTCAAGGGCGTGCTTGGGGAGCACCTCGCGGTGCCCGCGCGCGCCCTCGAGCAGGTCGTGTTTCCCGACAGCTCCGCGGTGAAGCCACTGCCGGGTCTGCTGCGTACCTGACTTAAGGCTGCGGCGGCTGCGAGTCGCTGTCCTCGTCCGCTTTCTTCTGTGTCGCGGGTGTGATCTGCGGCGCTGTTTCTCCCGGTACGGGAGCTGCGCTTGGCGGTGTCGCTGCGGGCTCCGGCGTCGGAGTCTGCGGCGCAGGGGCAGCGGTCGCGGGCGGTGGTCTCACCACGGCGGCACCCTTCTCCGGCAGGTAGAGCGGACCCTTCTGCCCGCAGCCGCCGAGCGCGAGCAGCGTCACGGCACTCGCGGCGGCGGCTGCCAGGCCGAGCACCTGCCTCATGCGTACCTCACGTGTACATGGGCCGCTGGTCGCGCAGCGCGAGCCAGCCGCGGATCACGCGGTAGGCGATCCACAGTCCCAGCGCCCACAGGCCGGCGATGGCGAACCCAAAGCCGATGACGATGATCATGAACGGCGCCGACACCAGCAGGATCACCACCGCCCACAGCAGCGCGTACCAGAAGGTGCGGATCTGCCAGCGGAAGTGCGACTCGAGGTAGGTACCGTGCGTCGCGCTGCGGCGCGCGTAGTTCATGATCACGGCGATGATCGAAGGCAGTCCGCCGACGAAGCTGCCGACGATGGTGTGCGCGGTCGTGATGCCGATGACGACGGCGAGTGCGTGCAGCGCGTAGATCACGTGGGTATAGCTGACCAGCGACTCGTCGACGTGGGGCGCCGCGGCGCTGAGCGGAGGGTTCGGATCTGACATGACTGACCTCTTTGCGGGCGATTATGGCTTCGGGCGGCGCTCGACCACCGCGATCGTGAGGCGCGAGACGCACACCAGCCGCTCGCGCTCGTCGCGGATCTCGATGTGCCACACGTGACTGCTCCGGCCGATGTGGAACGGACGAACTGTGGCGGTCACGGTACCGGAGGACACGCCGCGCAGGTGATTGGCGTTGATCTCCTGGCCGACGACCATGAACTGCTCGCCGTCGACGCATAGCGTCGAGGCGACGCTGCCGACCGTCTCGGCGAGCGCCACCGAGGCGCCGCCGTGCAGCAGGCCGAAGGGCTGGAGCGTGCGCTCGTTGACCGGCATGGCGGCGCGCAGGAAGTCCGCCCCCACCTCCGTGAAGCGCACGCCGAGGAATCCCGGCATGCTGTGGCTGCCGCGCTCGGTCAGCTGCTCGGGAGTCGCGGCCACGCGCCAGATGCTCATCGATCTAGTCTAACGGTTTGCGCAGTGGCAATCTGCCGCCGCCCGCCTCGAGGAGACCGCGATGACCGACTTCGTCTTCCCGCCGCCTGCGCACCCGAGCGTTGCCGTGGCAGGCACCGACCGGCGCTTTCCGGTGCATCGGATCTATTGCATCGGCCTGAACTACGCCGACCACGTCCGCGAGTTCGGCCGCGACCCGCAGGCCTCGCCGCCGGTCTTCTTCATGAAGCCCGCCGACGCCGTGGTCGACAGCGGCGCGGCGATCGCCTATCCGCCGCGCACCGAGAACTTTCACTACGAGATCGAGCTGGTCGTGGCGATCGGCCGCGGCGGGCGCGATATCGCGGCCAGCGCGGCGCTCGGGCACGTATTCGGCTATGCCGCGGGAAACGATCTCACGCGCCGCGACCTGCAGAAGGCCGCCAAGGACCGCGGCGAGCCGTGGGACACGGCCAAAGGCTTCGACCACTCCGCGCCGGTCGGTGCGATCCGCGCCGCAGCGCTCGGCCACATCGCGCGCGGGCGCATCTGGCTCACGGTCAATGACGAGCCGCGCCAGGAGTCGGACGTGAGTCGCATGATCTGGGACGTGCCGCACATCATCGCAGCGCTCTCGCAGCTCTACGAGCTCCGGCCGGGCGATCTCATCTTCACCGGCACGCCCGCGGGCGTCGGGCCGGTCCGGCCCGGCGACCGGCTCGCCGGGGGAGTCGAGGGGCTCGAAGTGCTGCGCAACACCATCGTCGCGCCGGCGCGGTCCTGAAGCCATGAAGCTCTACGGTTACTTCCGCAGCTCCGCCACCTACCGTGCGCGCATCGCGCTCAACCTCAAGGGTCTGCCGTGGGAGCCGGTGCTGGTGGATCTGCGCCCGCCCGCCAATGCGCAGCACAGCCCGGAGTTTCGCGCCCTCAACCCTCAGGGGCTGATCCCGGTCCTCACCAACGGTCCTTACACCCTGACGCAATCGCTCGCCATCATCGAGTACCTGGAGGAAACGCATCCCGAGCCGCCGCTGTTGCCGCGGCCGGCGGCCGAGCGTGCCCAGGTACGGGCGCTCGCGCTCGCGATCGCCTGCGACATTCATCCGCTCAACAACACGCGCGTGCTCAGTTATCTGCGCGCGCCGCTTGGGTGTGACGAGAATATGGTCAACGCCTGGTACGCCCACTGGATCGCCGAAGGGTTCACCGCGCTCGAGCAGGAAGCCAAGCGCCTGAGCGGCGATGGCCGGCACCTGTACGGCACGTCGGTGACGCTGGCTGACGTATGCCTCGTGCCGCAGATGTACAACGCGCATCGCTTCAAGTGCGACGTCGAGCCCTATCCGACGCTGTGCGCGATCAGCGCGCACCTCGAGACGCTGCCGGCCTTCGCACGCGCGGCGCCGCAGGTGCAGCCGGACGCAAGCTAGCTCATATCCTCACTGGTCCGTCGGCCACGCGGGCCGAGCGGCGCAGGAAGCTGACGTAGCCGGCGAGGAACAGCTTCAGCTGCTCTTCGACCACCGGATCCTTGAGGGCGCCGGACTCATCGAACACGTTGGCCGCGCGTGACACCGCCAGGCGTCCGCCGAACCACGTCTCCGTGCCGAGCGTGCGCAGTACCGGCAGCCAGGCGGCCTGGCTGAGCACCGTGCCGAACGGACCGGGGGAGGCGCCGATGAGGGCGAACGGGCGGCCGCCGAACACCCGCTTGATGTCCGAGGTCGGCCGCGACAGCCAGTCGATGGTGTTCTTGAGCACGCCGGGGATGCTGTTGTTGTATTCCGGGGTGACCAGCAGCACGCCGTCGGCCGCGACGATCGCCGCCTTCAGCTGCGTCACGGAGGCGGGGATGCCCTGGGCCTCGACGTCGCCGTCGTAGAGCGGGATGCCGCGGATGCTGGCCACTTCCAGCGTTGCCTCCGCGGGCATGAGGCGCGTGGCGGCGCGCAGCAGCGCGCTGTTGTACGAGCCGCGCCGCAGGCTGCCCGAGATTCCCAGCACCTTGGTCATGACATCTCCCCTCGCCTCGAGAGCCTGCCGCGCGTGCCGCCGGTTGGCAACCTGGGACGGCGGCGCATGGCCGGCGGCACGCGGCCGGCCGGGCGGTGCCCCCGGCAACCGCTCAGGCGCCGCCCGGCTTCAGCTTCGCGGCGATACGCTGATAGGCCTCACGGAACGGGATGCCTTCGGTCACGACCAGGCGGTTGGCTTCCTCGGCGGCGTGGATCGATGGATCGAGCCCGATGGCCTCGCGGTGAAACTCGAGCGCCGCGAGCGCCGGCGGCACGATGGCGAGCGTCGCCTGCGCCAGATCGATGCCGCGGAACAGCGGGAACTTGAGCAGCTGCAGGTCGCGCTGGTAGCCCGACGGCAGCTTGGCGCACACGGCCAGCGCTTCCGCGAGGCACGCCTGGGCGCTCGCCGAGCGGCCGCGGATCAGCTCGAAGACGTCCGGATTGCGCTTCTGCGGCATGATGGAGGAACCGGTGGTGAAGGCCTCACCGAGCGTCACGAAGCCGAACTCCTGCGTTGCGAACAGCAGCACGTCGGCCGCGAGCCGCCCGAGGTCCTGCAGCAGCAGGCAGATCTCGAACAACAGCTGCGCCTCGGCCTTGCCGCGCGAGAGCTGCACCGCGGTCACCGGCTGCTGCACGCAGCTGAAGCCGAGGCGCGCGGCGGTGGCGGCGCGGTCGATGGGCAGCCCCGGCGTGCCGTAGCCGGCCGCCGAGCCGAGGGGACTCCTGTCGATGCGCCGCAGCACCGTGCGCAGGCCCTCGGCGTCGTCGCGGATCTCGGCTGCGAACCCATCCGCCCACAGCGGCACCGAGCTCGGCATGGCCTGCTGCATGTGCGTGTAGCCCGGCAGCGCCGTGTGCGGCTCGCGCGCGGCGAGCGCGCCGAGCGCGTCGGCGACGGCGAGTGCGCCGCTGCTGAGCGCGCCGACGGCGTCGCGCAGGTACAGGCGGATAGCGGTGAGCACCTGATCGTTGCGCGAGCGTCCGAGGTGGATGCGCGCCCCGGCTGGGCCGAGGCGCGCGGCGAGCCGCCGCTCGAGCGCCGTCTGTCCGTCCTCGTCGGCGAGCTCGATGCGCCAGGCGCCGCGTTCGTGCTCCGCGGCGAGCGCGGTGAGTCCGTCGCGGATGGCGTTGAGGTCGTCGGCGCTCAGCAACCGCTGCTGGGCAAGCATCTCGGCGTGCGCGATCGAGGCGCGCACGTCGTAAGCCACCAGCCGCTCATCGAGCGCGTGATCCTCGCCGGCCGTGTAGCGCAGCACGCGCTCATCGAGCGGCGCACCCTTGTCCCACAACCGGGTCATGAGGCGCTCTGCTCGGCGGGTGACAGGGCATTGACGTCGGCCACGATCAGCGTGCCGGTGCCCTCGTTGGTAAACACCTCGCCGAGGATGCCTTCCGGCGAGTGGTAGGACACCACGTGCACCCGGCGTACGCCGCCGCTCAGGGCGTCCTCGATGGCCTTGGCCTTCGGCAGCATGCCGTCGGCGATGCGTCCCTCCTCGCGCAGGCGTCTGAGTCCCCGCAGGTCGGTGTAGGAAATGAGCGAGCCGGGATCGTCGAGGCGGCCGAGGATGCCGGGCGCGCCGGTGCAGAGGATCAGCTTCTCGGCGCCGAGGGAGGCGCCGATGGCCGCGGCGACGGTGTCGGCGTTGATGTTGAGCAGCGTGCCGGCGTCGTCCGCGGACAGCGGGCTGACCACCGGCATGAGGCCGTTGTCGAGCAGCTTCTTCAGCACCGTGGCGTCGACTGCGTCGATGTCGCCGACCAAGCCGAAGTCGACGAGCTCGCGTTCGCCGGCGAGCGCGACCGGCGGGCGGCGGTGCGCGCGCACCAGCCCCGCATCGACACCGCTGATGCCGACGGCGTCGATGTTGAGCTCCCGACAGATGCCGAGCACCCGCGTGTTGATCAGCCCGTTGAGCACCATCGCGGTCACATCGATCGACTTCTGGTCGGTGATGCGCCGGCCGGCCACCAGGCGCGTGGGCACGCCGAGCGCGGCGGTGAGCTCGGTGAGCTGCGGGCCGCCGCCGTGCACCAGCACCACGCGCATGCCGAAGTAGTGCAGGATGGCAATCTGCTCCACCAGCGCCCGGGTCGCGGCGATCTCGGCAAACACGCCGCCGCCGGCCTTCACCACGAAGGTCTTGCCCTTGTACATGCGGATGTAGGGCGCGGCGCTCTTGAGCGCGCGGATGGCGAGGGTCTGGTCGCCGCGATGCATGATCATGGGGTGTCGGACTCCGGCGGTCAGGACCTGAGTAGCCGGTGCAGAACCGCCATCTGCACCGGCAGGCGGTTGCGGGCTTCGCGCTGCACGATGCTGCGCGCGCTGTCGAGCACCTCGTCGGCGATGGCGCTGTTGCGCCGCACCGGCAGGCAGTGCATTACGCGGCAGCCGGGTGCGGCGGCGAACCAGTCGTTGCGCACGCACCAGCCGGTGAGTGCGCTGCGCTGCGCGCGATCCGCGGCTGCATCTCCGTAGCAGTCGGTCGCGCCCCACTCCTTCACATAGAGGATGTCGGCGCCGTCGAGCGCGTCGGTACGCTCGGCGGTCTCGCGCACCGCGCCGCCGGAGGCCGCCGCCGCGCGCCGGGCGCGCTCCATGATGACCGGCGGCAGCGCGAACCCTTCCGGCCGCAGCACGATCACTTCCATGCCGCGCAGCGCCGCCATGTGCAGCGCCGCCGCCGGCACGGCGAGCGGCAGCGCCCGCGGGTGCCACGCCCACGACAGCACGAAGCGCCCGCCGCGCGGTACCGCGAGATCGTCGAGCGTCTTCCAGTCGGCGAGCGCCTGGCACGGGTGGTTGACCGCGGACTCGAGATTGACGAGCGGCTTGTCGATGAGGCTCGCCATGGCGGTGAAGGTGGTCTCGGCGAGATCGGCTGCCAGGTCCCTGCCTTCCGCGAAGGCGCGGATGCCGAGCGCGTCGCAGTAGGAGGCAAGCACCGGAATGCCCTCGCGCACGTGCTCCGCCGCGGCGCCGTCCATCACTACACCCGTGCGGGTCTCGAGCTGCCAGCTCCCCTGGCCGGGGTTGATCACGAACGAGCTGCCGCCGAGACGCGCCATCGCCGCCTGGAACGAGGCGAGCGTGCGCAGCGAGGGATTGAAGAACAGCAGTCCGAGGATCTTGCCGGCGAGGGCGCGCGGCTCCGGCTGGCGCTCCAGCCGCCGCGCAAGCTCGAGCAGCGCGAGCACTTCCTCGCGGGAGAAGTCGGCGAGATCGAGGAAGCGCTTCATGGCGGCAGGTCGCGCAGCGCATCCGCCAGCATGTCGACGTGCTCCTCCTCGAGGATGAACGGCGGCAGCAGGCGCAGCACCATTGGATCGCTCGCGGTGCCGGCGAGGATGCCGCTCTCGAGCAGCTCCGCCTGGACCTCCCTGGCCGGGCGCGTGGTGGTAAGGCCGACGAGCAGCCCGGCGCCCTGGTGTCCGGTTATCGGGCCGGTGATGCAGCGGGCACGGATGTACGCGCCGATGCGCTGCACGCGTTCGAGCAGGCCCTCGGTCTCTATGGCTTCGATCACCGCCTCGATGGCAGCGCACGCCATGGGGCCGCCGCCGAAGGTGGTGCCGAGGGACTCGGGCGTGAGAGCCGCGCCGACTCGGTCGGTCATCAGGAGCGCGGCGCAGGGGTAGCCGTTGCCGAGCGCCTTGGCCGCCGTCAGCAGATCGGGCATGACGCCGTAGAGGTTGGCTGCGAACGGCTTGCCCGTGCGGCCCACCCCGCACTGCACCTCGTCGAAGATCAGCAGCGCGCCGACCTCGTCGCAGCGCCGGCGCAGCGCTTCGAGGAACGGCGCGCCGAGGTCCACCGCGCC
>DASPPI010000047.1:0-5565 GCA_035625615.1 Steroidobacteraceae bacterium | reverse complement strand
TGGCGCGCGCCTGAGCCCTTGCATGGCTGCCCGCCGCGCCGCTGAGCTCCTCGAGGCCGACGTCGCCATCGTCGGCGGCGGGATGGTCGGTGCGAGTCTCGCCGCAGGACTCGCCGGGACGGGCCGGGCGGTGCTGCTGGTCGAGAGCGTGCCGTTCGGTGCGGACACGCAACCGAGCTTCGACGAGCGCACCACGGCGCTGGGCAATGCCAGCCGGCGGATCTTCGAGGGCCTGGGCGTGTGGCCGGCGATCGCCCCGGCAGCGGCGGCCATCCGCACGATTCACGTATCGGAAGCCGGTCGCTTCGGCTTTGCGCGTCTCAGCGCGGCGGAGCAGGGAATCGAGGCCTTCGGCTACGTGGTGGCCAATCGCTGCATCGGGGCGGCGCTCTGGCAGCGGCTGGCCACGGCGCCCGACCTGGCGCTGCGCGTGCCGGCCGGTGTCGAGGATCTCGACATCGGCGCCGCGGGCGTGCGCTTCACGGTGGTGAGCGCGGGCGGCGCGCGCGCGGCGGTTGCCGCGCGGCTCGTGGTCGGAGCCGACGGCGCGCATTCGCAGGTCCGCACCGCCGCCGGCATTGCGACGCAGATCGAGGACTACGGTCAGGTGGCGGTGGTGGCGAATGTGGCTGCTGATCACGGCCACGGCGGCGAGGCCTACGAGCGCTTCACCGCAGCCGGACCGCTCGCCGTGCTGCCGCTGCACGACGGCTCGCTGGCGGTGATCTGGGCTTGCCGGCCGGAGCGCGCGCAGCAGCTGCTCGAGCTCGATGAGGTCACCTTCCTCGGGCAGCTGCAGGCGCAGTTCGGCTGGCGCGCGGGGCGCTTCGTGCGCGCCGGGCGGCGGGCTGCGTATCCGCTGCAGCTCACGCGCGCGGTTGCCACCGTGGCCACGCGCGCCGTGCTGATCGGCAATGCCGCCCAGGCGCTGCATCCGGTTGCCGGCCAGGGATTCAACCTCGGGCTGCGCGATGCGGCCATGCTGGCGGAAGTGATTGCCAACACGAGCGGGGATGCCGGCGCGCCGGAGCTGCTCAAGCGCTTCGCCGCATGGCGTACCCACGACCGTGCCGGGGTGGTGAAATTCACCGACGGTCTGGTGAAGCTGTTCGCCGACCAGCGACCCGGCGCGAGCGTGCTGCGCAACCTCGGGCTGCTGATGTTCGATCTCGCGCCGCCGGCGAAGAGTGCCCTCGCGCGCGTCAGCACCGGCTTCGGCGGGCCCACACCGCGACTGGCGCGCGGGCTGCCGGTACGCCATGTTTGATGTCGTGATCGTCGGCGGCGGACCCGTGGGGGCGTGCGCCGGGGCCCTGCTCGCTCGCGGCGCCGGCAAGGGCGGGGCGCTTTCGGTCGCGCTGCTCGAGCCGCGAGCACCGGCGCTGCTGGCCGCACCGGCGGGCTCGGCCGTCGCCGCGCCGGATGTGCGTGTGGTCGCCCTGTCGCGCGCCAGCGAGAATGTGCTGACGCATGCGGGCGCCTGGGCGCGGATCCGCGCGCTGCGCCTCTCGCCCTACGAGCGCATGCGCATCTGGCACGAGAGCGTGCAACCTGCGAGCGAGGCGGTACTGGTATTTGACGCCGCGGACGTCGGCGAGCCGAACCTCGGCTACATCGTCGAGAACCGGCTGCTGCAGCAGGCGCTGCTCGAGGCGTTCGCACAGGCGGGCGGTCACATCGAACCTGCGGCGCTGGAGTCGCTGGACGTCACCGATACAGAAGCGCGCGTAGCCACGGCAGGCGCCACACTGACGGCGCGGCTGGTGGTGGGGGCGGATGGGTCGCAATCCGCGCTGCGCGCGGCGGCCGGCCTCGGTGCGCGGGTCTCCAGTTACCGCCAGACGGCGATCGTCGCAACAGTGCGCACGGCGCGGCCGCACCAGTCGACCGCGTGGCAACGCTTCATGAAGGACGGCACGCTCGCCTTCCTGCCGCTCGCCGATGGCACGAGCTCGATCGTGTGGTCGGCGGACGAAGCGCTGGCGGCGGGTCTGCTGCGCCTCGGCGACGCGGCCTTCGCCGCAGAGCTCGATCGGGCCTCCGATCTCGCCCTGGGCGCGACGCAACTGGCGAGCGAGCGGGTGGCGGTTCCGCTGATGCGGCTGTCGGCGACACGCTACGTGGCGCCACGCGTCGCGCTCCTTGGCGATGCGGCGCACGTGGTACATCCGCTCGCCGGTCAGGGCGTGAACCTCGGGTTGCTGGATGCCGCCTCGCTCGCGCAACTGGTGGCCGCAGCGGTCGGCGCCCGTGAGGACCCCGGGGCGCTGAGCGTGCTGCGTGCCTACGAGCGCTGGCGCAAGAGCGAGGTCGCCGCCATGGCGACGGCGATCGATGTCTTCGACCGCCTGCTGGCACACGGGCGAGACCCGGTGGCGCGGCTGGCTCAGCGTGGGCTCTCGTGGGTGAATCGCAGCCAGGAGCTGCGCCGCTTCTTCATCCGGCGCGCGCTGGGAGTGAGCGGCGAGCTGCCGGAGGCGGCGCGCGCTCGCTGAAGGACGTGCAGCACCTGAAGGACCCCCAATATCACACCTCTTTTTGCAGATAGTTCACTCTTCGCCTAACTATCTTGCGGCGTGCATTACAGTAGGAATATGTCCGCTGTAGTCAGGTACTTGCGTGGTACCTAAACCGCTGCGTGCGATAGTTAGGTGAATGCTGAACTATCGCGAATTGGACCTGGTATTCCGTGCGCTCGCCGACCCCACGCGCAGGCACATTTTCGAGCAGCTTTGCGCTTACGATGCGACCGTGACGCAGCTTGCCGAAAATCTGCCGCTCGCACTCCCCACGATCCTGCAGCATCTGCGCAAGCTGGAGAAAAACGGTGTCATCCACACCGGCAAGAGCGGTCGCGTGCGCACCTGTCACGTCGACTCGCAGGCGGTGCGCCTGCTCGATCAGTGGATCAGGGAGTATTACGGCCTTTGGGTACGCAGCCAGTCGCGCCCGCGCTAGCCGCGCCCGCGCTAGCCGCGCCCCGCGCTAGCCGCGCCCCGCGCTAGCCGCGCCCGCGAATGCTCCAACCTCAGCTCAACGGGATGAGGTCCACCTTCGCCGCGCAAACGAAGTCATTCTCCGACAGCCCGCGGATCGCGTGGGTGGTGAAGGTGACGCGGCAGTAGTTGTAGCCGACTTCCAGGTCCGGGTGATGGTCCTCGACGTTCGCCAGGTGTGCGAGCGCGTTGACGAAGCTCATGGTGCGATAGAAGTCGCGGAAGGCGAACTCGCGGCGGATGGCCTGTGCCTCGTCGGTCAGCGCCCAGGCGCTGGAGAGCTGGGCGAGTAAGCGCTCGGCGTCGCTGCGGTTGAGGGGCGCCATACCTCCTTCGCAGGGCTTGCACTTGCGTGCGGCGAGTTCGCTCATGACTGACGTCCCAGGCGCGCGTAGTGGCGCGCCACGTATTGCTCGACGATTTCCTGGAATTCCTCGGCGATGCGCTCACCCTTGAGCGTCACGGTCTTCTCGCCGTCCTCGTAGACGGGTGCCACCGGACGCTCGCCGGTGCCCGGGAGGCTGATGCCGATGTTGGCATGCTTGCTCTCGCCCGGCCCGTTGACGACGCAGCCCATGACGGCCACGGTCATGTCCTCGACGCCGGCGTACTCGCGCCGCCATTGCGGCATGCGCGCGCGGATGTGCGCCTGGATGCGCGCGGCGAGCTCCTGGAAGAAAGTGCTGGTGGTGCGCCCGCACCCGGGACAGGCCACCACCAGCGGGGTAAAGGCGCGCAGCCCCATGGTCTGCAGGATCTCCTGCGCCACGATGACTTCCTGGGTGCGGTCGCCGTTGGGCTCGGGCGTGAGCGATACCCGGATGGTGTCGCCGATCCCCTCCTGCAGCAGCACTGCCATGCCCGCAGTCGAGGCCACGATGCCCTTCGAACCCATGCCGGCCTCGGTGAGGCCCAGGTGCAGCGGGCAGTCGCAGCGGGCGGCGAGCTCGCGGTAGATGGCGATCAGGTCCTGCACGCCGCTCACCTTAGCCGAAAGGATGATGCGCGTGTGTGCGAGCCCCAGCTCCTCGGCGCGCCGCGCGCTCTCGAGCGCCGACAGCACGACGGCGTTGCGCATTACCTGCTGCGCAGCGAGCGGCTGCGGCCGCGCGGAGTTCTCGTCCATCAGCCGCGTGAGCAGCTCCGAGTCCAGGCTCCCCCAGTTCACCCCGATGCGCACCGGCTTGTCGTGCCGGCAGGCGATCTCGATCATCTCGGCGAACTGCGGATCGCGCTTGCTGCCGCGGCCGACGTTGCCGGGATTGATGCGGTACTTGGCGAGCGCCGCGGCGCACTCCGGATGCTCGCGCAGCAGCTTGTGGCCGTTGAAATGGAAGTCGCCGATCAGTGGCACGCTGACGCCGGCGCGTTCGAGCCGCTCGCGGATGGGCGCCACGGCTGCCGCGGCCTCGGCGGTGTTCACCGTCATGCGCACCAGCTCCGAGCCGGCACCGGCCAGCGCCTGCACCTGGCGCACCGTCGCCGCGACATCGGCGGTGTCGGTATTGGTCATCGACTGGACCACGATCGGTGCGCCGCCGCCGACGCGGACCTGGCCGACGGATACCGGTACCGAGATGCGACGGGCGCTGCTCATGCCGCGCGGATTCTACCGTCGCCGTGCTTGGGCGGCACGGACCGGGGCTGCTATCATTGCCCTGGCCCGAATCAGTCTGTTATGCGCCCTTACCGGGCGCCTGAATCTCTCAGTTCTTGGCAGCCTGCTGGCTGTTTCGGCAGCCGGGAGGCCACCGGTGGGAAGACAGACACCGCTCTACAGACTGCACCAGGAGCTTGGCGCCCGGATCGTCGATTTCGGCGGCTGGGACATGCCGGTGCAGTACAGCTCGCAGATCGGTGAGCACCATGCAGTGCGCCGTGCCGCCGGCGTGTTCGACGTATCGCACATGTGCGTGGTCGATCTGAGGGGCGCGCGTGTGCGAGCGTTGCTGCAACAGCTGCTGGCCAACGACGTAGCGAAGCTCACGGCGCCCGGCAAGGCGCTCTACAGCTGCATGCTGAACGAGCGCGGCGGTGTGCTGGACGACCTCATCGCCTATTACCTCACCGACAGCTGGTATCGCCTGGTGGTGAATGCCGGCCCGCGCGACCAGGACCTCGCCTGGATCCGCGCGCACGCCGCCGGAACCGCCGTCGAGGTGAGCGAGCGCCGCGATCTCGCCATGCTCGCGGTCCAGGGGCCCGAGGCGCGCGCCAAGGCGGCGCAGCTGCTGCCGCCCGCGGGTGCCGCCGCCGCGCTCGCCCTGGACGGATTCACCGGTCGCGAGCTCGGGAGCTGGTTCGTCTCGCGCACCGGCTACACCGGTGAAGACGGCTTCGAGATCATGATGCCGGCGGCGGATACCGTGCCGGCGTGGCGCCGGCTCAACTCGCTCGGGGTCGCCTCCTGCGGGCTCGGTGCGCGCGACACGCTGCGCCTGGAGGCGGGCATGAACCTGTACGGCAACGACATGGACGAGAGCACGCAGCCGTTCGAGTCGGGCCTCGGGTGGACGGTGGCCATGGAGCCGCGCGGGCGCGCCTTCATCGGCCGCGAGGCGCTCGAGGC
>DASPPI010000046.1:0-7157 GCA_035625615.1 Steroidobacteraceae bacterium | reverse complement strand
GCCACCGCATGTCCACAACTCCAGCTACCGTCAAGCCACCCTTGATCTGGGCGAACGCCCTGATGTTCGCCCTCACGTTCGCCGCCGCGGCAGTGCTCGTGCCGTGGTATGGCCTGCGGTACGGCTTTACGGGCGCCGACTGCGCCATCTTCGCCTTCTTCCTGATCGCCAACGGCATGTCGATCACCGGCGGCTATCACCGCCTGTGGGCGCACCGCACCTACGAGGCGCACCTCACCCTGCGCATCTTCTATCTGATCTTCGGCACCATGTCGCTGCAGAACAGCGCCTTCATCTGGTGCAGCGGGCACCGCAGCCATCACCTGTACGTCGACGACGTCGATCGCGACCCGTACTCGGCGCGGCGCGGCTTCTGGTTCTCGAACATCGGCTGGATGCTGCGCGAGTACCCGAGCGGCAAGCCCGACTTCACCAACATTGCGGATCTCAGGAAGGACCGGCTGCTCGCCTTCCAGCACCGCTACTACGTGCCGCTGGCGATCGCGCTGAATTTCGGCCTCCCGCTCGCCGCGGGACTCGTGTTCCACGACCTGTGGGGCATGCTGATCCTCGCCGGAGTGCTGCGCCTGGTGTGGAGCCATCACGTCACCTTCTTCATCAACTCCCTGGCGCACATGTGGGGTGGCCGTCCTTACACCGAGGACAACTCGGCGCGCGACAACCCGGTGATCGCCGTGATCACCTACGGCGAGGGCTATCACAACTTCCACCACATGTTCGCGCACGACTACCGCAACGGCGTGCGCTGGTGGCAGTGGGATCCGACCAAGTGGCTGATCGCCGCGCTGCAGGTGTTCGGCCTCACCCGGCGCCTGAAGCGCACGCCGCTGTTCCAGATCCAGCGCGCGCTGCTCGCCATGCAGTTCACGCGCGCGCAGGCGCGACTGGCGCGCCTGCCGCTGGCGCGCGCGGCGGCCTTCGAGCCGCTGCGAGCACGCGTAGCGCACGAGTACGAGAACTTCCTGGCGGCGCTCACCGAGTGGGCGCGCGTCAAGGAGCAGTGGCTCGGCGAGAAGAAGCGCGCGATGCTCGAGCAGTGGGAGCAGGTCGACCTGCAGCGCAGCCTGCGCGACATCGAGCGCCGCCTGTCGCAGCAGCTGCGGCGCATGCGCATGCTGCAGGCACAGCTCGCGTAAACGCACGCGCCGGCATGCCGGCGCCGCCGCGCGGCGCAGCGGCGTCACACCCCCGGACCCTGGCACCTCCGGTGCCGTTCATGCACCATGGACCTCATGGGACGCATCTTCGAGGTCCGCAAGCACACGATGTTCGCGCGCTGGAACCGCATGGCGAAGCAGTTCGCGCGCATCGCCAAGGACATCACCATGGCGGTCAAGTCGGGGGGCGCGGATCCGGCCTCCAATCCCACGCTGCGGCGGATCATCCAGAACGCGCGCGCCGTCAACATGCCGAAGGACAGGATCGAGGCCGCCATCCGTCGCGCCGCCGGGCGCGACGCCACTAACTACCAGGAAGTGCTCTACGAGGGCTATGCGCCGCACGGCGTGGCGTTGCTGGTCGAGACCGCCACCGATAACCCGACGCGCACCGTCGCCGCGGTGCGCAACATCATCACCAAGGGCGGCGGCAACCTGGCCACCAGCGGCAGCGTCAGCTTCCTGTTCCGCAAGATGGGCGTGTTCCGGCTGAACCCCGCGGGCATCGACCAGGACGATCTCGAGCTGTATCTCATCGATCACGGCCTCGACGAGATGGGCGAGAGCACCGACGAGAAGGGTGAGCCGCAGCTGGTGATCCGCTGTGCCTTCGCCGACTTCGGCCGGCTGCAGGAAGCACTCGAGGCCCGCGGCATCACACCGCTGTCGGCCGAGCACGAGTACATCTGCACGGTGCCGACCGAGCTGCCCGAGGATCAGGCCACCGAGGTGCTCACGGTGATCGACCGGCTCGAGCAGGACGAGGACGTGCAGAAGGTCTTCCACACCCTCGCCTGAGGTGGTTGCGTGTATCCGTACCGCCTGGCGCCCGCTCGGATGGCCGATGCCGCACGGCTCGCGGCGATGTCGCATGAGTTCGTCGAGGCGGGGCTGAAGCCCACCTGGGGCGTCGCGCGCATCGGCTGGCACGTGTGCGACCCCGAAAGCGTGGTGCTCACGGCGCGCCTCGCGCGGCAGCTTGCCGGCTTCGCGATCATGCGCTACGCCGACGACACCGCGCACCTCAACCTGCTCGCCGTGGCGCCCGCTCACCGGCGCCGCGGCATCGCCCGCGGCCTGGTCGTTTGGCTCGAGGAGACCGCGCTCACCGCCGGCGCCTTTCTCGTCGGACTCGAGCTGCGCGCCGGCAACGAGGCGGCGCGCGCGTTCTATCGCGCGCTCGGCTACCGCGAGCTCGGGCAGATTCCCGGCTACTACCAGGGGGTGGAGTCCGCCATCCGCATGGTGCGCGACGTGCGTGCCGGGCGCGCGAGCGCGGCGGAAAAGCGCCAGCAGACGCCGTGACGGTCGCGCGCGCTACGGCGCGATCTGGTAATCGAACTCGTAGGAATGCGCCCCGTCCTTCGCGACGGTGATGATCATCGTTCCGCTGATGCCCCTGAGCTCGCCGGTGCCCGAATCCGGCACCACCGTGATCGACGAGACGGGCGCGCCGCGCGACATGGTGGCACTGTGCTGCAGGACGAAGCTGCCCGCGCGCCCCTTGAGCCTGCCCGTCACCCGCTCCATGGCGACGTAGCCCGCCGAGCCGGGCACATCCGTCTGGGTCGCGAGCATTTCCCCCTTGCTGATGCCCTCCAGATCGCCGTGGAAGCGCTTGTCGACAGTCAGCCGGCCGAGGTTGGCCGCGCGGGCGATCTGCGTGTCGGGCTTCTGCGGCGTGACCTTCACATCGAAGGGTCCGGCAGCGCGCTCGCTCATGGCGTGAGTCTCCTTGCAGCTCGTGTCAGTCCGGCATCGGGGTCATCTGCCCGGCGAGCGCATCCTCGAAGCCGAAGTTGCGCAGGTCCCGCACCCGTTGCGGAAACAGAACGCCGTCGAGGTGATCGACCTCGTGCTGCACCACGCGGGCATGGAAGCCTTCCACCGTGCGGTCGATCGGCGCCCCGTGCAGGTCGAAGCCCTGGTAGCGCACGCGGCGAAACCGCGGCACCAGACCCCGCATCCCCGGCACGGACAGGCAGCCCTCCCAGCCCTCATCCTGCTCGGCGCCAAGCGGCGTGACAAGGGGATTCACCAGTACGGTGTACGGCACCGGTGCGAGGTGCGGATAGCGCGGATTGCCGGCGAGCTCGAAGATCACGACGCGCGCGCTCACCCCGATCTGCGGCGCGGCGATGCCGGCGCCGCTCAGCTGCCGCATGGTGTCGTCCAGGTCGGCAACCAGCGCGGCGAGCTCGGCGTCGAAGCGCCTCACCGGTGCGGCCACTGCACGCAGCAGCGGCTCGCCCATTTTCAACACGCGGCGGACCGCCATCCGACCGGCAGCCTGCGCTAGCGGCGGGCAACCGGGCCCGCTGCCACGACCACCGGGATCGACACACGGTGGTCGCGGAACACCAGCGCCGGCTCGCGCGCGCCGCCGGCCGCCGCGGCGGGCGGGCGCTGGGCACGCGCGACGGCCGCGGTCACCAGCTGGTGATGCGGCGACAGGTCGCACACCGGATCGGCGTTGGCGGCATCCCCGGTGAGCAGATACGCCTGGCAGCGGCAGCCCCCGAAATCCCTGGATCTCTCCGGGCAGCTGCGGCAGGGCTCCTTCATCCAGCCATCGCCGCGGAAGCGGTTGAAAGCCGGTGAGTCGTACCAGATCGTGCGGATGTCCGACTCGCGCACATTGGGCAGGGTGAGATCCGGCAGCATGCGTGCCGCGTGACAGGGCATGGCGAGACCATCGGGAGCAATGGCGAGAAACACCGACCCGAGGCCGCTCATGCAGGCCTTGGGTCGCGTCTCGAAGTAATCCGGCACCACGAAATAGATCTGCATCCGCCCGCCGACCCGCTCGCGAAAACGCTGCGTGACGGCCTCGGCGCGCTCGAGCTGCGCGCGGCCGGGGAGCAGTCGCTCGCGGTTGAGCCAGGCCCAGCCGTAGTACTGGGTGTTGGCGAGCTCCACGTACTGCGCCCCCAGCGCTTCCGCCATGGTGAGAATCTCGCCCACGTGATCGATGTTGAGCCGGTGCAGCACCACGTTCAGCACCATCGGGTACTCGTACTTGCGGATGAGCGCGGCGACCTTCGCCTTGAGATCGAAGGTGCGGGTGCTGCTCAGGAAATCGTTCAGCTCGCGCGTGCTGTCCTGGAAGGAGAGCTGGATGTGGTCCAGGCCCGCGGCCTTGAGCGCGCTGATGCGCTCTTCGGTGAGGCCGACGCCCGAGGTGATGAGGTTGCTGTAGTAACCGAGCGCATGAGCCTCGGCCACGATGGCCTCCAGGTCATCGCGCACCAGCGGCTCTCCGCCCGACAGCCCCAGCTGCACCGCGCCGAGGGCGCGCGCTTCGCGCAGCACGCGCAGCCAGTCGGCGGTCGCGAGCTCCGCTCCGACGCTGGCGAAGTCGGTGGGGTTGTAGCAGAACACGCAGTGCAGCGGGCAGCGGTAGGTAAGCTCGAGCAGCAGCCAAAGCGGTGGGCCAACGCCGTGCGATGTCTTCAGCGGCGGCCCGGGCGCGGCGGCGACCGCGGCTGCGGCCGCGTCCGCTGCCGCGGGGCCGTGGCCCACGAGCGGCAGCGCGCTCACTCGCGCAGCTCCAGCCAGCGCTTCTCGAGCGCCAGCGTCACGAAGGCCTGCACGTCGCCCGCCAGTCCCGGCACGCCGTAAGTGCGCTCGAGATCGGCCACGATATCCGCCAGCGTGCGCACGCCGTCGCAACGGCTCATGATCGCGCCGGCGCTGCTGTTGAGCTTGATCATCCCCTCGGGATAGAGCAGCACATGCGCTTCCTGCGACGCTTCCCACTGAAGTCGCATGCCGTGCGCAATCACCGGCCGCGCGGTGTCCTCCAGGTCGCTCATGTCGTCACACCATATGCCAGCGCCATGGCGTCGTTCATGTGCCACAGGATGTCCAGCTTGAATTTGAGGATCTCCAGCGCGCGCTCCTGCGCGGCGCGCGTAGTGAAGTGCTCGAGCGTCGCGGCGAGCCCGAACTCGACGTCGCGGCGCGCCTGGGTGAGGCGATTGCGAAAGTAGCCGAGCCCTTCGCTGTCGATCCACGGATAGTGCTGCGGCCAGGTGGCGAGGCGTTGCCGGTGGATCTCCGGGGCAAACAGCTCGGTGAGCGAGGCGCACACCGCTTCCGGCCAGCGCGCGCGGCGCGCGAAATTCACGTAAGCGTCCACCGCGAAGCGTACCCCCGGCAGCAGCTGCTGCAGGCTTTCCACGTGCGCGCGCTCCAGGCCCACGGCCTCGGCCAGGCGCAGCCAGGCCTCGATGCCGCCGGGATCATCACCGTAGCCGTCGTGATCGAGAATGCGTTGTACCCAGTTGCGGCGCACGGCGCGCTCGTCGCAGTTGGCGAGTATGGCCGCATCCTTCATCGGGATACTGATCTGATAGTAGAAGCGGTTCGCCACCCAGCCGCGGATCTGCTCCGGCGTCGCCTTGCCGGCGTTCAGCATCACGTTGAATGGATGATGAATGTGGTAGGCGCGGCCGCGCTCGCGCAGCCGCTGCTCGAATTCCTCGCGCGTCCAGGCGGCAGCGGTCACAGCTCGATCTCCAGTCCGTCCCAGGCGACCTCGATGCCGCGGCGGGTCAGCTCGGCGCGCTCGGGGGAATCTTCGTCGAGAATGCGGTTGGTATTGTTCACATGGATGAGAATCCGGCGCGTGTCGGCAGAGAGCTGCCCGAGCCACTCCAGCATACCGCCGCGGCCGCTCTGCGGCAGGTGACCGATCTCGCGCGCGCGCTTGCGCGACGCGCCGAGTACGATCATCTCATCATCGGTCCAGAACGTCCCGTCGACCAGCACGCAGCCCGCCGCCTGCATTGCCCGCCACACCGTCTGCTCCATCGCTCCCAGCCCCGGCGCATAGACGGCGGTGCGCTGCGTGGCGGCATCGCGGATCACGAGCGCCACGTTGTCTCCGGCCACCGGCGCTTCGCGATGCGGCGAATAGGGTGCGGGCTTGCTCGGCACGGCGAGCGCGCGCCAACTGAGGCCGTCCACCCCATCGACGGTGAACTCATGCCCGTCGGGCACCAGCGCGCGCCGGTCGATTCCACAGTAGTGTCCCAGCACGCCGAAGATCGGGTTGCCGCGCGTCAGGTCCGCGCAGGTCTCGTCGGTGCACCACACCGCCAGCGGCCGGGTCGATTCCCGCAGCATCAACAGGCCCGTCGTATGATCGATCTGCCCGTCGACCAGCACGATCGCCGCAATGGCCGTGTCGCGCAGACCGCGCGCCGGCTGCAGATCGGGACAGGCTTTCAGCTGCGCGAGGATGTCGGGCGAGGCGTTGACGAGCACCCACGCCCGTCGGTCGGCGCCACAGACGGCAATCGAGGATTGGGTACGCGGCAGGGCCCGCAGCGTGCCCTTGCGCACGCCCGAGCAGTTACGGCAGTTGCAGTTCCACTGGGGAAACCCGCCACCGGCGGCGGAGCCCAGCACCCGGATCTTCACGGTTTCGCCCGGATGGCGGACCTTCGGTTCCCGCTCCGGGCGGGCTTACGGAGCCCGGCGGCCAGGCTCCCAGCCCTCAAATGTGCTCTAGCGGTTGGCGATATACATCGTGATTTCCATGCCGAAACGGAAATCAATTGCTCGTGGTGTTTCCCAGCGCATAGTCCTAGTTCCTGGTTGGGGTCGGGTGAATCGAGTCTATCAGGACCGGTGTATCCTTTCCCGGGCGCGTGCCCGAGCGAAAGCGGATCACCATGAAACTGGCCTCATGATTTTCTTGAGCGCACGCGCCCCCCGGCCATGAAGCCGCAGACACGCCTGAACCTGGTGCTCACGGGGGTCACCCTGGTCTTCGTCGCCGTACTGACCGCCCGGGAGATCCGCAACGCACGCGCTTCGGTGAAGGAGGAGATCGAGGCCGCCAACCGCGTGGCCGCCCAAGTCGTCGGGAACCTCGTGCTCACCTATGCCGCCACCGGCGGGACCGAAGCGGTGCAGATCATGCTGCAGCGGCTCGGCCACGTGCGCGCCAACGACATCACACTGCGTGAC
>DASPPI010000045.1:0-16937 GCA_035625615.1 Steroidobacteraceae bacterium | reverse complement strand
CCCCCTGAGCCGCGAGTTGCGCGGCATGGGGCTCAGCGTGCTGTCCTGGCCCGCAGTGCGGGTGGCCGAGGCCGACCTGACGGCGCTGACGGCCGCGCTCGCCGGCGTTGAGTCCTTCGGCTGGATCGTGTTCGCCAGCCGTCATGCGGTCGCCGCCGTAGTCGAGCGGCTGCCGGCCGCACCGAGGGGCGTGCGCATCGCCGCCGTCGGCCAGGCGACCGCACAGGTGCTGCGCCAGCGGGGCTGGCCGGTGCACCTGGTACCCGAGGAAGCCAGCGCCGCAGCGCTGCTAGCCGCCTTCGCCGCTCAGTGGACGCCGGGCGACGGTGGTGTGCGCATCCTCTACCCAGCCAGCTCGCGCGCACTGCCCACCATTGCCGCGGGACTCACCCAGCTCGGCGCCCAGGTCACCCAGGTCGAGGCTTACCGCACCGAAGGCGCGGGCCTGGATGTGAGCGCGTGCCGCACCTGGATCGCCCGCGGCGCTATCGGCGCGGTGACCTTCGCCAGTCCCTCGGCGGTGAGCGAGCTCGCCGAGGCGCTGGGCGAGGAGGACTTCCAGCGCCTGCTGTCCGATGCGGCGGCGGTCGCCATCGGGCGTACCACCGCTCGCGAGCTCGCCGCCCGCGGCCATGCGGTGACGGTCGCCGAGTCGGCGACGCTGCACGGCCTGGCCCTGACTACTTTGCGCGTACTGCAAGCGAGAGTGTAGATCCATGGGATTCCCGACCGAAAGACTCCGACGTACCCGCCAGTCCGACGCGTGGCGGCGCCTGGTGCGCGAGACGCGTCTGACTTCCGAGGCGCTCATCTACCCCCTGTTCGTCGTGCCCGGGCGCGCCGTGCGCCACCCGGTCGAGAGCATGCCGGGGATCTGCCAGCTGTCGGTGGACGAGGCGGTGAAGGAGGCGCAGGCGGCGCAGGCGGCAGGCGTGCCGGCAGTGCTGCTGTTCGCAGCGCCCGCGCGCAAGGATGCGCAGGCGAGCGATGCGCTCGATCCGCGCGGACTCGCCGCCGCGGCGATCGCCGCGATCAAGCAGGCGTGCCCGCAGCTGCTGGTATGGGCGGACGTGTGTCTGTGCGGCGCCACCGATCACGGCCATTGCGGTCACGTCACTCCCGCGGGTGTCATCGACAACGATTCCTCCGTGCGCACGCTCGCGCAGGTCGCACTCAACTACGCGCGCTCCGGCGCGGACGCGGTGGCACCCAGCGACATGATGGACGGCCGGGTGGGAGCGATCCGCGCGCTGCTCGACGCGGAAGGCCTGACGGGCACGCCGATCGTCGCCTATGCGGCCAAGTACGCCTCCGCCTTCTACGGGCCGTTTCGCGAGGCGGCGGAATCGGCGCCCGCGTTCGGCGATCGCCGCTCCTACCAGATGGACCCAAGCAACGCACGCGAGGCGCTGCGCGAGGTGCTGCTCGACGTCGCCGAAGGCGCGGACCTCGTCATGGTGAAGCCGGCCGGCCCGTACCTCGACATCATCCGTCAGGTGCGCGATGCCGTGCGCGTGCCGGTCGTCGCCTACCAGGTGTCGGGTGAGTTCAGTCTGATCAAAGCGGCGGCGATGCGCGGCTGGATCGATGAGCGCGCCGCTGTGCTGGAAACGCTCACCGGCATCCGGCGCGCCGGTGCGGATCTCATCATCAGCTATTTCGCGCCCGAGGTCGCGCGGTGGCTGCGCACATGAGTGCGCCTCGGCCGGTGGGCTCGGCGAGCCCCGCGCCCCGGCGCGCACGCGAGCACGGCGCGAGCGGCGCAGCGAGCGCGTTTCTCGCCGCCTGCCGCCGTCAGCCGGTCGCGCACCGGCCCATCTGGATCATGCGCCAGGCCGGACGCTACCTGCCCGAGTACCGGGCGCTGCGCGCCAAGGTTGACTTCGCCGAGCTCACCCGCACGCCGGAGCTCGCCGCGGAAGTGACACTGCAGCCGCTGCGGCGCTTCCCGCTCGATGCCGCGATCCTGTTCAGCGACATCATGACGCCGTTGCAGGGCATGGGAGTGGAGCTGCAGTTCGAGCCCGCTCCGGTGGTGCGCTCCCCCATCAGCAGCGCTGCGCAGATCGAGGCGCTCCCGGAGCTGGTGCCGGCGCGCGACGTGCCTTTTGTGCTCGAGAGCATCCGGCTGGTGCGCGCCGGCGTGCCGCGCGGCGTGCCGCTCATCGGCTTCGCCGGTGCGCCGTTCACGCTGCTGTGCTATCTCGTGTGCGGCCGTCCCTCCAAGGAGTTCGCCGCGGCGCGCGCGTTCCTGTACGCGCAGCCGCACCTCGCCCAGCGTCTGCTCACCCGACTCGCCGACGCCATGGCCGAGTATCTGGCCGCACAGGCGGGCGCGGGGGCGCAGGCGCTCATGCTGTTCGAGTCGTGGGCGGGCCTGCTGGCGCCGCGGGAGTTCGCGCAGTTCGCCTTGCCGGCCGTGCGACGCACCGCGCAGAAGCTGCGCACGCTGGACGTGCCACTCATCTACTACGTGAACCAGGGCGCCACCCTCATGCCGGCCGTGACGGACCTCGACGTGGACGTGATCGGTGTCGACTGGCGCTCGGAGCTCTCGCACGTTCGCCGGGTTCTCGGTCCGGGCAAGGCCGTGCAGGGCAACCTCGATCCGGCGGCGCTGTTCGCGCCGCCCGAGGAGCTGTGCCGGCACGCCGCTGCGGTGATCGAGCAGGCCGGCTCCGCACCGGGACACATCTTCAACCTCGGCCACGGCATCTGGCCCGACACCGACCCGGATGCCGTCGCGCGGCTGGTGGACTACGTGCATGAGCGAGGCTAGCGACTTCGCCGCGACCTTCGCCGCGTACTGCCGCGACCTGCAGCGGCGCGTGTGCACGGCGTTCGAAGCCTTCGAGCCGCAGAGCCGCTTCGCCGCACGGCACTGGACCAAGCCCGCGGGACACCGCCTTGAGGGCGGCGGCGGCTCGTGTCTGATGCGCGGAGCGGTGTTCGAGAAAGTCGGCGTGAACGTCAGCCATGTGTGGGGTGTGCTGCCGCCGGAGGCGCGCCCACAGGTGAACGGGGCGCAGGACTCCGGTGGCCGCTTCGTGGCCTGCGGCATCTCGCTGGTCGCCCACATGACCAATCCGTACGTACCCACGGTGCACATGAACCTGCGCTATCTCTCGACCAGCCGCGTCTGGTTCGGCGGCGGTGCGGACCTGACGCCGGCCTTTCCGTTCGCCGAGGACACCGCGGACTTTCACGCCGCGCTGCGCCGTGCCTGCGACGCTTACCGCCCCGACGCCTATGCGCAGTTCAAGGCCTGGTGCGACCGCTATTTCTATCTGCCCCACCGCCAGGAGCCGCGCGGGGTGGGGGGGATTTTCTTCGACGACCTGGCCAGCGCCGACCTGCAGGCCGACTTTGCCTTCGTCAGGGGGGTCGGAGAGGCGTTCCTCGAGGTCTACCCGCGTATCGTCGCGCGCCGCAAGGACACCCCTTACGACGAAGCCGCCCGCGAACGCCTGCTACTCAAGCGCGGCCGCTACGTGGAGTTCAATCTGGTCTACGACCGGGGCACCCGCTTCGGCTTCAGCACCGATGCGGACCCGGAGGCCTATCTGATGAGCCTGCCACCGGTGGTCAAGTGGTGAGGCGCGCCGGGGCCTGAGACGGCCGGTGTTGCCCGTGAGCGACGCGCGGTTTAAACCCGGTCCGGGGAAGGCGTCTCCAAAGGCGAGATGACACACGCGCGGGCCGAGGACACGCCGGTCGATTGGGAGGGAGCGCTGGTCCAGCGCGCCTGCGCCGGCGATACGCGCGCGTTCGAACGGCTGTATCGCGAGCACGCCGGACGGGTTTACGGGCTGTGCCTGCGCATGACGCGCGATGCGCAGCTGGCGGAGGACTGTACGCAGGACACCTTCATCAATGCCTGGCGGGCGCTGCCGAAATTCGAGACGCGCAGTAGGCTCTCGACCTGGCTGCATCGCATCGCAGTCAACGTGAGCCTCGCCAAGCGACGCAAGAACACGCCGGCCGAGCCGCTGCCCGAGGAGGGCGCAGAGCTCACGGGAGAGTGGATGCTGGAGACACCGGTAGAAGTGCACGAGATCGAGACCGCGATCGGCGCTTTGCCCGACGGGGCGCGCGACGCGCTGGTATTGCACGCCCTATACGGCTACTCGCACGGCGAGGCTGCGCAGATGCTCGGCATCGCCGAGGGCACCTGCAAGGCCCAGCTGCATCGGGCGCGGAAGCTCCTGCGCGAGCGGCTCGGTGTGGAGGTGAACTGACATGACCGGCCCGCAGCAGACGGACGGACAGCGGGTGGGATCGCTGCGCGAGCTGCGGCAGGCCATCGAGCCCCCGCGCGACCTGTGGCCGCAGATCGAGGCGCGGCTCGATCGGGTCCAGGCGGCCGCTTCCGGCGCGACCGGTGCGCCGGCGATTCCTCCGCGCCCGCGGGGGGCGCAGCTGCGCTGGCTGGCGGCCGCGGCGATGCTGGCGAGCGTCGCGGTGGGCGTGTGGATCGGGCGCAGCCTCCTGCCGGGCGCGGCCCCAGTGAGCGCCGGCCGCGCACCCGCGAGCGCCGATGTCGGCAGCGCTGCAGCGCCGGGCGCGCCAACCGCGCTGGATGTGGCCTATGAACATGACCCGCGCTACCAGCGCCAGCGCGCTGCGCTGCTGCGCTCGCTCGAGGAGCGCCTCGCGGCGCTGCCGCCGCCGGCCCGCGCCCAGGTGGTGGCGAGCCTCGCGACCATCGAGAAGGCCAAGGAAGATCTCGAGCAAGCACTCGGCAAGGATCCGGGCAACGCCCTGCTGCAGGAGCTGCTGGTCAACACCTACCAGGACGAAATGCGCTTCCTCACGGACGTGCACGAGGCCAGCGACCCTGGCCAGGGGATCTGAACATGCGTAGTACCTGCTTGCTGTCGGTGTCATTGCCTGCGTTCCTGATGAGCGCGGCGGTGTGCGCGTCGGCCGACCGGGTGTTCGACCGCCAGGTGCCGGCGCAGCCGCGCGGGGTGGTGGACATCTCCAACGTCAGCGGCGCGATCGCGGTCACGGGCTGGGATCGTCCGGAGGTGAGCGTGCACGCGGAGCTCGGCGCGGGGGTCGAGCGCGTCGAGGTCAACAGCGAGGGCGGCCGCACCGTCATCAAGGTGGTGCTGCCGGCTCACTCGGTTCACGACGGCGAGGCGCACCTGCAGGTGCAGATCCCGAAGGACAGCGAGCTGAATGTCTCGGCGGTGAGCGCCGATGTGACTTCGGCAGGCGTGCTCGGCGTGCAGCATGTCAGCGCGGTGAGCGGCGAGGTGACCGCCGAGCTCGCCGGCTCCGACCTCGAGCTCAAGACGGTGAGCGGCGATGTCAGGCTCAAGGGCCACGGCCAGCCCGCGCGGCTGCACGTGAGCACGGTGAGCGGCGATGTCCACCTCGAGCACGGCGCCGGCGACCTTGAGGCGGGCACGGTGAGCGGGACGCTGGTGGTCTCGCTCGACAGCGCGCGCTCGGTGCGCGCGCGCACCACCTCGGGTGACCTGCGCTTCCAGGGGCGGCTCACGCGTGGTGCAGACTTCGACGCCTCCACGGTCAGCGGCGATCTCGACGTGCGCGCGAGCGCCGAGGGCGGCTACGGCTACGAGCTGAAGACCTTCAGCGGCGACATCCGCAGCTGCTTCGACGCCCAGGCCGAGCGCAGCGGCAAGTTCATGCCGGGCAGCACGCTGCAGGGCACGCGCGGGGAGGGCGCCGGCCATGTGCGCCTGAAGAGCATGAGCGGTGACATCCAGCTCTGCGACCGCAACTGAGCCCCGGTGCGGCTCCCCGGCCCGCAGCCCGGCTGCGGACGCCGCCCGGTTACAATGCCCGTGTGCCACCGACTTCCGCCGCGCTCGCTCCCGCACTGCTTGCCTGGTACGCGCGCGAAGGGCGGCACGACCTTCCCTGGCAGCACGATCGCACACCGTACCGCGTGTGGGTCTCGGAGGTCATGCTGCAGCAGACGCAGGTCGCGACCGTCATCCCCTACTACCAGCGCTTCATGGCGCGCTTCCCGGACGTGCGCGCGCTGGCGCAAGCAACGGTCGACGAGGTACTGCACGTGTGGTCGGGGCTGGGCTACTACGCGCGCGCGCGCAACCTGCACCGTGCGGCGGTGCGCGTCCTCATCGTGCACGGCGGCGAGTTTCCCGCGAGCTTCGCCGACATTGCCGCACTTCCCGGCATCGGCCGTTCGACCGCCGGCGCGATCCTCGCCCTGAGCCAGGGGGCACGCTTCCCGATCCTCGACGGCAACGTGCGGCGTGTGCTGGCGCGCTGTTTCGGCGTGGCGGGGGCAAGGGCGGACCGCGCGGCCGACAAGCGCCTGTGGGAGCTCGCCGAGCGCTGCACGCCCAAGGAGCGCGTCGCCGAGTACACCCAGGCCATCATGGATCTGGGTGCGACGCTGTGCGTGCGCCGCAGACCGCTGTGCACACGCTGCCCGCTCGCGAGCGCCTGCGTGGCCTGCCGGACCGGGCGCCAGCATGAGCTCCCCGTGGCCCGCCGGCGCACAGCACGGCCCGCGCGCCGGTTGTTCATGGTACTCGCGCTCGACGACTCAGGTGGCGTGCTGCTCGAGCGACGGCCGGAGAGTGGCGTGTGGGGCGGGCTGTGGTGCCCGCCGGAATTCGCCACCGCCACCGCCGCCGCGGCCTTCGCCCGCAACAGCCTGGGCGTCGCCGTCCCGCCGCAGCCACTCGCACCGCTGGAACATGCGTTCACGCACTTCGATCTCACGATCACACCGCTGCTGGTGCACTGCGCACCCCCCGCCGCCGTGATGGAGGAGGGTACAGGCCTCTGGTATAACATCCGCGAACCGGCGCGCGTCGGCCTGCCCGCACCCATCAGCGCGCTGCTAGCGCGCCTGGCGGACGAGACGCTGTTCGATGTGCGGCCGGCGTGAGTGAGGAAACGGAGGCCGGAACGTGTCCCGCATGGTGCAGTGCGTGGTGCTCAAGCGCGAGCTGGCGGGCCTCGACCGGCCGCCGTACCCCGGTGAGCTCGGCCGGCGCATCTACGAGCAGGTCTCGAAGGAGGGCTGGGCGCGCTGGCTGCAGCACCAGACCATGCTCATCAACGAGTATCGGCTGACGCCGATCGAGCCCAAGGCGCGCAAGTTCCTCGAAGCCGAGATGGAGAAGTTCCTGTTCGGGCCCGGCTCGCAGACTCCCGAGGGCTACTCCGCGCCCAAGGGCGGTTAGTTGGTTGACGGCCGACCCAGTCAGATCGTGGGGCGTGCGCAGCCCCGCGCCGCTACAGGTGAATCAATCCGCGCTTGTGCGCCACCGCGACCGCCTCCGTGCGGCTGATGGCATCGAGCTTGGTGAGAATCGCCTTGACGTGCGTCTTGGCCGTGCCTTCGGTGATCGACAGCCGCCGGGCGATGTCCTTGTTGCTGCGCCCCTCGGCCACCAGCTGCAGCACGTCGAGCTCGCGCTGCGTGAGACTCGGTTTCGCCATGCGCTGCAGCGCCTTGGCGGCCACCGTGGATGAGGTGTAGGGACGGTCCTCGCTCACCGCGCGGATCGCCGACAGGATCTCCTGCCGCGGTGCATCCTTTAGCAGGTAGCCCTTGGCGCCCTGCGAAAGGCACTGGAAGATGTCCTCGTCGCCGTCATAAGTCGTCATCACGAGGATGCACGCCTTGGGATTGATCTCGAGAACCCGCTGCACGACCGCCACCCCATCGCGCTTGGGCATGCGCAGGTCCAGCACCATCACATCGGGACGGTGCCGCTCGTAGAGCGCGATCGCCTCGTCACCGTCACCCGCCTCGCCGACCACCTCCATGTCGGACTGCTGATTGACCATTGCCGCCAGGCCATCACGTACCACGGGATGGTCATCGGCGAGCACAACGCGGATATGGGACTTCATGACCGCAGCCACCAGCGGGGTGGCTCAGGAAGCACGTTTCGCCATGCGCACGCTGACCCGCGTGCCGCTCCCCGGCTCGCTCTCGATCCGCCACTCAGCGCCGATGGCGCCGGCGCGCTGGCGCATGCTGGAGAGGCCGAAGCCCTGCCGGGCCGACATCTCCGGGCTCTGCTGCATGCCGTCGCCATCGTCGGCCACGGCGAGCGTCCAGTGCGCCGACTCCTCCCCCATGGTGATGCGCACCGAGTGCGGCCGCGCGTGACGGACGGCGTTGCTGACCGCTTCCTGGGCAATGCGCAGCAGCTCGTGCTCGTGCTCCGGCCGCAGCCCGGTCGTGACACCGCCGCCCTCGAAGGTGCAGGTGACGCCGCCCGGCACGGTGGAGCGCTCGGCGAGCTGTCGCAGCGCGAGCTCGAGGCCCGCACGACGCGTCTGGTCGAGGCGCAGCGCCATCACCGAGCGGCGCGCTTCGGCGAGCCCGTCGCGCGCCAGCTCGCGGATGCGGGACAGCGTCACGGCGAGCCCCGAGCCGCGTTTCTTGCAGGATGGAAATTCCTCGACCGCCCCGAGCTGCAGCAGGATGCCGGTGAAGGCCTGCGCCAGCCCGTCATGGATTTCCTGGCCGATGCGCGTGCGCTCCATGAGCACGGCGGCTTCCTTGGCGGAGTAGGCGAGGCGCGTGAGCTGCACGGCGAGGGTCGCCTGCTGGGCGAGCGCCACCAGCAGCTCGCTGCGCTTGACCTCCTCGGCCTCGCGTCTGAAGCTCAGGACCAGAAATCCGACGCTGCGCGCGCCGAACACCAGCGGGTAGAACACCGTTCCGACGGCACCGACGCGGCGGTGAAACGCCAGCACCCCGGGCCAGATCTCGCACTTCTGCCTGCTGACGTTGAGATAAAGCGGCTCGCGCAGGTCCGCGAACCGGCTGCTGAAGACCGATCCGGCGACTGGCACACTGCCCGCGTACTCGGGGCTCGCTACCTGCCCGTCACGCACGTGCGCGACGATGCGCCATTCCTGCAGCGAGTCCTTGAGCACGATGACCGCGCCCGACACGGCATCGAACTGGCGCGTCGCCTCGAGCAGCATGTGGCCCATGAAGCTGTGCAGGTCGGTCTCTCCCGCGAGGCGCTCGAGGTTGCCGCGGATCACGGCATTCGCCTTGGCGAGCTCGGCGACGCGCTCCTCGGCGGCGTGCTCGCGCTCGCGGCGCACGTCGTCGACGAGCCGCTCGCGGTGCAGCGCCGCGCCGATCACGCCCGCTGCGGTCTCGAGCGCGGCGAGCTCGGCCGCATCGATGGCCCGATGCTGGCGCGTGTTGTCGAAGCCCACCACGCCGATGAACTCGCCGCCGACAAAAATCGGCACGATGGCCTTGGTCTGGGTGCCGACGCCCTCGATGGCGGACGCGGCATACGCCCCCCCCGAGACCTCGCCCTTGCTGAAGCACACGCTGCGTCCGGCCCGCAGCTCCGCGCACACCGCGGCGAAGTTGCGCTCATCGCAGGTGCACGGCGAGGTCTCGAGCAGCGAGGGCGTCACCCCCTCCCCGGTCCATTCGCTCGTCACCACCAGCAGCGGCTCGCCATTGGGTCCGGTGCGGGTCTGTACCAGGTTTACGCGGTCGACGCGCGCCGCTTCACCGAGCAGGCCGAGCACGCCCGGGATCGCGGCGCGCACATCGGGCGCTTCCAACAGCAGGCGACTCGCGCGGGCGGAGGCCGTCAGCAGCCGCTCGCGGGCCTGCAGCGACTCGTTGATGCGGGTGAGCTCCTCCGTGCAGGGGGTTGCTTCGGCCGTCGGTTCGAGCAGGCGGACGTTGGCGTTCATGTCAGGGGGGGTCTCCCGGGCCGTGAGCGGCTGACCTGACAGTCTACCGCGGGTTCCCGGCGGTCCGCCCGTGCGCTTCCATTTCTCTATCTTAAGAGGGAGGCCCGGGGAGTCATTCGTGGGCGCGCCGCCCAGGCGGGCCCAGCTGGGGGTCTCAGCGCGCCTCTGCTCGAGCGGCGGATAGAGAATCAACGGCTCAACCTCCGGCTTGGCGAACGTAGCGGGGCAGGGGTGCCATCTCCCAGCCGCCGCCCAGGGCTTTGTAAACCGCCACCAGGCTGGTGGCGGTGTCGGTCCGTGACTGGGCCAGGCGGTCCTCGGCGGCCAGCTGCGTACGCTCGGCGTCGAGCACGTCGAGGAAGTCGACCATGCCCCCTTCATAGCGCACGCGCGCGATGCGCGCGGCGGTGGCGCTCGCGGCGGCGGAGTCGCTGGCGTCCTGCAGGCTGTCGCGGGTGCGGGCGTGCGTGACGAGCGCGTCTTCGGTCTCTTCCAGCGCACGCAGTACGGTCCGCTCGTAGCCGGCGAGGGCGACGTCGGCACGCGCACGGCTGGCGGCGACCTGGGCCCGGACGCGGCCGAGATCGAGCGCAGCCCAGGAAATCGACGGCCCGATGAGGTAACCGCGGCTCGAGCTCTCGCCGAAGGCACTCACCTGCGGGGCGGAGTAGCTGAAATTGCCGACGAAGGTCACCTTGGGAAAGAGGTCGCCGATCGCCACGCCGACCAGCGCCGTCGATGCGGCGAGCTGGCGCTCGGCCACACGGATGTCGGGCCGGCGGCGCAGTAATCCTGCCGGGTCGCCCACGGCGGTGATCTGCGGCAGCTCGGGCAGCTCCTGCTTGGGCTCGAGCAGCGCATCGAGCGCGTTCGGCTCGCGGCCGGTGAGCACCGCCAGGCGGTGAATGGAGCGCGCGATCGCCGCCTCGAGCGGCCCGAGCGTGCTCAGCGTGGCAGAGAGCTGCGCCTGGGCGCGTGAGGTATCGAGCTCGGTCGCACGCCCCGCATCGAGCCGCTGCTGCGTCAGCTTGAACGTCTCGCGCTGGTTGTCGACATTGCGGCGGGCGACCGCGAGCTGGGTCTGCTCGCCACGCAGCTCGAAGTAGCTGCGCGCCACCTCGGCGGTGACCGACACCTGCGCATCGCGCAGACTCGCCTGCGCGGACTCAACCTCGGCGTGGCGGGCCTCGAGGTTGCGGCGCACCCGACCGAAGAGGTCGAGCTCCCAGAACGCATCGAACCCGGCGTCGTAGAACTGCTCATCGAGTGCCTGGCCGGTGAAGCTCTGCACCTGCGACAGCCGCTCCTTGGTGTAGCCGCCGCTCGCCGTGACCGTCGGCACGAGATCGAACTGCGCCTCGCGGCGCTCGGCGCGCGCCTCGAGCAGATTGCCGAGCGCGATCCGCAGGTCGTGGTTGGCGGCGAGTGCGTCGTCGACCAGCCGGTCGAGGGTGGCATCGCCGAACTGCGTCCAGAATTTCGCTTGAGCGTCGTCCTGCGAGAAGGCAGCATCCCGGGCTCCCTGGAACTGCGCCGCTATCGGGGTGTCGGGCTTGACGTAGTTGGGGCCGACGGCGCAGCCGGCGAGCGCGGCGGCGATGGCGGCGAGCACGATCAGCGCCACGGTCGTGGCGAGCGCGGCGCCGAGTCTGCGGTTGCTGTCGGTCATGAGTGGGTCTCCGGGGCGGTGAGCTGTGGCGCGGCGCCGGCCGCGGCGCCGCGGGCCGCGACACGGCGCACCAGCACGTAGAACACCGGAGTCAGCAGCAGGCCGAACAGCGTGACGCCCAGCATGCCGGCGAACACCGTCACGCCGAGCGCGTGGCGCACCTCGGCTCCGGCACCGAAGGCGATCACCAGCGGGACGACGCCCATGATGAAGGCCATGGAGGTCATGAGGATCGGGCGTAGTCGCAGGTGTGCGGCTTCCAACACGGCCGCCTTCGCGTCCCGCCCGTGCTCCTCCTGCAGGTGCTTGGCGAACTCCACGATCAGGATGGCGTTCTTGCACGCGAGTCCCACCAGCACCAGCAGCCCGATCTGCATGAAGATGTTGTTGTCGCCATGGTCGAACCTGACCGCAGTGACCGCGGGCAGCAGGCACATCGGCACGATCAGGATGATCGCCAGCGGTAACGACAGGCTCTCGTACTGCGCCGCCAGCACCAGGAACACGAACAGCACGCACAGCGGAAACACCAGCATCCCGGTGTTGCCGGAGATGAGCTGTTGGTAGGCGAGGTCGGTCCACTCGTACGACATGCCGCGCGGCAGCGTCTCGTCGAGGATCTTCGCCATCGCCGCCTGCGCCTGGCCTGAGCTGAACCCGGGCGCAGGGCCGCCGTTGATGTCCGCCGAGGTATAGGCGTTGTAACGCTGCACCACGTCGGGTCCGAACGAGCGCGACACGTTGAGCACCGAGCCGAGCGGCACCATCGCGCCGCTCGCGTTGCGGGTCTTGAGCGGCATCACGTCGTCCAGCTGGGCGCGGAACGGGGCATCGGCCTGCGCCACCACCTGGTAGGTGCGGCCGAAGCGGTTGAAGTCGTTGACGTAGAGAGAGCCCAGGTACACCTGCAGCGTCTCGAACACGTCCGAGAGCTTCACGTTCTCGCGCTTGGCCTTGACGCGATCGACGTCGATGTCGAGCTGCGGGACGTTGATCTGGTACGTGCTGAACGCGCCGCCGAGCGCCGGATTCTGGTTGGCCTTGCCGAGCGCCTCCGACAGGGCGGCGAACAGCGCCTTGGGTCCCGCGTCCGCCCGGTCTTCGACCTGCAGCTTGAATCCACCCAGGGTGCCGAGGCCGATCACCGGCGGGGGCGTCACCACCATGACGAAGGCGTCCTGGATGGCGGCCATCCTCCGGTTGAGCGCGGCCGCGATGGCAGGCCCCGACAGCGCCCGCGAGGTGCGCTGCGAGAAGTCGTCGAGCCCGAAGAAAATGAGCGACGCGCTCGAGCTCTGGGTGAACCCGTTCACCGACATTCCGGCAAATTCAACCGCGTGAGCGACGCCCGGCTGCTTGAGCGCGATGTCCGCGATGCGACGCGTGACGTCCTCGGTGCGATCGAGCGAGGCAGCCGGAGGCAGCTGCGCGACCGCCACCAGATACTGCTTGTCCATGGCCGGGATGAAGCCGGCCGGCACCGAGTTGAACCCCAGCCAGGTGAGCACGATCAGCCCGCCGTAGATGGCGAGCGCGATGCCGCCATGGCGCATGGTGATGGCGAGCGCACCAGAGTAGCGATCGCCGGCGTGTGCGAAGCCCGAGTTGAAGCGCCTGAAGAAGCGGCCGAGCAGGCGGTTCATGCCCCGCATCAGCAGATCGGGTTTGGCCCCGTGCGGCTTCAGCAGTACCGCTGCCAGGGCGGGCGACAGGGTGAGCGAGTTGAAAGCCGAGATCACGGTAGAGATGGCGATGGTGAGCGCGAACTGGCGATAGAACTCACCCGTGAGACCGCTGATGAACGCCACCGGCCCGAATACCGCAACCAGCACCAGCGTGATGGCGATGATGGGACGGCTCACCTCGCTCATCGCCACCCGGGTGGCTTCGCGCGGCGAGAGCCCCTCGGCGATGTGCCGCTCGACGTTCTCGACGACCACGATGGCATCGTCCACCACGATGCCGATGGCCAGCACCAGGCCGAACAGCGAGAGCGTGTTGATGGAGAAGCCGAAGGCCAGCAACACTGCAAAGGTGCCGATCACCGACACCGGCACCGCGATTAGCGGAATGAGCGACGCGCGCCAGGTCTGCAGGAACAGGACGACGACCAGCACGACCAGCGCCATCGCCTCCAGCAGCGTGTGCAGTACCGCCTCGATCGACTGCCGCACGAACTGCGTGGGATCGTAAAGGATCCCGTAGTCCATCCCTTCGGGGAAGCTCTTCTTGAGCTCTTCCATGGTCTTGTGGACGTTGTTGGACAGTTCCAGCGCATTCGAACCGGGCGACTGGAACACGGGGATCGCAACCGAGGCCTTGTTGTCGACGAGACTGCGTATCCCGTAGGCCTGTGCGCCGAGCTCGACACGAGCGATGTCGCCCAGACGTACCACCTGCCCGTCATCGCCGGTCTTGACGATGATGTCGCGGAACTGCTGCTCGTCGGTGAGGCGACCGGCAGCGTTCAGCGCTATCTGGAACTGGGTATCGGACGAGGGTGGCGCACCGAGCTGTCCGGCGGCCACCTGTACGTTCTGCTCGCGGATCGCGGCCACGACGTCGCCAGCGGTCAGGTTGCGCGCAGCGAGCTTCTGCGGATCGAGCCACACCCGCATCGAGTAATCACCGCCGCCGAACACCTGCACGTCGCCCATTCCCGCAAGCCGCGCCAGCACGTCCTTGATGTTCAGGACCGCGTAGTTGCGCAGGTAGAGCGAGTCGTAGCGGCCGCTGGGAGATGTCAGGTTGACCACCAGGGTGAGGTTGGACGAGGCCTTGACGGTGTTGACGCCGAGGTCGCGGACCTCCTGCGGCAGCCGTGGCAACGCCTGCGAGACGCGGTTCTGCACCTGCACCTGCGCGCGGTCGATGTCGGCGCCGATCTTGAAGGTCACGGTGAGCGTAAGCGCGCCGTCCATAGTGGAGGTCGAGGACATGTAGAGCATGTCCTCGACGCCGACGATGGCCTGCTCGAGGGGCGCGGCCACCGTGTCGGCGATCACCTTGGGGTTCGCGCCCGGGTAGGAGGCGTGCACCACCACTTGCGGGGGCACGACCTCCGGGTACTCGCTGATCGGCAGCTTGAAGAGCGCCAGCAGGCCCGCGATGGTGATGAACGCCGAGATGACCCCGGCGAAAATCGGGCGGTCGATGAAGAAATTGGAGAGTTTCACGGCCGCGCCTCGCTCTTGCCGGAGGGGTTGTGTGCCAGCAGCGCCGCCTCCCCTCCCGGCCCCCGCTCACCCATGGCGACAAGCTGCGGAGCGACCTGCGCACCCGGGCGCACCCGCTGCAGGCCGTTGACCACGATCGTCTCACCGGCCCCGAGGCCCGCCTGCACGACGCGCAAGCCGTCGACGACCGGACCCAGCTGCACGGGCCGATACTCCACCTTGTTGTCCTTGCCGAGGACCAGCACGTAGCGCACGGTCTGGTCGGTGCCGATCGCGCTGTCGTTCACCAGCACGGCATCGTGCTGGCTGCTGCCCAGGAGTTTGATGCGCGCGAACAGCCCGGGTGTGAACTGGCGGTCATGATTGTCGAGCAGCGCGCGGCTGCGGATGGTGCCCGTCGTGGGATCGAGCGCGTTGTCGACGAACACCATGACACCCTGGTGCGGAAAGCCGCTCTCGTTCGCGAGCGCGACCTGTACCGGGTTGCGGGCCCCATGTGGGTTGGCCGCCGCCTCGCGCGCGACCTTGATGTACTTGAGGTACTCCTGCTCGTCGCCGTCGAAGCTCACGTAGATCGGGTCGAGCGACACCAGCGTGGTGAGCAGCGTCTGGCCGTTGGAGACGAAGTTGCCGCTGGTGACAAGGGCGCGGCTGATACGGCCGGAGATCGGTGCCGTCACGCGCGTGAACTCGAGATTGAGCGCGGCGGAGTCGAGTGCCGCCTGCGCGGCCGCCACGTTGGCCTCGGCCTGCTCGCGCCCGGAAGTACGGATGTCGAACTCTTCCTGGGAGATGGCGTGCTCGGCGAGCAGGGTATTCGCCCGGTTGCGCTCGGACGTCGCCAGCTCGAGCTGCGAGCGCGCCTGCGCCAGCCCGGCGCGTGCCTTGTCGCGCTCCGCCACGTAGGGGCGCGGATCAATGACGAACAGCACGTCGCCCTTGTGGACCTCGCTGCCCTCGGCGAAATTGACCGAAGCGATATAACCGGAGACGCGCGGCCTGACCTCGACCCGCTCGACCGGTTCGAAGCGGCCGGTGAACTCGTCCGAATCCGTGACCTTGCGCGAGACGGCGGCGGCGACCGTCACCTGGGGCAGGGGCGCCGCCGCGTGGGGCGGCGCCGCCTCGTTGCGTGCGCAGGCACTGACGAACAGCGCAGCGAGCGGCGCAGCGGCGAGTAATAGATAAGAGTGGCGCATCGGCTTCTCCCATGGCTGTCCCTGGTCGAAATGGCAGCCCGCTCCCGGGCCGCTCCGAGGCGGTTATCTTCGGTTGCGCGGCAGGGCCGTTGAATGCATCAGCCGAGGAACGCCGGACGTGTCCGCCGGCAGGCTCGCGGCTCTCTCGCTTGGGTGAGGGCTAGTGTGTGCAGGGGCGGGAGCGCGCCGCGCCCGGCCCCGCCACACAGGTAAGGGGAGTCAGCGAATCAAGGAGTTAGCGATAAATCGTCAGTGTGGCGGATTCTCAGCTGGTCAGATTCGCGAGTGTTCTCACCCGCACGATGAAGTGCTGCACATCGTGCGGGGTTACTACAACCTTGTCCCCGCTGCGATAGCGCAGCAGCACCGCGCGGTCCTGGTCCGTGGCGTAGGCGCGGAAGCGCCCGAGCCTGCGATTCCAGAACCAGCCGCTGATGCCGAATAGTCCGCCGTTGCCGAACAAACGCAGCGACCCGCGCAGCCCCTCGGGCTCCCCGGTCACCGCCACGAGGCCCGCGAGCGGCAATGTGGTGCTCCAGCCGAGCCGCCGCACCTCGATGTGATCCGACGTCAGTACATAGCCGCGCACCATGAAGGGCAGCGCGCCGACCAGCACCACGAGCGGCACGCCCACCATCGTCACCGGCCACCACCGCAGCTGCGGCGGCCCGGCGAGCAGGCCCACCAGCATCACTACGAGCAGGATGCCGACCGCCGCGGCCGTAGTGCGGCGCAGTGAGCGGCTCCAGGGAGCCGCGAACTCGGCGAGGACCTGACTCATTGACGACCTGCCCGAGCCAGGGTCATCCATTGCGGATGAGCCCGGCGCCAGGGTATTTGATGAATCTTAGCGCGGCTGGCCGTTTGGGGAGGACCGGATGCCGCCCGCGTGCGGCGACGCTGGCGGCGCGATCGAGCCGGCGGGTGGAATCGCGGCTTTTGACGGATCGATTCCTTGACGATCCGCGTCAGAGGCCGGTCTAATACGCGCCCTTGCCGGCGGCCAGGTAGCTCAGTTGGTAGAGCAGCGGACTGAAAATCCGCGTGTCGGCAGTTCGATTCTGTCCCTGGCCACCATTCAAAACAGCAACTTACATTGCGCCTCAGTTAATCGAGGCAAGCGATGTTTCCGTTTGGTTTCCAATTTGGCCATTTGAAAATGCGACTAGAAGAAGCCTGGCCACCGTCGGGCGA
>DASPPI010000044.1:0-7133 GCA_035625615.1 Steroidobacteraceae bacterium | reverse complement strand
GATGGAGTAACGGAACACGCGCATGGCCGCCGCCTCACTCGGTGAGCGCGTGAGGTGCAGCACGCGCTGGAGAAACAGCGCATCGAGAATCGCGGCGGCGCTCAGGTAGAGGGCACCGCTCATGCGCATCAGGAAGGGGAGCGAGGTGACCAGCGTCAGCGCGATCGTGTAGTGCAGCACCGCCCGACGGGTGAACGCCACGCCGTGGGTGATGGGCAGCATCGGGACGTTGACCTTGGCGTACTCGGCGCGGCGGGCGATCGCGAGCGCCCAGAAATGCGGCGGCGTCCACACGAAGATGATCAAGAACAGCAGCAGCGCCTGCGGATCGATGTGTCCGGTGACGGCGGTCCAGCCCAGAACCGGCGGCGCCGCGCCCGCCGCGCCGCCGATCACGATGTTCTGCGGGGTGGCGTGCTTGAGCCACACCGTATAGACGACGGCATAGCCGAGTTGGGTGGCCAAGGTGAGCACGGCCGTGAGCGCATTGACTTCCCCCAGCAGTATCAGCAGCGAGGCGCTGGAGAGCGCAAGGGCGAAGCCGACCGCCTGGGCGGGCCGCAGACGTCCCGACGGCAGCGGCCGCCCGCGCGTGCGCCGCATGCGCGCATCGATGCCGCGATCGAGCACCTGATTGATGACGGCCGCGCCGGCCGCGGCGAGCGCGATGCCGACGTTGGCGCACACGAGCGTGGCCAGTCCCGGCAGGCCCGGCGTGGCGAGCAGCGACCCCACCAGCGACGTGAGGACGATGAGCGCCACCACCCGCGGCTTGGTGAGTTCCAGATAATGGTGCCAGGTGGTCGCAACGCTGGCCGACTGCACATGGATGTGGTTCATCAGGGTGCGCTACCTTGAGTTACCGTGCGGCGCACCGTTACCGCGCCAGCACATCGAACAGCGACAAGCTGATCAAGATGGCGATGCCGAAGAAGCCGATGACCGCGATGATTCTCAGCAGCGGATGCGCCGAGCGCAAGTGCATCGAGAAGAGCATCACCAGGGCCGCCTGGGTCACGCTGATGGCGAGGTTCAGGGGCGTATTGGCCCAGCCCAAGGAAAGAAAAGCGCTGCCGATGGTCAAAGCCAACAGCGCGAGCAGCACCAGCCACACGAGGACGTAGACTTTGGGGTGCGTGTAGGTTCGGTTGATCATGATCGCGAGACGAGGTAGAGGATCGGAAACACGAAAAGCCAAATGATATCGACCAGGTGCCAATACAGACCCGTGACGTCGACCGGCGTGAAATAAGCCGGGCTGAATGCGTTGCGCGAGGCCATGACGGCGATGGTTGCAATGCAGCCGATGCCGACGAGCACATGCAGCGCATGCACGCCGGTGATGAAAAAATACATATAGAAAAAGAGTTCGACCTGGTCGGCCTGTGCACCGGCATAGTGAAAACCGAGACGCGGCACGAGATGCTCGAGGTAATCCAGGCGGTACTCGACGGCCTTGATCGCCAAGAAGGCGCATCCGAGGGCGACAGTGAGGCTCAACCAACCGACCAGCGCGGGGCGCGCCCCGCGCTGCGCCGCATGCACTGCGAGCGCCATCGTGAGGCTGCTGGTCACCAGCACCGCCGTGTTGATGCCCGCGAGGGGCAGATTGGTCAAACGGCTGGCGGCGGCGAACGCTTCCGGAAAGCGTACCCGAGTGATCGCGTAGGCGGCGAACAGCACGCCGAAGAACAGGATTTCGGTAGCCAGGAAAAGCCAGATGCCGAGGTTCGATGCGGTGCGCTGCTGCTCCGGGTCATCGAACTGGTGCGCTAAGCTCGCCACGCGGTTAGCCATCGAGGGACTCCGCGCGCGCATAAGCATATGCATCCTCGGTCACCACCGGCGTCGCATGAAAATTCTCCGGCGGCGGCGGCGACGTCGTCTCCCATTCCAGGCCCTTGGCGTTCCAGGGGTTGGCCGACGCCCGCGCGCCGTAGCGCAACGACCACGGCAGGTAAATGAGCGGCAGCACATAACCGAAGGCGAGCAGCGAGGCGCCGGCCGAGGACAGTACGTTCCACACCTGGAATTCCACCGGGTAATCGGGATAGCGGCGCGGCATGCCGAGGTACCCGACAATGAACTGAGGGAAGAAGGTGAGGTTGAATCCGATGAAGGTCAGGACCGCCGTGAAGCGTGCCCAGCCCTCCGGATACATGCGGCCGCTGATTTTCGGCCACCAGTAATGGAGTCCGCCGAAGAAGCCCATGACGGCGGCGCCGACCATGATGTAGTGGAAATGCGCGACGACGAAGTAGGTGTCGTGCAGCTGCACGTCGAGGCCGATCGAAGCGAGAAACAGCCCCGTCAACCCGCCGACGGTGAACAGGCCGAGAAAGCCCAGCGCATAGAGCATGGGCGCCTCGAAGGAGATGCGGGCTTTGTGCAGCGTCGCCGTCCAGTTGAACACCTTGATCGCCGAGGGCACCGAGACCAGGAAGGTCAGCAGGGAGAACACCGTACCGGCGTACGCCGACTGTCCGCTGACGAACATATGATGGCCCCACACCAGGAAGCCGAAGGCGGCGATGGCCAGCATCGCGAATGCCATGGCTCGATAGCCGAACACCGGGTTGCGGCAGAAGCAGCTGATGATTTCACTGACCACGCCCATCGCGGGGACGATCATGATGTAGACCGCCGGGTGAGAGTAGAACCAGAACAGGTGCTGGAACAAAAGCGGGTCGCCGCCCAATGCCGGATCGAACACCCCGATGCCAAAGACGCGTTCGATGACCATCAGCATCAGCGTCATCGCGAGTACCGGAGTGGCGAGCACCAGAATCAGGCTGGTGGCATACATCCCCCAGATGAACAGCGGCAGGCGAAACCAGGTCATCCCCGGCGCGCGCATTTCATGAATGGTCACGATGAAATTCAGGCCCGTCAGAATCGAGGAAAATCCGGCGATGAATACGCCCGTGGCGACCGGAAAGACATGCGAACTGGAAAACGTGGTCGAATACGGTGTGTAGAAGGTCCAGCCGGTATCCGCGCCGCCGGCGAGCAGCGCGAAGATGGTGAACAGCGCGCCGCCGACGAACAAATACCAGCTGGCGAGATTCAAACGCGGGAACGCCACGTCGCGCGCGCCGATCATTATCGGAACGAGAAAATTGCCGAGCGTCGCCGGGATCGAGGGAATGAGAAAGAACCACACCATGATCACGCCGTGCGTGGTGAAGAGCTTGTTGTAGGTCTCGAGGCTCACCAGCTGGCTGTGCGGCGTCAGCAGGTCGAGACGGATCAGGGCGGCGGCGGCGCCGCCGATGCCGAACAGCAGCGTGATCGTCGCCGTGTACAGGATGCCGATGCGCTTGTGATCGAGCGTCGTCAGCCACGACCACCAATCCCAACCCCGGCTCAAATAATGATCGGCCGGTGCATGGAGTTCATCGGCTGCGATTACGGCGCTGTTCATGGCACCACCTCGTGCGTTCTATTACCCAGGGACTTGATGTACTCGATGATCTCGAGCATTTCCTCTTCGCCGATCTGGCCGCGAAACGACGGCATGCTCGGTTCATAGCCGGCAGGCACGTCCTGGGTCGGCAGCAGCACGGCATCGCGGATGAAGCGCTCGTCGGCGAGCACGGACCGTCCGTCGCGCAGCTTAACTTCGGTGCCGAACAGGCCCTCGAGCTTCGGTGCGTGGACGGCGGCCTGAGCGCCGTGGCAGCCCTCGCAGCCGAGCTCGCGGAAGCGCTGTGCGCCGCGCGCGGCGAGGGAGGGCGCGTTGGCATGCTCCGCCAGCCAGCCTTCGAAGGCGGCCGGTTCCATGACGACGACCCGCCCAACCATGCGCGAATGCGAAGCGCCGCAGTACTGCGTGCAGAAGAGGTGATACTCGCCCGGGCGGTTGGCCGTGAACCAGAGCGTGGTATAGCGTCCGGGCAGGACATCTTGTTTGACGCGAAAGCCCGGGATCGACAGGCTGTGAATCACGTCCTGCGAGGTCATCACCAGTTCGATCGGGCGGTTGGCGGGGATGTGCAGCTCATCGATCTCGCGCTCGCCGCCGGTGTGTTCCGCATGCCACATCCATTGCTTGGCGACGACATAGATCGGCTGGGCGTCCTTGGGCACCGTGACGGCTCGGTAGTAGACCTCTGCGCTCCAGACGAACATGGCGAGAAACAGGAGGAGCGGTATCAGGGTCCAGGTAATCTCGATCCGGCGCATCTTTTTTTCGTGCTCGGCCGACTGGGGCAAGCTACGGTCGGCGGCCGACCCGCGACGGTAGCGAACGGCGAACCATACAACCAGCACGGCGACCGCGAGCGCCACCACGCCCGACAGGATCACCCAAGCAAAGTAGAGGTCGTCGATCTGGCCGGCTATGGTGGAAGCGCGCTCGGGGAAAAACGGCAGCGTATTCATGAGGACGGTGCCGCCTTCGGGGGACTGCGTCCGCGCCTCACCCGGATCAGGGCGAGCGCCAGCACGCCGAGGATCGAGGCGAGCGATGCCGCTCGCAGCGTCGCGATGATCAGAGCGCCGTACGGCGAACTCGCCGGGTCGTAGTGAAAGCACACCAGCAGCAGCCGTTCGACCGGGGAGGCAATTCGTTGCGCGGCGGCTTCATCGAGCGCCCGAGCCAGCTCGCCCGCGGTAAAGTCGAAACCGAAGAAATAGCGCGCAATGGTGCCCCGGGGCGTGATGAGCGCAAAACCTGCGGGGTGGGCGTACTGGTGCGATGCCGGGTCGTAACCATAACGGAATCCGACCGCCTCAGTGAGCCGGGCGATGTCGTCGGCCGCGCCGCTCAGGAAATGCCAGCGCTCGATTCGGCCTGGCGGCAGCACCGATGCGAGGTACTTGCCCTTGGCCTGAGCCGCGAGTGCCGGCGTATCGAGCGGATCGACACTCATGACGATGATCTCGGCCCGGGTCGCAGCGGCCCCCGGCGCCTGCGCCAAGCGCACCGCGAGATTGCGGATCTGCATGGGACACACGTTCGAGCAGTGATAGTAGGCAAACACCAGCAGCAGCGGATTCGCGCCCAGGTAGTCGCCGAGGCGCACGGCATCGCCGCGCTCATCGCGCAGGCGCAGAGCGGCGGGGAGGCTGCTGCCTAAGTGCTGCGCAAAATCAACGCTGCCGGTGAAGCCGCGCGGATCCCTGTCGTTTGCGGCTGGGGCTGCCACCGCCGGCAGGCAGAGCGCAATCAGCAGCAGCGCGCGCACCGAGCGGTTCATTGCGTTCGCCCCGGCGCAGGCGGTGGTGGGAGCGCCGGGCCGCTCTGCGTCGGTTGCGGCGCGGCGCGCTCGGCCGCCACCAATTCCATCGCCCGCTCGATGGGAATCTGCACCACACCCGCGTCGCGGTCGATCCAGCGATAGCCCTCGAGTGCGGCCGCCTTGGCGCGGCGATAGGCGCGCAGATCCTCCTGCGGCGTGCTTTGCAGGGCGGCAACGGGCGCCGAGCCTTCGGCCGCGGGCACGGGACGGGTCGCCGGGCGGGGAATGCGAAAGCCGTTCAAGAGCGCGAAGGCCGCCGCTGCAGTGACGATCAACAGCACGACGATGCCGAGCGAAAACCAGCGCATGAAGGTCATGTCGAGATCGAAGATCTCGTGCCCGCGCTGCACGGCCGGCACGCTCTGCTCAGGTGGGTTGGGCGCCATGCTCTCGGGCTCCTTCTGTGACGGTGCCCGGCAGCGGCTTCACCGCCGGCGCACCCAATGAAAGGACCAAACAACCCAACCACACACCGCCGATCGTCAGCAGCGCGCCGAGGTCGCTCCACTGCAATTCGAAGCCGCGCGGGCGGAAGATGGGCACCACCAGCCAGAAGCTGTCGGCCAGGCAGGCGAGCAGCAACAGAGCGGCCACCGCGGCGAGGCCCCCGGGCGTGCGCTTGGCGCGCCGCCATAGCAGGAACACGAGCGGCACGGCGAAATGCGTGATGACGATGAAGGAGGTCAACTTGCTCCAGCTGGTGCGGGTGCGCAATAGGTACCAGGGAATCTCATCGGGCAAGTCCTCGATCCAGATGATCAAGAATTGCATGAAAGCGAGGTACCCCCACACCAGCACCAGCGCGAGCGCGAGATTGCCGAAATCGTGAAAGCGCTGGCGCAGCTGCGCGTCGGTTGCGGGTGACAGCGCGTAAGCGCACAGGATAGCGCCGGCGAGCGCCGACAGCGCCTGGCCGGTGCCGATGAGTAGCCCGAATTCCGTCGAATGCCAGGACGGCGTGAGCGCCATCGTCCAGTCGACCGCGGCGAAGGTCGTGGTGAGAGCGTAGAGCAGGAAGCCCACGGCGGCCACCGCCTGGGGCGAGCGCTCGCGCCCGTCTGCGCGGCGCGGCGCCGCGCGCTCGCTGCGCAGCAGCCGTGCGAGCGCCAGCCAGACAAGGAAATAGAGGATCGCCCGCGCGTAAAAGAAGCCCGGATTCAGATACCAGAGCTGACCCGGGACGGCACCGCGCTCGGGTGCAGCAGGGTAGCGCAGCCACGGCAGCAGCTGCGCGGGCGCGAGCAGGAGCGGCAGGGCGAGCAGCGCGCACAGGGGCATCAAGCGCAGCGCCCCTTGGGTGAAGGGCCGGGCGCCGCGCCCCCAATCCCCTCCCGTCAGATTGTGCACGGCCGCCAATGCCAGGCTGCCCAACGACAGACCGAGTACGAACAGCCAGACGAACAGGTACGACGGCAACCACGGCTGACCCTCGTGCCGGCCGGCGATGACGAGCAGCAGCACACCGGGCACCGCCGCGAGCAGGCACGCGCTGCCCAAGCGCCGCACGGTGGAGTTTGCCGCCCGCTTCACGGCCGCTCCGCGCGCAGCGCCCGCTGCTCCGCCGGCGGCGCGTCTTGGAGGCTCGCGTGTTGACTGCGCTGCAGGGCGCGCAGGTACCCGACGATGGCCCAGCGATCCGCCGGGAGGATTCGATCGGCGAAGGCGTACTGCACGCCGTAGCCGTTGCTGATGACATCGAACAGATGCGCATCCGAGGCCGAGCGCAGCGCTGGGCTGCTGAGGCTCGCTGGTGCGGGAAAGCCGCGCCGCACGACCATACCGTCGCCATCGCCGCTGACGCTGTGGCAGGGCGCGCAATGGATGTCGTAGCGCTCGCGGCCGCGCCGCAGCGTTTCGAGCGTCACCGGCGGGGGCGAGCGCAGGGACCGC
>DASPPI010000043.1:0-6592 GCA_035625615.1 Steroidobacteraceae bacterium | reverse complement strand
GCTCATCGAGGGTCTTCTGATCGGTCTCGACGTTCATCAGCACGTAGTGCGCCTTGTGCACCTTGGAGAGCGGATAGGCCAGCTGACGGCGTCCCCAGTCTTCCAGGCGATGCACCTGGCCGCCGCCGGCGGCGATCATGCCCTTGTAGCGCTCGATCATCGCGGGCACCTGCTCGCTCTGATCCGGATGCACCAGGAATACGATCTCGTAATGCCTCATGATTGCTCCTTACGGTTAACGCCGCCCGGAGCGAAGGCAATGCCCGGTGCGGCAAGGAGATACCGGCGGCGGCTCAACGGTCCGCGCGGCCACGCCCCTTCGAAAAGGGGCGCGCAGCATACTGAAAGCGGGCCCCCGCCGCAATGCCGGAAAGACGCGTGATGCTCGGGAAACAAGGAGCTCCGGGCAGACCCTTAGCTTTCCAGGTACCGCTCCACCTGCTGCCAGGCGAGCTCCGCGGTCGCCCGCGCCAGCTCGCCCGAGGCACGCGCATGGCGGCTCGCAGCGGTGCCCTCCAGCACGCGCTTCATGATCCCCTGGCGGATGCTGGCGATGCGGAACAGGTTGTACGCCATGCAGAATTCCCACACGCGCGGCTCGATCGCGTCACGCCCGGCGCGCCGGCAATAGCTCGCGACATACTCCGTTTCAGTGGGGATCCCGAGCGCCGGCAGACCGACGCCCGCGAGGCCGCGGATCTCCCCGGCGCCGACGCGCCAGAGCATCACGTGATACGAGAAGTCGGCAAGCGGGTGCCCGAGCGTCGAGAGCTCCCAGTCGACCACCGCGAGCATGCGTGGTCCGTCGGGCGAGAAGATCAGGTTGTCGAGCCGGTAGTCGCCGTGCACCAGGGTCGTCTCCTCGCTCGGCGGGATGTTGGCCGGGAGCCAGCCGAGGAGCTTCTCCATCGCTTCGATGCGCTCGGTCTCGGAAGCGCGGTACTGGCGGCTCCAGCGCGCGATCTGGCGCGCGAAATAGTTGCCTGGCTTGCCGTAGTCGCCGAGACCGGCGGCCGAGTAGTCGAGCGTGTGCAGCGCCACCATGACGCGATTCATCTCGTCGTAGATCGCCGCGCGCTCGCTGTTGCTCAAGCCCGGCAGCGTCGGGTCCCAGAAGTTGCGACCGGCCGCGTAGCTCATGACGTAAAACATGGTCCCGATGACGCCCGGATCGAGGCACAGGCACAACGGCCGCGCCACCGGCACCGCGCCTCCATAGAGGGCACGAATGACGCGGAATTCCCGATCGACAGCGTGCGCCGATGGCAGCAGCGCGCCGGCCGGCTGCTTGCGCAGCACGTAGCGTGCACCGTCGCCGGCGGTCAGGAGGAAGGTGGGGTTGGACTGCCCGCCGCGAAACTGCTCCACCGTGAGCGGCGGACGAAAGTCCGCGAGGTGCTGGTGCAGGTAGCGCTCGAGCGAGCCGATGTCGAAACGCTGTCGCTCCGCGACCGGCATGGTGCCGGCGAATTCCGCACCGCTCATCTTGAGTCGTACTTCTTGAGCTCCAGCCGCCCGATCTGGTTGCGGTGCACCTCGTCCGGCCCGTCGGCGAGCCGGAGAGATCGGGCCTGGGCGTAGGCACTCGCCAGATCGAAGTCCTCGCACAGGCCGGCGGCCCCGTGCGCCTGGATCGCCCAGTCGATCACCTGGCAGGCGGTGTCGGCGGCGGCGATCTTGATGGCGGCGATCTCGGCGCGCGCCGCCTTGTTGCCCACCGTGTCCATGAGCCACGCCGTCTTGTGCACCAGCAGCCGTGCCTGATCGATGCGGATGCGTGATTCGGCGATGCGCTCGAGCGTCACCGACTGCTCGGCAATCGGCCGGCCAAAGGCGACGCGGCCCTTCACCCGCCGGCACATCTTCTCGAGCGCGCGCTCGGCGACGCCGATGACGCGCATGGCGTGGTGGATCCGTCCCGGCCCGAGCCGCCCCTGCGCGATCTCGAACCCGCGGCCCTCACCGAGCAGGAGATTCCCGACCGGCACGCGCACGTTGGTGAACTCGATTTCCATGTGCCCGTGCGGCGCATCATCGAAGCCGAACACCGGCAGGTGCCGCAGGATCGTGATGCCCGGCGTGTCGCGTGGCAGCAGGATCATGGACTGCTGGCGATGCCGCGGCGCCTTCGGGTCGGTCTTGCCCATGAAAATGAACAGCCGGCAGCGCGCGCTGCCAGCGCCCGAGATCCACCACTTGCGTCCGTTGATGAGGTAGCAGTCGCCGTCGCGCACGATCGAGCTTTCGATGTTGGTGGCATCGCTCGAGGCCACGCGCGGCTCGGTCATGGCGAAGGCGGAGCGGATGCGCCCCGCGAGCAGCGGCTCGAGCCAGGTGCGCTTCTGCTCGGGCGTGCCGTAGCGCTCGAGCGTCTCCATGTTGCCGGTGTCGGGCGCCGAGCAGTTGAATACCTCGGGCGACCAGGGGACGCGTCCCATGAGCTCGCACAGCGGCGCGTACTCGAGGTTGGTGAGCCCTGCGCCGTGGGGCGAGTCCGGCAGGAACAGATTCCACAACCCTAGCGCGCGGGCCTTGTGTTGCAGCTCCGCGAGCAGCGGCGGCTCCTCCCAGCGGTTGCCGGCCCGCTGCTGCGCCTGAAAGCGCGCTTCGTTGGGATAGATGTGCTCGTCCATGAACGCGCCGAGGCGCGCCAGGTAGCTCTTCGACTTCTCGCTCAGTTGAAAATCCACGGTCCCTCCGCCTGCCGCATGAGCAGCACGACCTTACGCCCCACCGTGCGGCTGCGCGCGCTGGCGCACCGCCTCGTAGAGCAGCATGCCGGCTGCCACCGAGACGTTGAGGCTCTCGACGGCGCCCAGCTGCGGCAGTCTCACCATGAAGTCGCAGTTCTGCTGCGTCAGGTGCCGCAGACCGGTCCCTTCGGCGCCGAGCACCAGCACGACCGGCCCGCGCAGATCCACCTGCGCGGCGAGCTGCTCGCCCGCTGCGTCCGCACCCACGATCCAGAGACCTGAGTCCTTGAGCAGCTTGAGCGTGCGCACCAAATTGGTCACCGCCACGACTGGTGTGGTCTCCGCCGCCCCCACCGCCACCTTGCGCACCGTGGGCGTCAGTTGCGCGGCGCGGTCGCGCGGCACGATCACGGCGAGCGCGCCGCAGGCATCCGCGGTGCGCAGGCAGGCGCCGAGATTGTGCGGGTCCTGGACGCCATCGAGCGCCAGCAGCAGTGGGGCCGGCACGCCCTGAAGCGCCGCGAGCAGCTCGTCCTCGCTCCACGGCGGGAGCGGCGTGATGTCCGCCGCCACCCCCTGGTGCGCGACGTCGCCCAGCTGCCGCCGGAGCGTCTGCGGGTCGATGCGCTCGAGCGGGCGCTGATGACGATGCGCGAGCTCTTCGATAAAGCGCACCCGCGGGCTTTGCCGCCGCTCGGCCAGGCGCACCATGACCACGCGCTGCGGGTGACGCTCGAGCATCACACGCACGGCGTGCAGTCCGTAGACGGTTTGGGCGGCCTTCATGAGACGCGCTCGGCTGCCACGGGACCGCGACTTTACGTTCCCGCCGCGATCACGGCGGCTCCGCGAGGGCTAGGTCGATGAGGCCCTCGATGGGATTGACCGCGGTGACGACCACCCGCAGGTGCGCGCCGGTGCGCAGACGCCGCCCGCTGCGCCGGCCGCGCCAGGCGTGGCCGTCCTCCTCCATGACGTACTGGTCATCGCGCAGGTTATCGACGTGCAGCAATCCGTCGACCGCGACGTCGAGGATCTGCACGAAGCAGCCGAATTCGACCACGGTGGTAATCAGTCCCTGGAAGCTCTGTCCGATGCGCTCCTTTAAATAGGTGCACTTGAGGAACCCGGAGACGTAGCGGTCGGCCTCGTCGGCGCGTTTCTCGAGTTGCGAGGTGCTGTCACCCAATGCCGCCAGGTCACCGGCCGCGTAGCGCACCGCCGCGCCGCCCTTGTCCCGGATCAGGGCCTTGAGCGTACGGTGGACCACGAGGTCGGGGTAGCGGCGGATCGGCGAGGTGAAGTGCGCATAGTGAGTGAGCGCCAGCCCGAAGTGCCCGATGTTGCTGGGCTGGTAGACGGCCTGCGGCATGGCACGTACCACCAGCGACTCGACGAAGCTGCGCTCGGACACATCGCGCACCCGATGCGCGATCGCCTGCAAATCGCGCGTGGTCACGGTCTTCGGAATACGCGCATCGATTCCGAGCGCGGTCAGGGTCGAGGCGAGGCGCTCGAGCTTCTCGTCCTCGGGCACGCCGTGCACGCGGTAGAGCGTCGGCATATGTACCGTGGCGAGCTCCTGGGCGACCGCGACATTCGCCGTGATCATGCACTCTTCTATGAGCCGGTGCGCGTCGTTGCGGATGCGCAGCTCGATGGCGCGCACCCGCTCACCAGAGTCAATCACGAACTCCGCCTCGGCGGCGTCGAAGTCGAGCGCACCCCGGCGGCCGCGCGCCTTGTGGAGCGCACGATAGACATCCACCAGCGTCATGAGCCGGTCGAGCAGCGCGCCGAGCCGGGCGCGCGCCGCCGGACGTCCCTCGAACAGCGCCTCATTGGCGAGCGTATAGGTGAGCCGTGCGGCGGAGCGCATCACCGCGGGGTAAAAGCGCGCGCTCTTGAGCGCGCCGTTGCGGGTGATAACCATGTCGGCCGCAAAGCACAGCCGGTCGACGTTCGGGGCGAGCGAGCACAGGTGATCCGACAGCGCAGTAGGCAGCATGGGCAACACGCGCGTCGGAAAGTAGACCGAGGTGCCGCGGTTCAGCGCTTCCTTGTCGAGCGCGGTGTTCGGCCGCACGTAGTGGCTCACGTCCGCGATCGCCACGATGAGGCGAAAGCCCGCGGCGTGCGGCTCCGCGTAGACCGCATCATCGAAATCGCGTGCATCCTCGCCGTCGATGGTGACCAGAGGCAGATCGCGCAGATCAGCGCGCGCATCCGCCGCGTGCGGATCGATGCGCTCGCCGAAGGCCTGCGCCTCGCGCAGCGCACTGGCGGGAAATTCGTTCGGCAGATCGAAGCGCGCGATCGCCGACTCGGTGGCGAGCTCCACCGGGCGGTCCGGGTCGAGGCGCTTGACGACCGCAGCCTGGGCGCCCGATGCCGAGCCTGCGTGTCGCGTAACTCGGGCGATGACCCAATCACCGCCGCGCGCGCCGTGCAGATCCTGCGGTGCCACCGCACACCGCAGCTGCAGTCGCCTGTCCGCGGCGCTCACCCAGGCGCTGCGCCCCTGTACCTCCACTGTGCCGAGGAACGCACTCACGCCACGCTCCAGCACCTGCTCGACGACACCGGACCAGCGGTCACCCGAATCGCGTGTCACTCTGACGCGCAGTCGATCGCCGTGCATTACCCCGCGCATCTGCGGCGGCGGCAGGAACACACTGTCCTTCAGACCTGCGACGCGCAGGAACCCGTAGCCCGCGCGGTTGGCGCTCACGGTGCCCTCAACGACTGAGCCCGGCCGCACGGAAGCGTGCGTCGCTGCAGTTCGCGCGCCGCGTGCCCGGCCGGCGGCGTTGGAGACACGCACGCCGCCTGAGGCTGCGCGTCGTGCGTGATGCTCTCGTGCCTTGCCGCCGCCGCGTGCGCCCGCGGCTGCGCTGCCGCGACGCTCACGTCGTCCGAACTTTCCTCGGCGTGCCTTCAATTGACAGTCCCCGAACCCGTGCGTACATTGCGCGGCCTTCCTGAGGCTGCCCGGGTGGCGGAATTGGTAGACGCACTAGTTTCAGGTACTAGCGGGTAACTCCGTGGAGGTTCGAGTCCTCTCCCGGGCATTTTCTCCTTATATTTCAATAACTTAAAACTCGTTATTATATCGGATTCGAGTACATCCAAGACTCGAAGTTTGGCGCGCATCATAGTTGATTCATCTCGCTCTGCGCACAGCTAAACGCAGTGACAATTTTCGAGCCCGTTTTCCTTCGCGAGGCTCCTAGCGCGCGACTGCAGGGGGTAGAAACTGGGGGTAATGAAAAGTTCGAGTCCTGAAGGTTGGAGTCCTGTGCGAGTCAGAGTGAGTCGGTGCCGCGCGAGTTCTATAAATCGCGACCAAGCTCAAACTATCAAACCATCCGCGACTGAATGAGTACTGTCGGGCCAATTCCGGACAGCCGCCTTGTAGACTCAGACTTCCGATTAGCGGTCACCTACGAGCCACTCGGAATTATGGCTTGCCGACGGTGACTCTGTCGGCTTGCGGTGCAAGCTGCCTCAGCAGGGAGTTGGCGTGAGAGGGCTGGACGAAGGCCCGACATCTATCCGTCGGGTAGCCTTCGCGAACTCTGAAACAGCGAAGGCAGTCTAGCGCTAACAGCCAGGGCTGCCGTCATCGATGCGGATAATTGAGGCAAATCCCCGGATGCCCGTGCGAGCATCCGGGGGTTGCCATCTATGGCTTCGGTTTTGAGCAGTTCCTGGTTGCGCCGTCCAAACCGAGAGACTCCCGGTGGGCTTACTGGTGCGCCACGAAACCGTGACTATTACCGGCCGCGTCAGTCGCGAACCCCGTAAACGCGCCCTCCACGTTTATGCCATATGGAAAGGTGCCATTAAAGGCGCAGGCCGGGACATCAGAGTAGCACGCACCCGGAGCGTCGAACGTC
>DASPPI010000042.1:0-10201 GCA_035625615.1 Steroidobacteraceae bacterium | reverse complement strand
ACCAGTTGGCGCCGCCGTCCGTGCTCAGCCACACCAGGCCGTCATCCGTGCCGGCCCACAGCCGCGCCGCATCGAGCGCGGAGAGTCCCAGCGCGTAAATGACGCCGCGCTGCTGTTCAGCGCCCTTGGGGTGCAGCGCTCCCACGCTCGGCGGCACGCTGCCCACCGCGCGCGCCAGGTCGGGGCTGACGGCCTGCCAGGTGGCACCGCCATCGCGCGTCCGCCACAGGCGGTTGGCGGCATAGTAGAGCGTGTGCGGGTCCTGCGGCGCGAACAGCAGCGGCTGGGTGCGATCGGCGCGCGCGTCCGGCCCGCGCAGCGGAATGGGAGTGACGTTCTGTACCTGCCCCGTTGACCAGTGGAACTTCGAGACTTCGTTGCGTCCGGCGCCGTAGATCACGTCCGGGTCGAGCGGGTCGGGAGTTACGTAGCCGTACTCGATCGCGCCCACCGGATGCCAGTCGCGTTCGGTGACGCTGCCGTCGTTGCCGCGGCTCGCGATGCAGACCGAGCCGCTTTCCTGCTGGCCCGCGCACAGCCGGTACGGAAAAGTGGGTGCGACGCTGACATGGTAGAGCTGCGCGGTCGGCTGATTGAACCAGCTGCTCCAGGTTTCACCGCCGTTCACGGTGATGATGGCGCCCTGGTCGCCGACCAGCGCGATGATGCGCGGATCCTTCGGGCTGATCCACAGGTTCTGGTAGTCGTCACCGCCCGGCGCGCCGCGCAGCGACTGCCAGGTCCTGCCGCCGTCGCTCGACTTCATGGTGACGATGCTGGCGCTGTAGACGACCTCCGCGTTGCTGGGATCGACGCGGATGACGGCCAGGTCGCCACCGCCGATGCGCAGCGCCGGCCGCGGATCGGTGGTGATGCGCATCCAGCTCTCGCCGCCGTCGTCGGAGCGGTATACGCCGAGCCCCGCGGCGGAGGAATACTCACCCGCCTCGGTGGTGCCGGCGACCGCATACAATCGCTGCGGCGCGCTCGGCGCTATGGCGATGTTGATCTGCGACAGGTTCGCCGGCAGTCCGGCCGTGATCTGCTTCCAGGTGGTGCCGCCGTCGGTCGACTTGAACAGGCCGCCGCCGGTGCCGTTGAACTCGTTCTTGTCCTCCCACGGACCGAGGCGCGCCTCCCACAGCCCCGCGTAGACGACCTGCGGGTCGAGCGGATCGATGGCGACCGCCGAGCCGCCGGTGTTTTCATCGCGGTACAGCACCCGCTCCCAGGTGGCCCCCGCGTCGCGCGAGCGATAGATGCCGCGCTCGCTGCTCGGACCGTAGGGATGGCCGAGTACCGCGGCAAACAGCCGCGCCGGGTCGTGCGGATCAACCGCCAGCTCCGCGATCTGCTGCCCATCAGCGAGGCCGCGGTGCGTCCAGCTGGCCCCGCCGTCAGCGGAGCGATAAATGCCGTTGCCGACCGACAGGTCGGGCCGCAGCAGTCCCTCGCCGCTCGCCACATAGATGATGTCGGGATCCGAAGGCGCTACCGCGATCGCGCCGATCGATTGCGTCGGCTGGTTGTCGAAGATGGGTCGCCAGCTGCGACCGGCGTCCTCGGTCTTCCACACGCCGCCGTTGACCGCCCCCACGTAAAAGACCGCCGGCTGCGCGGGCACGCCGGCCACCGCGCGGGTGCGCCCGCCGCGCAGCGGCCCGACCATGCGCCAGGCAAGATCCGCCCAGGCGCCGGCCGGTGCGTGCTGGGCGACGCCAGGGCGTGCCAGCAGGGCGAGCACGGCGACGCTCAGGGTCGTGAGGATAAGGGATCGCGGCGCACGCACTGGCGGGACACTCCGGGCTGGCCGTCGGCAGAGATCTCGGGAGCTGGTGCTAGCGATACTGTTTGTACGATTTTTCTTCCACGAGCCGCGAGCCAAGTTGCACGTTGATGCGCCGCTTGATCGCCGCGCGCTCGTCGTTGCACACATAAACGGCGCGCGCCAGCTCGATGAAGTCGCGGTCGAAGGTCTGCCGCGCCTCCTTGTCGCGGATGCGATCCTCGATGTCCCACAGGCGCTCGTTGACGCTCTGCAGCGCCCGCTCATCGGGCGCCACCTCGTGTGCTGCGCCGCCCGCGTCCTTCCAGGTCTGCTCGAGCAGCGACAGCTCCAGTTTCACGTTGGCGAGCTTGCCGGCGTCCTGGATGCGCACCAGCTTGATGCGCAGGATCGTGATCTTGTCGAGCAGCTCGCCCGGTGAGAGGGGCACAAGGATGTCTTTCATGGCGTGATCCTAGCAACTCACTGCCCGGGGCGCTGATCTGCTGTCGGCCGCTGAGCTCCCCGCGCGCGGCTCGCGCCGCCCGACGGTGATAAACTCGGGCGCGTCGATCGGCAGTGCGCAGCCGCGGCAGCGCGCGCCGTCGGCTTTGAGTGTACCGACGCTGCGCAGCGGTTCGGGGCGAGGCAACATCTTGGAGTCAGGTCTGTGAATGGGCGCTGGGCGCTCGGCCCCGAGGTAAAACGCGGCGCCCTCGCGGGCGGCGCCATGCTATATGACGGCTCCCGTGCGAGCAATTTGAGCACCGGCTGGTTCGATCCGGATTTCTGGCAGGGGCGCGGCGAGCTCGATGGCAGCGCATTCGGCGTCAAGGGCCCCGCCCATTTCATCCGCGCCGCTGACGGCAGGCGCTACGTGCTGCGGCACTACCGCCGCGGCGGTCTGCTGACGCGCATCTCGCCCGATCGCTACTTCTGGCACGGAGAGGACCACACGCGACCCTTCGCGGAATGGCAGCTCACCTACAGCCTGCATCGCGCGGGACTGCCGGTGCCCGCACCGATCGGCGCCCGCTACCGGCGGCAGGGCGCGACCTACACCGGCGACATCCTCACCGAGCGGCTCGCCACGGTCGGCTCGCTCGCCGAGTGCCTGCGCGCCGGCGCGCTGTCGGTGCTCACGTGGATCTCGATCGGGCGCTGCATCCGCCGCTTTCACGATCTCGGCGTGTGCCATGCAGACCTCAACGCACGCAACGTGCTGCTCAGTGAGGACAATGTCTATCTGGTCGATTTCGATCGCAGTCAGCTGCGCACGCCGGGACTGTGGTGCGACGCCAACCTGGTGCGGCTGCGCCGCTCGCTGGAGAAGATCACCTGGGCGCTGCCGTCCGAGCGCTTCGGTGAGGCCGACTGGCATGGACTGCTCGATGGCTACCGCAGGTCGCCCGGCAAGGGCGAGCTGTCCCCGGCCTGAGAAAGTGCTCGGGCGCGCATTGCGGCTTTTATATCTCCTGACCGCCTATCTCGCCGCTCCGGTCGTTTCGGCGGTGTTCCTGTGGCGCGGGGTGCGCGACCGCAGCTACTGGCACAACTTCTCCGAGCGCTTCGGCTTCGGTGCGCCGCCGGCGCCGCACGGCGTGTGGGTGCACGCGGTGTCGGTCGGCGAGGTGCAGGCGTGCGCACCGCTGGTGAGCGCGCTGTTCCGGCTTCACCCTGATCTCGCACTCACGGTCACGACCTTCACCCCCACCGGTGCGGCGCGCGCGCGGGCGCTGTTCGGGAACATGGCACAGGTGCGCTACGTGCCCTACGACCTGCCGGGCGCGGTGCGGCGCTTCTTCGCCCGCGTCCAGCCGCGGCTGGCGGTCATTTTCGAGACCGAGTTGTGGCCGAACCTGTACCGTGAGTGCGGCCGCCGCCGCGTGCCGCTGGTGCTGGCGAGCGCGCGGCTGTCGGCACGTTCGGTCGGCCGTTACCGGCGCCTCGGAGCGCTGTTCCGCGACACCCTGGCGCACACGGCGGTCGTCGCGGCGCAGGGCCCGGACGATGCCGAGCGCTTCCAGGCGCTCGGGGCCGATCCGGCGAGCACCCACGTGACCGGCAACATCAAGTTCGATTTCGAGCTGCCGGCCGACATCAGCACGCGCGGCGCGCAGCTGCGCTCGCGTTTCGCGCCCGATCGCCCGCTGTGGGTGGCGGGCAGCACGCACGGCGGAGGCGAGGAGCAGGCCGTGCTCGAGGCGCAGCGGCGCGTGCGCGCCGAGCACCCTGGGGCGCTGCTGGTGCTCGCGCCGCGCCATCCGCCGCGCTTTGCCGAAGTGGCGCAGTCGCTCGCGCAGACGGGTGTCGGCTTCGTACGGCGCTCGCAGTCCGCCGCAGGCGACGCGGACTGCGAGGTGCTGCTGCTCGATTCACTCGGCGAGCTGCTCGATTTCTACGCGGCGGCGGACGTGGCATTCGTCGGCGGGAGCCTGGTCGCGGTGGGCGGTCACAACCTGCTCGAGCCGGCCGCACTCGGGGTGCCGATTCTCACCGGCCCGGACAACTCCAACGGCGCCGAGGTCGCGCGCCTGCTGATCGGGCGCGGCGCGGCCGAGGTCGTGCACAATGCCGCCGAGCTCGGTGCGCGCGTGAGCGCGCTGCTCGCCGACGCGCCGGCGCGCGAGCGCATCGGCGCACAGGGTCGCGAGTCGGTGGATGGCAACCGCGGCGCGCTGGCGAAGCTGCTGGCGCTGATCGAGCCGCTGCTCGCGCAGGGCTGAGCGCTAACGTCTGCCGCCCGGTGGGGGAGTGGCGCCCGGCGGCGTGGCCGGCGGCGGGGCCGCCGGCGGCGGGGCCGCTTGCGGTGGCGGTGCCGCAGGCTGGGGCGCCGGGATGGTCGGCGCCACGCTCTCGGGAGTGACTCTCGCGGGCGAGGTCGGTACCGTGACGGAGAGCCAGTTGTTGACCTCGGCGAGCTGCGCGCGGTCGAGGTTGCCGGCCGCGAGGCGCAGCTGCAGCACGCTCACGATATAGTCGTAGCGGCTGGTGGAGTAGTCGGTCTCGGCCTGCACCAGGTTCTTGCGCGCATTGAGAACGTCGACCGACGTGCGCGTGCCCACGTCATAGCCCGCCTCGGTCGCCTTGAGCGCGGTGCGGTTGGATTCGACCGCCTGTCGCAGCGCCTGTACGCGCGCGATGCCAGCGATGACGCCGAGGTAGGCGTCGCGCGCCTGGCGCTCGGTGGCGCGCGAACTCTGCACCACCGCCTCCTTGGCCGCGATCCACTGGTACTGCGTCTGGCGCACTTTCGACTGCGTCGCGCCGCCGGCGAACAGCGGCACGGTCAGCTGCAGGGTGATCTGCCGGTCGTTGAAATAGGAGTCGTAGCTGGCTGAGATGGCCGGAAAGGACTGACCGAGTATGGGGCTGTTGTAGGGGCCGAAGGTCTCGTTGACACCCTGACTCTGATAGCTGCGTCCTGCGAGGATGTCGAGGGTCGGCAGGTGGCCGCCGATGGCGATGCGCACGTTGTCGCGCGCGATGTCGGCGGCGAGGCGACTCGAGACCAGCGACAGGTTCTGTTCGAGCGAGATGTCGACCCAGCGGCCCTCGTCCGCCGGCTCGGGATTCTTGAGCGGCATCTCGGTTCCGGGCTTGGCCAGCTGGTCGTACTTCTGCCCGGTAATCTCCTGCAGCTGATCCTCGGTGGTGGCGAGCGTGCGCTTCTGCGCGATGACCGTTGCGGCGGCGGTGTCGCGCGCCGCCTTGGCATCTTCCACGTCGGTGATGGCGATGAGTCCCACCTCGAAGCGCTTGTTGGCCTGATCGAGCTGGCGCGAGATGGCTTCCAGCGAGGCCTGGTCCGCCTGCAGCGTGTCGTAGGCGGCGAGCACCGCGAAGTAGGCCTGCGAGACGCGCAGGATGAGGTTCTGCTCGGCGGCCTGGTAATTGGCCTCGGCCTGAGCGACCTCGCGACCGGCTTCTTTCAAGGTCATCCAGTTCGCCCACGAGAACACGTTCTGCTTGAGGTTCACGCCCCAGGTGCGCGTGGTGGTGTCTGATGTGACGGGCACGGCGGCAACCGCCGCTGTGGTACTGAAGGGCTGCGCCCCGGAGTTGTGATCCCCCGTTACGCCGGCGGTGCCGTTCAGCTGCGGCAGCAGCGAGGCGATCGCCTGAGGCTTCGACTCGCGCGCCGCGAGACGGTTGGCGTCGGCCTGGAGGATGACCGGGTCGTTGTGCACCGCGTCCTCGAAAACGCCGATCAGATCCTTGGGCTGCGCGGCGCCCGCGAACACAAGCAGGAGTAGGGCGGTAGCGGAGGCGCGTGTCATGACACTCCCTTTCATTCAGCTGGCAGCTCCGGAGCCGCTGGTCAGAAACTGAATTCCGGCGGCTGCACTGCATTCACCAGCGGATCGATGACGGTCTCGAACAGGCTTCGAGTCACGAAGGAATCCTCCGCCGTGCGCCGCACCAGTCGCGCGTCCATCACCGGTGCCGCACCCACCACGACGAACAGCCGCCCGCCGACGGCCAACATGCGCTCGAAGCGCTCATCGTAGAGCGGCAGCGATGCGGTCACGGCGATGGCGTGGTAGCGCTCGCCGCTGTCGCCGTGCAGGGCATCGGCGTCCACCACTTGGACGTCGCGCATGCCGAGCAGCGCCAGGTTGCGGCGCGCCTCCTCGGCCAGCTCGGGAAACACCTCGAGCGAGCGCACCTGGGTCGCCATGGCGCGCAGACAGGCCGTGACGAAACCGCTGCCCGCACCGATCTCGAGGACCTGCTCGCCGTCCCGGGGAGTGAGCGCCTGCAGCAGTCGGCCGACGACGCTGGGGCGCAACATATGCTGCCCGCGCGCCAGCGGCACCTCGACGTCGGCGTAGGCGCGATAGCGCTGCGCCTGCGGCACGAACAGCTCGCGCGGCACGCGGCGCATGGCATCCAGGACGCGTTCGTCGAGCACGTCCCAGGCGCGCACCTGCTGCTCGATCATCTGTTCGCGGGCATCTGCTGGCTGCATGCTTGCGCCCCGATTGGACTTATTGCCAACTCCGGAAAAGGCCGCAGAAGTTAAGGGTTTTCGGGCGCCCTGCCAAGCGGGCATGCGACGAGATATGGTGAAATACCGACGGGGCGAGGGGAGCCTGCGCTATGCTTGTGCGGTCCGTATGCCACAGGCGTGACAAGTCGAATCAGAGCGCCTGCGGACCCTTGAGCGGGGTAAACCCGAGCGGAAGGGTTGAGAAGAACGCAGATGTCGATTGTCGGGCTCCTGTGCCTCCTGTTCGCCCTCGTCGCCGCTCTGGTCCTGGTCCTCTATGCGTTGCAGCGCCGCGACGTGCGCAGTCTGCGGGAGCTGTCGCAACAGCTGCAGCGCATCGCCGCCGACGGGCGGGCGGGCGGGCGGGTGGATCTCGAGAGTGACCGGCCGGAGATAGCCGCCCTCGTCAGCGCCGTCAATCACCTGCTGACGCGTGCCGCGCCGCGGGCCGAACGCGGCGCGGCGCAGACGTCCAAGCTGTTCGCCGAGCTCGGCGAGCGCATACACGAGGCGGTCCTGGTGCACCGCGATGCCATCCTGTACGCGAACCGCCAGTTCGCCAGCTTCGTCGGCGTCGATCGCGCCGAGCTGATCGGACGACGGCTGGCCGATCTCGTGCCGCCGGAGTACTCCGAGCTGGTGAGCGAGAACATCCGCCGGCGCCTCGCCGGCGAGAGCGCCGCGGAGCGCTACGAGATCGATATGGTCGGGTTGCAGGGCCAGATGAGCCGCCTCGAGATCAGCTCCACTCCGGTCGACTACGACGAGGGCAGTGCACTGCTGATCACCGGCGTCGAGATCATCCCCACGCAGACCACGAAGGCGCTGCGGCTGCCGGTCGACGCTTCGGCCGAGCCGCAGCTGCTGGCGCTCAGCGCGCTCGCCGAGGCGATCATCGCGACCGACACGGACGGCCGCATCACCTTCCTCAACCCCGCCGCCGAACAGCTCACCGGCAGCGACAGCACGGCGGCGACCGGCAGGTTGCTGCAGGACATCGTGAGTCTGGTGGACGAGAGCGACCGCCGCCTGCTGTCCGATCCGGTGCACCAGGCATTGACCGGCGGCGCGGCCGTGAGCCTCAGCCGCCGCGCGCTGCTGGTGTCGCGCAGCAACGGCAGCGAGCGCTCGATCGAGCTGTCGGCCGCGCCCATCCGCAACAGCGCCCGCGAGCTGCTCGGCGCGGTGGTGATGCTGCACGACGTCACCGAGATGCGCGGGCTGGCGCGGCAGATGTCCTACCAGGCGACGCACGACGCGCTCACCGGACTGGTCAATCGCCGCGAGCTCGAGCGGCGCTTGGAGGAGGCTATCGAGAGCAGCCGGCGGGGCGAGGGCCAGCACGTGCTGTGCTACCTGGACCTCGATCGCTTCAAGCTCGTCAATGACACTAGTGGTCACCTGGCCGGTGACAGCATGCTGCGCGAGGTGGCCAAGCTGCTGCGCGACGCGGTGCGCGACAGCGATACCGTCGGCCGCCTGGGCGGCGATGAGTTCGGCATTCTGCTGATCGGCTGCCCGCTGGAGAAGGCGCGGCAGATCGCCGATGACGTGTGCCGGTCGGTGGGCGATTATCGCTTCGTCTGGAAGGACCGGATCTTCAATATCGGCGTGTCGGTCGGGCTGGTCGAGATCTCGCGCGAGAGCGGCACGCTCGAGGAGATGCTCGCCGCCGCCGATACCGCCTGCTACGTCGCCAAGAAGCAGGGCTCGGGCCGGGTGGCGGTGTACTCGGCACGCGACGAGGCGCTCGCGCGCCATACGGGCGAGATCCAGTGGCTGCAGCGCCTGCAGGCGGCGCTCAGGGAGAACCGCTTCCAGCTGTATACCCAGGTGATCGTGCCGGCGCACGGCGGGGACGGCGGCCCGACGATGGAAGTGCTGGTACGCCTGCAGGACGAGTCCGGTCACGACCTGCTGCCGGCGGAGTTCATGCGCGCCGCCGAGCGCTATCGCCTCATGGGACTGGTGGACCGTTGGGTGGTGCAGACGACGCTCGCGGCGCTGGGGCGCGGCGCGCTTGCCGTCCCTGCCAACCGCAGCGTGGCGATCAACATCTCCGGCCAGACGCTCGGGGATGCGCAGTTCCTCGAGTTCGTGGTCGAGTGCCTGGACAGCACCGGTGCCGCGCCGGCGCAGGTGTGCTTCGAGCTCACCGAGAGCGCCGTGATCGCCAATCTCGATCACGCCCGGCGCTTCGTCGGCGTGCTGCACGGCATGGGCTGCCAGTTCGCACTCGACGACTTCGGCTCGGGCCTCGGCTCGTTCTCGAACCTCAGGAACCTGCCGCTCGACTATCTGAAGATCGACGGCTCCTTCACGCGCAACCTCGCGCGCGACAACGTCAATCAGGCGATGGTGACGGCGATGATCAAGCTGGCGCGTACGCTCAACTTCAAGGTGATTGCCGAGCAGCTGGAAGATGCCGCGGCAACGGAAGAGGCGCGCCGCATGGGCGTCGACTACCTGCAGGGGTACGCCATCGGGCGGCCGCAGCCGCTGGCGCTCGCGGCCTGAGCGAGGGGAACCCGGCGGCGCTACAGCAGGGGCACCAGCAGCAGCGCCACGATGTTGATGATCTTGATCAGCGGGTTGATGGCCGGGCCCGCCGTGTCCTTGTACGGATCGCCTACGGTATCGCCGGTCACGGCAGCCTTGTGCGCATCTGAGCCCTTGCCGCCGAAGTTGCCTTCCTCGATGTACTTCTTGGCATTGTCCCAGGCGCCGCCCCCGGTGGTCATCGAGATGGCGACGAACAGACCGGTGACGATGGTGCCGATCAGGAGGCCTCCGAGGGCGCGCACGCCGGCGCCTGCACCCATCAGCGAATTGAGGACGACCACCAGCACGATCGGCACCAGGATCGGCAGCAGCGACGGCACAATCATCTCGCCAATGGCCGCCCTGGTGAGCAGGTCGACGGCGCGCGAATAGTCCGGCTTCTCGGTGCCGGCCATGATTCCCTTGATCTCGCGGAACTGACGGCGTACCTCGTTGACCACCGAGCCGGCGGCGCGTCCCACGGCCTCCATCGCCAGGGCGCCGAACAGATAGGGCACCAGGCCGCCGATGAACAGGCCGATGATCACCGCCGGATCGGACAGGGAGAAGTCGGCGAGCTTGCCGGCGGCTTGGAGGTTGTGCGTGTAGTCGGCGAACAGCACCAGCGCCGCCAGTCCCGCCGAGCCGATGGCATAGCCCTTGGTCACCGCCTTGGTGGTGTTGCCGACCGCATCCAGAGGATCGGTGATGGCGCGCACCTCCTTCGGCAGGCCGGCCATTTCCGCGATGCCGCCAGCATTGTCGGTGATCGGACCGTAGGCATCGAGCGCGACGATCATGCCGGTCATCGACAGCATCGCCGTTGCGGCGATGGCGATGCCGTACAGGCCGGCGAGCGTAAACGCGCCCCAGATCGCCAGGCACACCGCGATCACCGGCAG
>DASPPI010000041.1:0-3386 GCA_035625615.1 Steroidobacteraceae bacterium | reverse complement strand
CGTCGGCATCCCGGCCGTGACCTCGTCGCCGCTTGCCGACGGGCGGATCAGGCTTTCGGTGTGCATGGGCCGATCTTCCATCGGGATGGCGTGCTTCACATCAAGGACCCACCCTGAGATTTCGGCCCGGACCCGGAGGGGTCAGCCGGCCAGCGCGGCGGGGAGCTCCTCGCGGCGCTTGAGGTCGAGCTTCTGGAATACGTGGCGCATGTGCGTCTCGACCGTCCCGCCGGTTACGAACAGCGCCTGCGCGATCTCGCGGTTCGACCGTCCCTGCGCGGCCAGCCGCGCGACCCGCAGCTCACTCGGCGTTAACGACTCAACACCAGTGAGCACCAGATGCCGGGGGCGGGCGCCGGTCACGCGCAACTCCTCACCGCCGCGCTCCACGAGCACAGTCGCGCCGCAGCGTTGCGCGAGGTCGAGGCCGCGGCGCAGCGGCTCGCGCGCCTCCACTCGCCGACCGTGGCGGCGCAACGCAGCCCCGAGGTCGACGAGCGTTCGCGCCAGCTCAAGCCGGCGGGGGCTGCGCTCGAGCGCCTCGACCGCTGCGCGCAGCTGCTCGATCCCTGTCTCGCCGCCGGTCGCGAGCCCGACCAGTCGCCGCGCCATTCCGATTCTCCCGGGCGCGCCGAACAACTCCGCGAGTGCGAGCATCGCCCGCGCCCGCTCCAGCGCCTGCTCGCGCTCACCGCCGGCCAGCGCGACCGCCACCTCGCACGGCGCCATCTGCAGCGGAACCATGCTCCGCTCCGGCGGCGCGGACGCCAGCTGCGCCCGCGCCCGCTGAAGGTCGCCGCGCGCGAGCGCGAGCGCGACCCGCTCTGGAATCAACTCCCACCACATCCAGGTGATGCCCTCGGCGATCCCGTGACCCCGCAGTACAGCCTCGGCCTCGTCGAGCTCGCCCCGCTCGACCAGCGCGAACACGAGCTCAGTAGCCGCGACCGGGAAGGTAAACGCGTAGCGGCGCGCCGTCCGGTCCCGAAGCGCGAACCGTGCCTCATCGACCACCGCTGGCAACTCGCCGCGCACCCGCGCGATCCGCGCGCGCAGCGCCGCGAGGGACTGCAGCTCGGCACGCGACCCGGTCCGTGTCGCCAGCCCCTCTCGACGGCGCAGCCACTCGCCGCACTGATCCAGCCGCTCGCAATTACACAGCGTGACCGACGCCCAGACAAAACCAGGGCCGCCAAGGTCTGCCAACAGTTGCCCGTCTCGCAACGCGAGGAGCGCGAGCTCCGCCACCTCGCCGGCGGGCCGCATCCCGACCGCGGTCGCATCGATCAAAGCAAGCTGCGCGCGCAGCCTCTGCTCGGCCAAACTGCCACGCTCCACTCGCGCGGCCAGCGCCTCGGTCCGGGGCCGGGTGTCCGGCGGTGGGAGTGGCAGGACTGGCAGATAGAGCACGCAGGCCACTTCCAGTCGCAGTGCGCGCTCCGGGGCCGCCTCGTGTAACGCAGTAGCCGCCGTCGCCAGCAGCTCGACACCCTCCTCCGCTCGGCTTGTGACGACCAGGACACGTGCGAGCAGCAGCGCGGCTTCCTCCCGCTGCTCGAAATCGCGGGCCAGCTCGAGTGCCGCGCGCCCATGGCCGATCGCCGCGGCCTCGCTGGCCGCCAGAAACTCGGCGTCCGCCAGCCGAATCAACACCCGATACCGCTCCACTCGCGGCGGCGGCTCCTCGAGCGCGCGGCGAAGCAGCACCACCGCCTCCTCAACCGCGCCGCGCCCAAGCGCACGCTCCGCCGCCACCACCAGCCGGCGGACTACCTCCCCGTCGCCGGTCCGCTCGGCCGCGAGCAGCTGCACCGCGGCGCGATCGACAAGACCCTCCGAATCCAACACATCCGCCGCCCGCCGGTGAAGCGCAGCGCGACGCGCCGGGCGCAGCGCGCCATAGACCGCCTCGCGCACCAGCGGATGAACGAACGCAAACGCCTCCCGGCCAGCCAGGATCCGCGCTGCCACAAGGCGATCACAAGCGTCGCGAACCTCCTCCATCGACACGCCCGTCAACCCCGCCAACTGACGCGGCGGCGCCTCATCCCCGAACACCGCCGCCGCCGCGGCGACCTCCCCTGCCACCGGCGGGAGCAGCCCCATCCTCCAGGAGACGTGCCGCGCAACGGCAGGCCGCCCGAGCTCGACCACGCGCTGCGCATCGAGCGGCAGCGACGTGTTTTCATCCAACGCGTGCGCCAACTCCGTCACAAGCAACGGGTTGCCGCCCGTCGCAGTCCGGCAGGCCTGCGCGGTTCGCTCATCACACTCGCGGCCCAACCGCCACGCGATCAGCTCGCCGGTCGCCCCGACGCTCAGCGCCGAGGGCACTACCCGCTCGCCGCCCAGCTGGTCGAGCAACTCCACCGGCGCCTCATCCTCGCCCGTCCGCCACGCCCCCACCACCACCACCGACTCCCCCTCCAGCCTGCGCGCCAGATACACCAGCCACCGCAGCGACGCCAGATCGCACCACTGCAAGTCATCGACCACCAACACCAACCGTGTCTCACTCGCGAGATTCACGGCAAGCCAATACAGACCATGCTGGGTGGCAAACGCCGCATCCTCGACCCCGGCCAGCTGTTCCGCCCCTGCCAGCCCGAGCGCCGGCGCGGCCAGACGTGCCGCGCCCGACACCCACCGCCGCCGCTCGCCCGCCGTCGCTCCCCGCAGCGGCGCCTCGAACAGCTGCCGCACGATCCCGTATCCGAAGTCTCGCTCCAGCAGACCTCCACGAGCACACAACGCCACCGAACCCTGCGCGCGCGCCACCTCCACACCCGCCGCCAACAGCGCGCTCTTGCCGATCCCCGGCTCGCCCTCCACCACCAGCACCCCGCTCCCTACCCCGACCGCCGCCGCAACCCGAGCCAGCTCCACATCCCGCTCCAATAACCTCGCCCCCATCACCGGCCAAGGCTACGCCACCGCTCAAACTAGGCTGGCATCAGTCCGCGCGGAGCGCGCCGGGCGCCACCCCCAACTCCAGCGCGTGATCACGACACCGCCGCGGCGTGCTCCAGCTTCTCGGCCGCGAGATGACAATTCGCCCCCTCCACCGGGGCGGGGACACAACGAGTAGCTGAACCCTCCGCCCGACCCCTAGGATTGACAGGCCGCGGGCGCGATGAGCGGATCAAGCATATGCGCGCCGCCGTGGAGGCGCTCGAGCGCAGCCCACGCGGGCTGGAACTAACGCGGGCTCTGGTCGATCTCGGCGCTGCGTTGCGCCGCCACGGTCGGCGAGTGCAGGCGCGCGAGCCGCTGCGCCGCGGCCTCGACCTCGCGCAACGCTGCGGCGCGACTGTGCTCGCGGAGCGCGGCGGTGAGGAGTTGCGCGTGACCGGCGCCCGCCCCCGGCATCTGGTGCTCACTGGTGT
>DASPPI010000040.1:0-3238 GCA_035625615.1 Steroidobacteraceae bacterium | reverse complement strand
CGATGCGCAGCTTGCGTGAGAGCGCCGCGATGATGACCGCGACACCGATCGCGGCACGCACCGTACCCGAGGCGATGGCCGTGCCCAGCAAGGCCGTGATGAGCCCGGTATAGATCGGGTGCCGTACCGCGGCGTAGGGGCCTGAGCGGACGAGCTCGTGGCCTTCCTTCACGGTTACCGTGCCGCTCCAGTTGCGCCCGAGGTGCACGCGCGCCCAGACGGCGAACGCCAGACCGCCGGCGAGTAGCACCACGCCGATCCAATAGGGCGCAAGCGAGCGCGGCCAGAGACGCTGGGTGAGCCAGCTCCACGGCATATCGTGCCAGGCGAGCAGCACCCCGCCGACCGTGAGCGGCACCACGTGCGCCAGGCGCGAGCCGAGCGACTCGCGGCGCTGCGTGATCTTGCTGCGCGCGGCGCAGACGATCCAGTAGAGGGCCCAGGCACCCCACAGGAGCCAGATGATCTGCCGGTACCACAGTGTGGGGCGATGCATGGCGGCGTTCCACCCGGGCGGTGCGCGCCTGCCGCGCTACAGCAGGTCCTTCAGGCGGTACCACAGCATCGCCAGCACCAGCGCCGGCCGCCGCAGCGCCGCTCCGCCCGGAAAGTTGCCGTGCGGGATCCGGGCAAACACGTCGAAGCGGCTGGCCGTGCCGCTAATGGCTTCCGCCACGAGCTTGCCGGCGATGCCGGTGAGCGCGATGCCGTGGCCGGAGAAGCCCTGCAGGAAGTAGACATTCGGCGCGAGGCGCCCGAAGTGCGGCGCGCGATTGAGCGTAATGTCAACCTCGCCGCCCCAGGCGTAATCGATGCGCGCACCGGCCAGCTGGGGAAATACGGTGAGCATGCGCACCCGCGTGGCGGCGGGCGCATCGAACGACCGCAGCCCCGAGTAATTCACGCGCCCGCCGAACAGCAGCCGGTCGTCCGCCGAGCGACGGAAGTAATCGAGCACCCAGTTCATATCGCACACCGCGACGTTGTCGGCGATGAGCTGACGCACGCGCTGCGGCCCCAGTCGCTCGGTAGCGACGATGTAGGTGGCTACTCCCATGATCTTGGCGGCGAGTGCCGGTGCGGTGGCGCCGAGGTACACATTGCCGCACAACACCAGGAAGCGCGCGCGCACCTCGCCGCGCGGCGTGTGAACCCGCACCGGCCCGGCGCCGCCCGGCGTGAAGCTGCCGGCGCGGGTGCCCTCGAAGATGCTCGCGCCGAGGGACTCGGCGCCCGCAGCGATCCCCAGCGTGTAGTTGAGCGGGTGCAGGTGACCGCTGTTGCTGTCGTAGAGAGCGCCGAGGTAGCGCTCGCTCGCCAGCATGGTGCGCAGCTCCTCGCGCGGCACGTAACGAACGCTCCGGTAGCCGAAGCGCTCGCGCAGCTCGTGCACCTCCGCCTGCAGCTCGCGCTGGTGGCGCTCCTTGACCGCGGTGAGCAGGTAGCCGCTCGCCCAATCGCACTCGATGGCAAAGCGAGCGATCAGCTCGCGCGCCAGCGCGAGCGCCTCCACCGACATGTCCCAGACTGCGCGCGCCCCCTCCGCGCCAATCAGCCGCTTGAGCTTCGCCTGGCCGGCGGCCACGCCGAAGATCGCCTGTCCGCCGCTGCGGCCCGAGGCGCCCCAGCCCACGCGATGCTCCTCGAGGAGCACCACCGAGAGCCCCTTTTCGGCCAGGTGCAGCGCGGCCGAGCAGCCGGCGATCCCGCCGCCCACGACGCACACGTCGCATTCCACGCTTCCCTGCAGCGCGGGGCGCTCGGGCGCGGCGTGCACCGAGGCGGCATAGTACGAGGCGACATAATCCTGTGGTGCCATGGGATGTCCCGGCTCGCGGGTGTTTAGGATATTCGCAAGACCGGGCGGCCGCGTGAGGCGGGCAGGATAGCGATACCGCGCGGCGCGCGGCAAATCCGCGCCGCTCTCCGGCAATGGCGTCAGGACGCGCCCGCGGGGCGCCTACCGCAGTTCCGTCGCGGGCGCAAGCTGAGGCTTCTGCGGCCGAGCTGTGGTCTAATACGCTTCTACCTTGGAGATTCGACAGGGCGGTCTGTTTAAGATACTAGACGCCGTCCCGGCACCAGCCCATGGCCGCCCATCCACTGATTGGTATTCCCGCCGACCGGCGCCTGGTCGGCCAACACCCGTTCCACATGGTGGGGGAGAAGTATGCCCGCGCCGTGCTGGAAGCCGCCGACGCCGCGCCGCTGCTGATTCCCGCGCTCGCCGCAGAACTGCGGTTCGAGGAGCTGCTCGAGCGGCTCGACGGACTGTTGTTCACGGGGAGCCCCTCCAACGTCGAGCCGCACCATTACCGGGGCAGCCCGAGCGAGCCGGGTACGCTGCATGACCCGGCACGCGATGCCACCACGCTGCCGCTGATCCGCAAGGCCGTAGAGGCCGGCGTGCCGGTACTCGGGATCTGCCGTGGCTTCCAGGAGATGAACGTCGCCTTCGGCGGCACGCTGCACCAGAAGCTGCACGAAGTGCCCGGGCACCTCGATCATCGCGACGATGAGTCGCAGCCGCTCGAGGTGCAGTATGGCCCGGCGCACGAGGTGACGCTCGAGCCTGGCGGTGTGCTGCGCTCGCTCGCTGCGGGCGACCGCATCGAGGTGAACTCGCTCCACAGCCAGGGCATCGACCGCCTGGGTCCGGCGCTGGCCGTGGAGGCGCGCGCCCCGGACGGCGTCATCGAAGCCTTCCGCGTGCGTTCGGCCGCGCGCTTCGCGCTCGCCGTGCAGTGGCACCCCGAGTGGCGTGTTATGAACAACCCCTTTTCACGCGCGCTATTCGCCGCCTTCGGGCGGGCGGCGGCCGAGCGCGCGCAGTCGAAGTGAGAGGCGTCCCATGGCGAGTGAGATCCGGCAGTTCTTCCGCGATCACGGCATCTCCGAGGTGGAGGCGATCATTCCCGACATGGCCGGCATCGCCCGCGGCAAGATCATGCCCGCGGAAAAGTTCGCCGAGGACGGCGGCATGCGCCTGCCCGAGAGCGTGTTCCTGCAGACGGTGACCGGCGACTATCCGCCGGAGACCGGGGACGCCATGAGCCCGGCGGAGATCGACATCGTCCTCAAGGCGGACCCGAAAACCGTGCGGCGCGTGCCGTGGGCGGCCGAGCCCACCGCGCAGGTGATCCACGACTGCTTCTATGCCGACGGCCGGCGCGTATCGATGGCTCCGCGCCACGTGCTGCGCAACGTTCTCGAGCTGTATGCGCAGCGCGGCTGGGAA
>DASPPI010000039.1:0-7176 GCA_035625615.1 Steroidobacteraceae bacterium | reverse complement strand
TGCCCGGCAATTATCAGTCAGAGGTCCTCGACCCGTTCATCGACGACATGACCCAGCAGGTGAGCCGCTCGCTGCAGTTCTATCTCGCCTCCGGCTCCGGGCGCGAGCAGCCGGAGAAGATCCTGGTGTGCGGCGGCTGCGCCAACATCCCGGGAGTGGCGGAAGTGATTTCCAGCCGCGTGGGTATTTCCGCCGAGAAAGGCGACCCGCTCGGCCAGATGAAGTTGTCCTCGCGCGCCAAGGCGCAGGCGGTGCAGCGCGACGCTACCGCGCTGCTGACCGCCTGCGGTCTCGCACTGCGGAGTTTCGACTGACATGCCTCGTATAAACCTACTTCCGCACCGGGAAGCCAAACGCAAGGAGCGTAAGCTCGCCTTCGTGGTGGCGCTGGTGGCGGCCACCGGCGCCGGCGTCGTGACCGCATTCGCTGCCTATCTGCTGTACGGCTCGATGATCGAGGCACAGGTGCACCGCAACGACCTGTTGCGCACGCAGATCAAGCTGCTCGACAAGCAGATCGAGGAGATCAACGACCTCGAGAGCTCCAAGCAGAAGTTCATCGCGCGCATGGAGATCATCGAGAAGCTGCAGCGCTCGCGGCCGGAGATCGTGCACGTGTTCGACGAGATCGTGCGTACGCTGCCCGAGGGCGTGTATCTGACCGCGGTCAAGCAGAACGGCATGCGGCTGAAATTCGACGGCATCGCGCAGTCGAGCACGCGCGTGTCCTCCTTCATGCGCGCCATCGACGCCTCGCAGTGGCTGCGCAATCCCGAGCTCGAGGTGGTGCAGACCACCAAGGGCTCCGGGCCCGGCTCGAGCTTCACCCTCACCGCCGACCAGGTTACCGCCACCACGGGCGAGAATGCCGGTGCCAAGACCAAGGGCAAGATCCGCAAGGCCGGCCTCGCTGACTCGGGGGCACGGCAATGAACCTGCTGGAAGAGCTGCGCTCACTTGATCCGCGCGATCCGGGGCGCTGGCCGCTGCCGGTGCTCGCCGGCGCCGTGACGCTCGCGTTCGTGGCGGTGTCGCTGGTCGGCATCTACATGCTGGTGTGGAACGAGCAGCGTCCGGAGCTGCAGCGCCGCCAGGGCGAGGAGCAGCAGCTACGCCAGGAGTTCAAGGACAAGCATTCCAAGGCCGTCAACCTCGAGGTGTACAAGCAGCAGCTGAAGGACATCGAGCGCTCCTTCGGCGCGTTGCTACGGCAGCTGCCGGGCAAGACCGAGGTGCCGAGCCTGCTGGTGGACATCTCGCAGACCGGCCTGGCGGCGGGGCTGCAGGAGAAGCTGTTCCAGCCGCAGCCGGAGCAGAAGAAGGATTTCTATGCGGAGCTGCCCATCAAGATCCGTCTGACGGGCAACTACCACTCGTTCGGCGAGTTCGTCAGCGGCATCGCGGCGCTGCCACGCATCGTCACGTTGCACGACATCGACATCAAATCGGACAACAAGGACGCCTACGATCAGCTGTCGCTCGAGCTCACGGCGAAGACCTACCGGTACATGGACGAGGACGAGATCGCCGCGAGCGAGGCGGAGAAGAAGAAGGACGTCACCCACCGCCCGCGGCCGGCAGGGGGCTGACGGCCATGAACGGTGCGACTGCGGTGCTCACCCATGACTAACCCGACCTACCGACGCGGATCCCGGCTGCTGTGGGTGGCGCTCGCCTGCGGCTACGCCCTGCTCACGGCGTGCTCGAGCGCGGACGACGAGCTGGCGCGCTTCGTCGAGGACACCAAGAAGGAGCCGGGCGGACGCGTCGAGCCGCTGCCGGAGATCAAGCCCTACGAGACCTACGTCTACAACGACTACGAGCTGCGCTCGCCCTTCATGCCGAGCAGCCCCGGCTCGGGCGCGGGCCTGGCCGGCGTGCGCCCGGATCAGAAGCGCAACCGCGAATTCCTCGAGCAGTACTCGCTCGACACGCTGAGGATGGTCGGCACGCTGCGCCTCGGCGGACAGATGTACGGCCTGGTGGAGACCAAGGACGGCCTGGTGCATCGCGTGACGACCGGCAATCACATGGGACAGGCCGAAGGCAAGGTCACCGACATCACGCCCTCCAAGATCAGTCTGATTGAAATCGTTCCGGACAGCCTCGGCGGATACATGGAGCGCCCCGCCGCGCTCGCTCTGAACGAGTAGCAGGGAGTTCTCAAGAATGCATGCGTCAAGCCTGATCAACCGTCTCCTCGGCCCGGCCGCCTGGCTCGTGGTCGTCGGAGCACTCGGTATGCTCCCCGGAGCACCCGGACGCGCCGCGGATCAACCCGCGCTGCAAGCCATCGACGTGCAGCCCCTGGCGGGAGCCCAGCTGCAGCTGGTCATGCGCCTGTCGGCGCCCGCGCCGCAGCCGTTGTCGTTCACCATCGACAACCCGGCACGCATCTCCTTCGACCTGCCGAACACCACCCTGGCGCTGCCCTCGCGGCGCATCGACGTGCACGCCTCCGGACTCGACACGATTCTCGCGGCCGAGACCAAGGACCGTACCCGCCTGGTGCTCAACCTCGACAAGCTCGTGCCCTACGACACGCGCGTCGAAGGCAACAACATCATCGTCACGCTCGGCAGCGGCGGCGGAGCCGGCGCCAGCCCGACGGCGGCCGCGCCCGCTGCCGCGATGGCGGGCGGCGGCAGCGGCGTGCGCGAGCTGCGCTCGATCGACTTCCGCCGCAGCGCCGACGGCGCCGGCCGCGTGATCGTGCGGCTGTCCGACCCGCACATCCACATCAATCTGCACCAGATCGGCAACCAGATCGTGGTCGACTTCAGCGATGCGAGCGTGCCGGTGAACCTCGCGCGCCGCTACGACGCGACCGACTACGGCACGCCGGTGAGCGGCTTCGACGTCACGCGCGTCGGCAACGGCTCGCGCATCGCGATCACCGCCAGCGGCGACTACGAGCAGCTCGCCTATCAGTCCGACGATCAGTATGTGGTCGAGGTAGCGCCGCGTCGCAAGGTGGCCAACGCACCGGAAGAGAAGCCCGCGTACACCGGCGAGCGCCTCACGCTCAACTTCCAGGACATCGAGACGCGTGCGGTGCTGCAGCTGCTGGCCGATGCCAGCGGCCAGAACATCGTGGTGAGCGACTCGGTGAGCGGTAACGTCACCCTGCGCCTGCAGAACGTGCCGTGGGATCAGGCCCTCGACATCGTGCTGCGCACCAAGGGCCTCGACAAGCGCCGCCAGGACAACGTCATCATCGTTGCGCCGCAGGCCGAGCTGGCCGCGCGCGAGAAGGCTGAGCTGGCCGCCCGCAAGGACGTGCAGGAGCTCGCGCCGCTGCGCTCCGAGTACCTGCAGGTGAACTACGCCAAGGCGAAGGACCTCGAGGCGCTCATCAAGACGCAGAACAACTCGCTGCTCTCGGCGCGCGGCAGCGTGACGGTCGATGACCGCACCAACACCCTGCTGCTGCAGGACACGGTCGATCGGCTCGCCGACATCCGCCGCCTGGTGGCCACGCTCGACATCCCGGTACGCCAGGTGCTCATCGAGGCGCGCATCGTCATCGTCAACAACGACTTCCAGCGCCAGCTCGGTGCGGTGTTCGGCTGGACCAACGTCCAGAAGAACGGCCAGCGCGGCCTCGTGACCACCACGGGCAGCGCCGCAGGCACTGACCAGATTATCGGCTCGGGGCTCACCAACCTGCAGACCACCAACAGCCCGTTCCCGGTGACACTCCCGACGGGCTCGACGGCGGCCAACCGCTACAACGTCAACCTGCCGGTGTCGCCGGCGGCCGGCTCGTGGGCGCTCGGCATACTGGGCAACAACTACCTGGTCGACCTCGAGCTCTCGGCCGCCCAGTCGGAGACCCAGGCGAACATCATCTCCTCGCCGAAGGTCATCACCGCCAACCAGAAGGAGGCGGTCATCGAGCAGGGCGTCGAGATTCCGTATCAGCAGTCGGCCTCGAGCGGTGCCACCACCATTCAGTTCAAGAAGGCGGTGCTGGCGCTCAAGGTCACGCCGCAGATTACGCCCGACAACCGCATCATCATGGACCTCGACGTCCGTGACGACAGCGTCGGGCAGGTGATCGTGGCCTCCGGCGGCGTGAACGTCCCCTCCATCAACACGCGCGAGATCGGCACCCAGGTGCTGGTGAACGACGGGCAGACGGTAGTGCTCGGCGGCATCCTGCAGACGACGCAGCGCGAGGACCAGACCAAGGTGCCGTACCTGGGTGATATCCCGATCCTCGGAATCCTGTTCCGGAACACCAATCACCAGGACGACAAGGACGAGCTCATGATCTTCATCACCCCGAAGATCGTGCGCGAGGGCGTGAACGTCTATAACTGAGCACGCCCAGCTGCTGCGCTGAGGATTGCGGCCGCCCTCGGGCGGCCGCGCTCTTTTGGGTATCCTGTCGCGCGGCATGCTCGGCAAGACCAGCGTATTCCTCATCGGCCCCATGGGCTCGGGCAAGACGGCCGTCGGCCGCCATCTCGCGCGGGCGCTGGGGCTCGCCTTCCACGACAGCGATGCCGAGATCGAGCGGCGCACCGGGGTCGACATCCCGTTCATCTTCGAGAAGGAGGGCGAGGCGGGATTCCGCCAGCGCGAGCGCGAAGCGATCCAGGCGCTCACGGCGCTCGAGGGCATCGTGCTCGCTACCGGGGGCGGCGCGGTGCTGCTGCCGGAGAACCGCCGCCACCTCGCCGAGCGCGGCTGCGTGGTGTACCTCAAGACCTCGGTGGCGCAGCAGGCCGACCGCGTGCGTCACGGCAGGAACCGTCCATTGCTCGCCTCGGGCGACGCCGCGACCAGGCTCGGGCAGCTCATGGATGCGCGCGCTCCGCTGTACGACGAGATCGCCGACCTCGTGGTGTCGACCGACGGCCGCCGGGTGAGCAGCGTCGCGGAGCAGGTACTGCGCGAGCTTGCCGCGGCGCGCCGCGGCGGGCGGTGAGACGTCCCGGGGCAAAGCGCTCACGTATACTGAGGACGCGGTGCCTCAGACCTCAGGCGTCGCGTGCGCACGTGGACACTCTCAACGTCGAACTCGGCACCCGCAGCTATCCGATCCTGATCGATGAGGGACTCCTCGGCCGGCCGGAAGCGTGGCAACGGCAGCTGCCGGCGCGCGACCTGCTCGTCGTCAGCAATACCACCGTGGCGCCGCTGTACCTGCCGACGCTCCGGCAGGCACTGCACGGGCGACGGGTGGTCGAGGTGATCCTTCCGGACGGTGAGGCGCACAAGACCCTCGCCAACACCGCCCGCGTGCTCGATGTGCTGATCGCCAATCGCTTCGCCCGCGACTGCGCCGTACTCGCTCTGGGCGGCGGCGTGGTGGGCGATCTGGCCGGCTTTGCGGCCGCGTGCTACCAGCGCGGCGTCGCGCTGGTGCAGGCGCCGACCACGCTGCTCTCGCAGGTGGACTCGGCGGTGGGCGGCAAGACCGCCGTCAACCATCCCGGCGGCAAGAACCTGATTGGTGCGTTCCACCAGCCGGTGCTGGTGCTCATCGACACGCGCACGCTCGCCACCCTGCCCCCGCGCGAGCTGCGTGCGGGTCTCGCCGAGGTGATCAAGTACGGCCTGATCTGCGATGCGGCGCTGTTCGGCTGGCTCGAGGAGCATCTCGAGGAGCTGCTCGGCGGGGAGCCGGCGGCGCTGGGCCACGTCATCCGCCGCTCTTGTGAGCTCAAGGCCGCGATCGTCGGCCGCGACGAGCGCGAGCAGGCCGAGCGGGCGCTGCTCAATCTCGGGCATACCTTCGGACATGCGATCGAGTCGGCCACCGGGTACCGGCAGTGGCTGCATGGCGAGGCGGTGGGCGCCGGCCTGGTGATGGCTGCCGCCATGTCACGCGAGTGCGGACTGCTGGCCGACGCCGACAGCGAGCGCGTGCGCCGCCTCGTCGAGCGAGCGGGCCTGCCGACGCGCATCGACTCGGTCACGCCGGCGGCGGCCCTCGATCACATGCGCATCGACAAGAAGGTGCGTGCGGGCGAGCTGCGCCTGGTGCTGCTGCGCCGGATTGGCGAGGCGTTCGTGACCGCGGATTACCCGGGCGCGGCACTCGACCGCACACTCGCGGCGCATTTCGGGTGAGCGCGGTGAACGATGTCGCGGCGGTGGCCCAGTCGCTCGCGCCCTACGCGGCGCACGATGAGGAATCGCGCGGGCGGCGCTACCCCGAGCCCCGGCCGGAGTTTCGCGGCGAGTTCCAGCGCGATCGCGATCGCATTATCCACTCGAACGCATTCCGCCGGCTGGTCTACAAGACGCAGGTATTCGTCAATCACGAAGGCGACCTGTACCGCACTCGCGTGACCCACTCGATCGAGGTGGCACAGATCGCCCGCTCGGTCGCGCTGGCGCTGCGCGCGAACGAGGCACTGACCGAGGCGATCTGCCTCGCCCACGATCTCGGCCATACCCCCTTCGGGCACGCCGGCCAGGACGCGCTCAACGAGTGCATGCGTGACTACGGCGGCTTCGAGCACAACCTGCAGTCGCTGCGGGTGGTGGACGAGCTCGAGGAACGCTACGCGGAGTTTCGCGGACTGAATCTGACCTTCGAATGCCGCGAAGGGATCCTGAAACACTGCTCGCCGCGCCATGCGCGCGAGCTCGGCCAGCTCGGCGAGCGCTTCCTCAAGCGACATCAGCCCGGCCTCGAGGCGCAGATCGCCAATCTCGCTGACGAGATTGCCTACAACAACCACGACGTGGACGACGGCATCCGCGCGCAGCTGCTCGATGTGTCTGCGTTGCGCGAAGTGCGCATGTTCCGTCGGCAATACGAAGCGGTCATCGCCCGCTACCCGGGATTGAGCGGGCGGCGCCTGGTGCACGAGGTGATCCGCCGCATGATCAATCACATCGTGGTCGACTTCATCCGCACCGCGCAGGTGGAGCTCGCGCAGCTGCAGCCGCGCTCGATCGACGAAGTGCGCGCGCACAGCAGGCCGCTGGCCATGCTGAGCGATGAGTGTCGCGAGGAGCACCTCGAGCTCAAGGCGTTCCTGCGGCAGCACGTCTACCGCCACTACAAGGTGCTGCGCATGACGTCCAAGGCGCGGCGCGTGCTGCAGCAGCTGTTCGAAGGGTTCTTCAAGGATGTAAGTCTGATGCCGGAGGAGCATCGCGACCTGGCGTTGCAGGCCGAAGCCGCTCACGGCGCCCCCGGCCGCGCTCGCG
>DASPPI010000038.1:0-22368 GCA_035625615.1 Steroidobacteraceae bacterium | reverse complement strand
ATGCGTCTTCACGAGCGATTCTCCCAGGGCAGCGACCGGGGCGCGGCCAGGTCAGCGCAGTGTAGCCAGCCGTGCCGCCCCGGGCGGACTCCAATTGCGACCGGCCCTTGCTCAAATGGTCCCGCGACCGGCCTCGACCAGAAACTGCGATACGTAGGCGGCGAACGAGCGCCATACCTCGAGGCGGAAGGCCTCGCTGGCGGTGCGCCACAGGACAACCTCGGCCTTGGCCAGCATGGTGCGTGTGCACATCTGCGGCGGGAAGGCGGCCACGTCGAGATCGAGCGGACAACCGGCGGCAAGCACCAGGGCCGCTTGCGGTCCGGCGACGCAGAATGCGCACTGCCTGTGGCTCACATCGACGAGCGAGTGGGGCAGGTCCGCCAGCGCCGCCTCGAGTGCCGGTGCGAGGCTTGCGGCGTGCGCCTCGGGCGCGAGCAGCAACCACTCGTCGGGCCCGAGCCACAGCGCGGCGCGCTCGCCGCGCACGCCTGCCCGGCAGGCGCTCGCGGGCAGAGGCGCCCCGAAGGCGCGCTCGACAGCCGCCCGTACGGCGCTCCCGCCGCGCAGGCTGTAGCGCGTCGCAGGCGGCAGCGACTCGAACACGGTGCTGGAGGCCGTCCAGGGTCGGGAGCGCGCAGCGCTTAAGTCACGCATGCAGGCGCGCTCCGTCCGGGTCGTAGAACACGCTCGCGGACACCTGCACCGGGACGGCTCCCGCCCGCTGGGGCACGTACAGCGTCTGGCCGAGTCGCGCGCGACCTCCGGCGATGAGTCCCAGCGCTATGGAGCGGCCGAGGACGGCACTGTGGTAGGAGGAGGTGACGTGCCCGAGCGGTCGCCAGGGCACAGGGGCATCCGCGCTCAGCATGACCTGAGCGCCTTCCTCGAGAACCACTCGGGGGTCGCTGGTCAGCAGGCCGACGAGCTGGCGGCGGTCCTCGGAGAGCATCGCCGGACGCTCGAGCGAGCGCTTGCCGAGGAAGTCCGGCTTGTTCCGGCCGATCGTCCATCCCAGGCCGACATCCTCCGGCGTCACCGTGCCGTCGGTGTCCTGTCCGACGATGATGTAGCCCTTCTCCGCGCGCAGCACGTGCATGGTCTCGGTGCCGTAGGGCGTCATGCCGTACGGCCGCCCGGCTGCCCAAACGGCCTCCCACACGGCGGGACCAAAGTCTGCGGGCACGTTGACCTCGAAGCCGAGCTCGCCGGTGAAGCTCACCCGGAACAGCCGCATCGGCACGCCGCAGATGTGCCCGGGCGCGACACTCATGTGGGGCATGGCCGGCGCACCGACGTCGATGTCCACCAGGGGGCTCAGCACGCGCCGCGCCTGCGGTCCCTGCACCGCGATCACCGCCCACTGCTCGGTGGTGGAGGTGAGCCATACCGAGAGGTCGGACCACTCGGTCTGCAGATAATCCTCCATCATCGCGAGCACCCGGGGCGCGCCGCCGGTGGTCGTGGTCACGTGAAAGCGGTCTTTGCTCACCCGCGCAACCACGCCGTCGTCGTAGACGAAGCCGTCATCGCGCAGCAGTACGCCATAGCGCGAGCGGCCCACCGCCAGGCGGTCCCAGGCGTTGACGTACAGGCGGTTCATGAAGGCGACTGCGTCCTTGCCCACGACCTCGATCTTGCCGAGGGTGGAGGCATCGAAGATGCCGCAGCCGCCGCGCACCGCCTGGCACTCGCGCGCCACGGCTGCGTGCAGGTCCTCGGTGCCGTGCGGGAAATAGCGCGCGCGCTTCCACAGACCTACGTCCTCGAACACCGCCCCATGGCGCAGCGCCCAGCCGTGCATGGGCGTGGTGCGCACCGGGTCGAACAGGTCCCCGCGGGAGGGTCCCGCGAAGGCGCCGAAGCTGACCGGCGTATACGGCATGCGGAAGGTGGTCAGGCCCACCTCGGGAATGCTGCAGCCGAGGGTATCCGCCACGATGCCGAGGGCGTTCAGGTTGGAGGTCTTGCCCTGGTCGGTCGCCATGCCGGTGGTGGTGTAGCGCTTGACGTGCTCGATCGAGCGAAAGCCCTCGCGCAGCGCGAGCGCGAGATCCTTGGCCGTCACGTCGTTCTGCCAGTCGACGAAGGCGCGGCCGCGGGCGCGGGCCGGCTGGGGCAGGGCGCCGATGCTGCCCGGCGCCGCGCCGGGCGCGCCGGCGCCATCCGGCCCGCGCTGGAGTGCCCCCGCGGGGCGTACGCCGATGCGTGCCGGGTCGATCGCCTCGCGTGCCGCAGCCGCCCCGGCCGCGGCGCCATCGGCGGCGACGGCCGCAACGTCGAAGACGCCGTGGCAGGCACCGGCACAGCGCACGCGCTCGGCCGGCACGTCGGGCAAAAACGCCTCCAGCCCCTCGTGCCAGCGGAGCTTGCCGCGCGACTGCGAGAACAAATGCACGCTCGGAGTGAAGCCGCCCGACATCAGCACCAGGTCGCACGGCTGCTGCTGGGTCGCCGTGAACTCGCCGTGCTCGAGCTGTGCGAGCCGGATCGAGTTCACGCGCCGCCGCCCGCTCGTGCCCAATACGCTGGCGCTGGTCATCACCGGGATACCCGTCGCGCGCGCCTTGCCCGCCCAGGAGGTCTCGCGCAGGCGCACGTCAGCGATGGTGGCGATGAACACGCCTGCCTCCTGCAGCTCCAGCGCCGCCTCATACGCCTCATCCGCCGCCGTGACGACCACCGTGCGCGTGCCCGGCAGCACTCCATACCGGTTGAGCCAGGTGCGCGCCGCGCCCGCGAGCATGATCCCCGGCCGGTCGTTGCCGGGGAACACCAGCGGGCGCTCGATGGCACCGGTGGCGAGCACCACTTCGCGCGCCCGCACCTGCCACTGCCGCTCGCGCGGTACATCCGGATGTGGATCGGCGAGGTGATCGGTCAGGCGCTGGTTGAGCGCCACGAGATTGTGCGGAAAGTATCCGAAGGCGGTGGTGCGCGGCAGCAGCGTCACGCGCGCGTTCGCGGCGAGCGTGCTCAAGGTGCTGCGCAGCCACTCGGCGGCGGCACGGCCCTCGATGTCCGGCGCCGTGCGTGGATCGTCGGCGAGCAGCGAGCCGCCGGGTTCCGGCTGCTCATCACACAGCATGACGCGGGCGCCGGCGGCTGCTGCGGCGGCGGCGGCCGCAAGCCCCGCGGGGCCGGCACCGACGATGAGCACGTCGCAGTGCGCATAGCGGGCCGCATAGCGGTCGGGATCAGCCTGCGTCGGTGCGGTTCCTAAGCCGGCGGCCGCGCGGATGCGCGGCTCGTAGAGTGTCCGCCACGCACGCCGCGGCCACATGAACGTTTTGTAGTAGAAGCCCGCCGGGATGAAGGGCGCGAGCAGGTCATTGACGGCGCCGAGGTCGAAGGCGAGGCTCGGCCAGCGATTCTGGCTGTGGGCCTCGAGCCCCTCGTAGAGCTCGACCTGAGTGGCGCGCAGGTTCGGCGTGTAGCGCGCCGCATCGCGCCGCACCGCGACCAGCGCGTTGGGCTCCTCGGCGCCCGCGGCCAGCAGGCCGCGCGGGCGGTGATACTTGAAGGAGCGACCGAGCAGGTGCACACCGTTGGCGAGCAGCGCCGAGGCGAGCGTATCGCCTGCGAGCCCGCTGTAGGTGCGGCCATCGAAGCTGAAGCGCAGCGTACGCGAGCGATCGACGCGCCCGCCGCTCGCGGTGCGCAGAGCGGCGCTCATCGCCCGGCCCGCCCGCCGTCCGGAGGCGACTCACCGACCTTGTAGGTGGCGAGGAAATGGTCCGTGGTGGTGTCGCGCAGTGCGTTGAAGAAGCGTCCGCAGCCGTGCGTGTGCCGCCAGCGCTCGGCGTGTACGCCGCGGAGGTTGTCGCGGCGGTAGAGGTAATCCGCCCATTGCTGCGCGCCGAGATCGGCGGGCCGGCGTGGACGGGCGATGTGCGCCTGGCCGCCGTAGACGAACTCGGGCTCCGGGCGCTCACCGCAGTACGGGCATTCGATCAGCAGCATGGGTGCGCGTCTTCAGTGCGCCACCGCCGCCGCCGCCGCCTCGTCGATCAGGTCACCGTCGCGGAAGCGCTCGATGGTGAAGGGCGCGTTGAGCGGATGCGGCTCGTCGCGCGCGATGGTCCAGGCGAACACGTGTGCCGAGCCGGGGGTCGCCTTGAAACCACCGGTGCCCCAGCCGCAGTTGACGTACAGGCCCGGCACGGGCGTCTTGGCGATGATCGGCGAGCGGTCGGGCGTGAGGTCCACGATACCGCCCCAGCTGCGCAGCATCCGCATGCGCCGGAAGACCGGAAAAAGCTCGCAGATCGCCTCGAGCGCGTGGCTGGTGATGTGCAGACCGCCGCGCTGGGTGTAGGAGGTATAGGCGTCCGTGCCGGCGCCGATCACCAGCTCACCTTTGTCCGACTGGCTGATGTAGGCGTGGATGGTGTTGGACATGACCACGCACGGAAACACCGGCTTCACCGGTTCGGAGACCAGCGCCTGCAGGGGATAGCTCTCGAGCGGCAGGTCGACGCCCGCCATGCGCATGATGACGCTGGTGTGGCCGGCGGCGGCCACGCCGATGCGCGGGGCGCGGATGGAGCCGCGCGTGGTCTCGACTCCCTCCACGGCGCCGCTGGCGTCGCGGCGGATCGCGGTGACCTCGCAGTTCTCGAGAATGTCGACGCCGAGCGCGTCAGCGGCGCGCGCATAGCCCCAGGCCACGGCGTCGTGACGCGCCGTACCGCCGCGCCGCTGCAGCGCCGCGCCCACTACCGGATAGCGGATCGCGCCGATGTTCAGCAGCGGGCAGAAGGCCTGGGCCTCTTCCGGGGTGAGCCACTCGTTGTCGACGCCGGCGGCGCGGTTGGCGTGCACGTGCCGCTTGAGCACCTGCACGTCGTGCACCGTGTGCGCGAGCATCATGACGCCGCGCTGCGAGAACATCACGTTGTAGTTGAGCGCCTGCGACAGGTCCTCCCACAGCTTCACCGCGTGGTCGTAGAGTGCCGCGCTTTCCGGGAACAGATAGTTGGAGCGGATGATGGTGGTGTTGCGGCCGGTGTTGCCGCCGCCGATCCAACCTTTCTCGAGCACCGCGACGTTGCTGAGACGATGCTCGCTGGCGAGGTAGTACGCCGCCCCGAGCCCGTGGCCGCCGCCACCGACGATGAGGGCGTCATAGGTGGGCTTGGGCTCAGGATGGCGCCACTGCGGCCGCCAGTTGCGCTGGCCGCAGAGCCCGGAGAGCAGCAGCGACAGGCCGGAGAAGGATCGCATGGTCGGGTCCTGGTGGGCGCGCGGCGCGACAGGCAACGGGCGCGCGCATCATGCGCCGCACGGCGGCGCACGACGTGCACGCGCCCGTCCCGCCTCTTGAACGGCCGCGACATCGCCCGGCGGCGGCCGCGGTCAGAGGCGCGCGCCGCCGCGGCGCTACTTCGCGGCGCTCGCCGAGCCCCAGATCAGCGGCAGGCTCGACTGAATCTGCAGGTCGATGATGTTGAGCAGCTCGGTCTCGGCCTGCACGAAGCGCGCGGCGACCGGCGAACCGAGGGCGGTGCGGACCTTGTCGTAGGTGTTGGCCAGCAGGTCGATGCGTTTCTTGTGATAGGCGATCGCGGCATTCACCAGCTCGTCGGCCTTGAGGTCGGTCATGTTGGCGTAGTTCTTGGCATACTCGCGGATGTTGGCTTCGCGCAGATCGTTGAGCTTGGCGAGCTGCGTCTCGTACTCTTTATAGATCGGCCAGAACTTGGCCGACTGATCGGCATCGAGCTGCATGGCCGTTCCCATGACCTTGGCCTTGTCCGCGCGGATGTCTTGGCGCAGCATCCGGATCTCCTGATCCAGGTTCTGCTTGCGCGTCGCGGCCGTCGAGTCCTTGGGCGCAGCCGCCGGAGCGGCCGGCGTCCCCTGCGCCAGCGCGGCGGAGCCGCCGACCGCCAGGACCATGGCGGCGAGCCCGCCCGTCAATTGATTCTTCATTCGGATTTCTCCCTTGAGCGAGTGACAACGAGTGACCAGAGTCATGCCGCGAGGCGTCTCGCGGGGGGGCGCAATCCTACCTAAAGCGCGCCTCCGGCTGAAGCGTACCGGGGGGCGAGGGCCTGCGGCCGCGGTCGAATATCGCGTCAGACTTCCGCTTGCAGTGAATCAGCATCTGTGGTTAGCGTGTGCGACGCCAGCGTACCGATCTGGCGGCAGCCTTTGACGGCGTACCACCCGAGACCCGCTGCGAGAATCACGGCGATGTAGACGAACGCACCCCAGGTGTTGTACCAGGGTGCGCCGTAGACGGCTTCGCGCGGCCAGGCCAGGTTGAGCGCCATGCCTAAGCCCCACAGCACCGCGACGATGTTGACGAACATTCCCCGCCTGCCCATGGTGAAGTAGCCACCCGCCGCGAGATCTGCGGGGGGCCATTGCCCTTGCAGGCGCTTCTTCAGTAGTGGGCCCGTCACCATCAAGTACGCCAGGTAGATCATGATGACCGCAATCGAGGTCAGCACCGTGAAGATTTTCGGCTGTCCGATGTTGAGGACCAGGATCAGCTCGGCAATCACGCCGATCACGACGGCAGGTACGATGGGCGTCTGTGTCTTGGAATTCACTCGCGCCAGATGCTCCCCGAACGGCAGTGCGTTGTCGCGTGCCATTGCGAAGGTCAGGCGGATGGCGGCGGTATGCACGGCCAGCGAGCACACCGTCACCGCGACCACGATGCAGACGATGAAGATCTTGCCCAGCGGACCCCACATCACCTGCTCGACGATGTATTGCAAGCCGCCGCTGCCGCTGCCGATCCGCGGGTCACCCAGATCGGGTGCCGCCATGATCGCGAACACCAGGATCGCACCACCGATGACGAATGAGGCCAGGATGGCCCGCAGAATGGCATGGGGAGCGGTGCGCCGCGGCTCCAGCGTCTCCTCACCCAGCGAGCTGGCGGTGTCGAAGCCGTACATCACGTATCCGGAGGCCAGCGACGCCACCAGGAAAGCGCCCAGAAAGCCCCCGCTCTTGCCGGCACCGTAGCCGTGGGTGGAGAAGAAGACTTCGGGACCTCGCTTGATGTAGAACGCCAGGAAGATCGCGATGAGGCAGGCGGCGATCAGCTCGACGAAGACACCGGCGCTGTTGATCAGCGCCATCCACCGCACGCCGAGCGCATTGACGACGGTGGTGAACAGGATGAGCACCGTGCCGAGGACCACCGCGTTCGTCGCGAAATCGTAGGTACCACTGCCGTTGCCGATGATCTGGAACCCGCTCCACAGCCGCGGCAGGTTGAGTTGCAGCGCCAGCACCACGGCCGACAGGGTGACGATCGACGCGGTGAGCATGAGCCAGCCCGAAGACCAACCTACGATCCGGCTGCCCAGCAGTTTCGACCAGTTGTAGACCGATCCGGCGATGGGGTATTTGGCGGCCAGCTCCATGAAGCACAGCGCGACCGCCATCTGACCGACGAGCACCATCGGCCAGGACCAGAGATACGCCGGCCCGGCGGTGCCGAAGCCGAAATAGAACAGCTGGAAGGTACCGGTGAGGATGGAGATATAACTGACGCCGGCCGCGAAGCTGCCGAACGACCCGATGCTGCGCGCGAGCGATTCTCGGTAGCCGAAATGCTCCATGCCGCTGTCGGTGTGTCCGGTAGTCTTATGCTTCACCACGCCGCCGTCCTCTGTGAAAATGCGTCCCCTTGACCCATGAAGTCACGCCATTCATCATCCCGCCTTAGGGCTTGAATAGCCGTTTAACGAATCGAATGTCAAGTCTCGGAAGGCTTGGCAAGTGGCTGAGCGATCAAGAACTATCATACGACACGGCAGCTGAATCAGTCGCGCCATTACTCGACTCGTGCCGATGGGTCCGGAGGATGTCGTTGAACAGCCAATCAACCATCAGGGGTCCTGCGCGTCGTAACGCATTGCCTCGCGATGAGGTCGAGGATGCCCGTCGCGTGCAGCTGATCGAGGTCACGATCGACAGTCTCGCCGAAGTGGGCTTCGTCGGCACGACTCTCGCAGAGATCGCCGGTCGCGCGGGCGTATCGCCGGGCCTCGTGGCCCATTACTTCGGCGACAAGGACGGACTCCTCGAGGGCGCCTTTCGCACGCTCGCCCGTGTCGTGGCGCGGCTCATGCGCGAGCGGCTGGCGCTCGCCCGCACCCCGCGCGAACGCGTGCAGGCGGTCATCGACGCCAACCTCGGGCCGGAGAATTTCGACCGCCGCATCGGCACCGCCTGGCTCGCCTTCTGGGGTCAGGTGCTGCACGTCGCGGGATTGAAGCGGGTGCAGACCGCGTACCAGCGACGCATGTTGTCGAACCTGCGCAGTGACCTGCGACGGATGATGCCGGGAGAGGCGGCCCGCAGTCTCGCGGCCATGATCGCCGCCATGATCGATGGAGTGTGGCTGCGCGCGGCGCTGTCCGAATGGCGGGAGGCCGACAGCGAGAGCGCGCGGGCACTCCTGACCGCGTTCGTCGACGGCCGGCTGAGTGAGCTCGCCCGCTCGGCGGAGGCCGACGGCCCGCAGATCGCCGCGGGCCGTGCGGCGGCCCGCGCGCCGGATGCGGAGGACTCGATCCGCGTCATCAATCCTGCGACCCGGGCGGAACTCGCAGTACTGGCCGTGGACGGTGCGGCGCAGGTGAATGCCGCGGTCGAACGGGCACGGGCGGCCCAGAAACAGTGGCAGGCGATGTCCGGCGCGGAACGCGGCCGGGTGCTGCAGCGTGCGGCACGGCTGCTGCGTGAGCGCAACGATGCGCTCGCCGAGCTCGAGACGCTCAACACCGGCAAGCCGATCCAGGAGACGCGCGCGGTCGACGTGCTGTCGGGCGCCGAGTGCCTGGAGTACTACGCCGGGCTCGCCGCCAGCCTGGCCGGCGAGCATCTGGATCTCGGGCCCGCGGCCTTCGGCTACACCCGCCGCGAACCGCTCGGCGTCGTGGCGGGCATCGGCGCGTGGAACTACCCGCTGCAGATCGCCTGCTGGAAGTCCGCCCCCGCGCTCGCCTGCGGCAACGCCATGATCTTCAAGCCCGCCTCGCTCACGCCACTCACCGCGTTGAAGCTGGAGGAGATCTATCGCGAAGCGGGCGTGCCGCCCGGGGTGTTCCAGGTCGTGCAGGGGCGCGCACCCACCGGGCGCCTCCTCATCCGTCATCCCGTCGTCCGCAAGATCTCACTCACCGGCAGCGTGGACACCGGCAAGGCGGTGATGGCCGAAGGTGCGGGGACGCTCAAGCAGGTGACACTCGAGCTCGGCGGCAAGTCGCCGATCGTGGTGTTCGAGGATGCCAAGCTCGAGAACGCCGTCGCGGGCGCGTTGCTCGGGAACTTCTACTCGGCGGGCGAGGTATGCTCGAACGGCACCCGGGTGTTCGTTCACAAGAGTCTTCACCGGGCGTTCCTCGAGCGGCTGTGCGCGCGCGCCGCCGCCATGCGCATCGGTAATCCCCTCGACCCCGCCACCCAGGTGGGAGCGCTCATCTCCGAGGAGCACCTGCACCGCGTGCTCGGGTACATAGCCCGCGGGCGCGAGCAGGGCGCGCGACTCGTCATCGGAGGCGCGCGGGTGACAGCCGGCGACCTCGCGAACGGCAGCTTCGTTGCGCCGGCGGTGTTCGATGGCTGTCACGATGACATGGACATTGTGCGCGAGGAGATTTTCGGCCCGGTGATGTCGGTGTTGGAGTTCACCGATGAGGAGGAAGTGGTCGCACGCGCCAACGCCAGCGAGTTCGGCCTGTCCGCCGCGGTGTTCACCAACGATCTCACCCGGGCGCATCGGGTGATCGCGCAGCTCGAGGCCGGCACCTGCTGGATCAACCATTACAACGTCACCCCCATCGAGCTGCCCTTCGGCGGGGTGAAGATGTCCGGGCTCGGGCGGGAAAACGGCCGCGCCGCAATCGAGCACTATACGCAGCTGAAGAGCGTGTACGTGGCGATGCGCGATATCGATGCGCCCTACTAGGGCGGTGCCGCGAGCGAGGCGCGCAGCGTGACGGCGGAGACCTTCGACTACGTGATCGTCGGTGCGGGCTCTGCGGGCTGCGTGCTGGCGGATCGGCTCACCGCGGACGGCGCAGACAGCGTCCTGCTGCTCGAATACGGCGGCTCGGACCGCTCGCTGTGGATCCAGATGCCGAGCGCACTGTCCATTCCGATGAACATGCCGCGCTACGACTGGCGCTACTACACCGAGCCTGAGCCGCACCTCAACGGCCGACGGCTGCACACGCCGCGCGGCAAGGTGCTGGGCGGATCCTCCTCGATCAACGGCCTGGTGTACGTACGCGGCAATCCGCTTGACTTCGAACGCTGGGAGAGCGAGGGCGCGGATGGCTGGGGCTATCACGACGTGCTGCCCTACTTTCGGCGCGCGGAGCGCTACGCGGGCGGGGGCGATGAGTACCGCGGCACTGACGGGCCGCTCGCGACGCGGCGGGGGCTGCTCACCAACCCGCTCCACGATGCCTGGCTCGCGGCCGGGCGCGAGGCGGGCTATGCGTTCACCGCGGACATGAACGGCTTTCAGCAGGAAGGCTTCGGCCGCATGGACATGACCGTCGACAACGGCCGCCGCTGCAGCGCCGCCAATGCCTATCTGCGCCCGGCCATGCGGCGACCGAATCTCACCGTTCGCACTCATGCCCTCGCCACGCGCGTGCTGTTCGAGGGGCGGCGGGCGGTCGGGGTCCTCTACCGGCGCGGTGGAGCGCCGCACGAGGCGCGCGCGCGGCGCGAGATCGTCCTGTGCGCGGGCCCGATCAACGGCCCGCAGCTGCTGAAACTTTCGGGGGTGGGACCGGGCAAGGAGCTCGCCGAGTTCGGCATCGAGGTCGTCCGCGATCTGCCCGGCGTGGGCGAGAACCTCCAGGATCACGTGGAGTTCTATTTCCAGGTCGCTTGCCGCGAGCCCATCACGCTGTATTCCGACCTGTCGCCGCTGCGGCGCGCGCGGATCGGCGTGCGCTGGCTGCTGACCAGGCAGGGGCTGGGCGCCAGCAATCACTTCGAGACCGGCGGCTTCATCCGCAGCCGCGCCGGTGTCCGCTACCCGGATATGCAGTTTCATTTCCTGCCGCTGGCGGTGAGCTACGACGGCTCATCGCTCGCGCGTGAGCACGGCTTCCAGGCGCACGTCGGTCCCATGCGCTCGCGCAGTCAGGGATGGGTGCGACTGCGCTCGGCCGAGGCGCTGGACAAGCCCCGGATCCTCTTCAACTACATGTCGCGGCCCGAAGACTGGATCGAGATGCGCGCCTGCGTGCGCCTCACGCGCGAGATCTTCGCCCAGCCGGCGTTCGCCCGCTATCGCGGCCGCGAGATTCAGCCGGGGGCGGACGTGACCAGCGATGCGCAGATCGACGCCTTCATCCGTGAAAAGGTCGAGAGCGCCTTCCACCCCTCCTGCACCTGCCGCATGGGCAGTCCGGCGGACCCGCTGGCGGTGGTCGACAGCCACACGCGCGTCATCGGAGTGGAGGCGCTGCGGGTAGTCGACTCCTCCATCATGCCCTCGATCGTCACCGGCAATCTCAACGCGCCCACGATCATGCTGGCGGAGAAGGCCGCCGATCACATCCGCGGGGCGACGCTGCTGCCGCGGGCGAGCGCACCGTACTACGTGGCGCCCGGCTGGGAGGGCTCGCAGCGCTAGCCCTCGCGCGGCTGGTCGCAGCGCTAGTCGCGGTAGTGCGTCAGCGCATCGCCGAGCGCCTCACGCAGCGGGCCGAGCCAGGGCTCGTAGTGACGCCATTGGTCGAGACCCTCGCGATAGATCGGCTGGCGCACCTGCTCCGAGCTCGCGGTACGCACGCTGCGTTCGGTCCTGAAGAACTCGACGCAGGCGGGCTCGAACCCGAGTCCGCAGTGCTCGAGGATGCGACGGACATTTCCTTCCAGGTCATCAACCACGTCCTCATGGTGCACGCGCAGCACACGCCGGGGCAGCACGGCGTCCCAGTGGCGCATGAGCTCGAGGTAAGTGCGGTAATAGCGTGCGATGTCCTCGATGCCGTAGGCGAATTCCTGGCCGTGCGCAAACAATTGCTTGAACACGCCGAAACAGCAGGCCATCGGCTCGCGCCGCGCATCGATGATCCTCGCGTTAGGGAGCATCAGGTGGATGAGACCGATGTGCCGGAAGTTGTTCGGCATCTTGTCGATGAAGCGGCCCTTGCCGGTGCGGTAGACGCGCGTATCGTCGAGGTACCTCTCGCCGAGGCGGCGGAAATCTGCGCCGCTCATCTGCGCCAGCACCGCCGGGTAGCGCGGCTGGTCGTTTTCCATCTCCCGTCCGCGCAGCTCCAGCACCAGGCGCGGAACGTCGGCGAGTTCCTGCGTGCCTTCGACCGCAGAGTGCGAGGCCAGGATCTGCTCGATCAGGGTCGAGCCTGAGCGCGGCAGCCCCACGATGAATATCGGATCGGCCGCCGGCGTGCCGGCGCCCTCGTTCCGCGCGAAGAGCTCGGGCGTACAGACCTCGATCTGCAGGCGGGTATTGAGCTCGAGCGGTTCTACGCGGTAGCGACTCTCCAAGCGCTTCAGGGCGTTGGCGCGTGCGTAGTACTGGAAGGACTTCTCATACTGCTGTCGATCCTCGAGCGCCTTGCCGAGCGCAAAGCACAGGTGGTACCGGTCGACCAGGCCGGCCGTCGGCGCCGCTTCCGCGACGCGCATCTGCTCCAACTCTCGGTCTTCAAACCGGTAGGTCTTGAGATTCGCCAGGCTCCAGTAAGCGTCGCCGTAGCCGGGGCGGGCCGCAGCCGCGGCACGATACTCGGTTATGGCCTCCTCGCGGCGCCCGATGGTCTTGAGCGAATGAGCGATCGACAGGTGCAGCTCGGCCGGCTGGGTCGCGCCGGTCAACAGTTCCCGGTAAAGCTCGATGGCGCGCTCATGCTGGCCGAGTCGCACGCAGGTCAGGGCGTGGAGCGTGCGGTAGTTGCGGTCGGCGGGATCCGTGGCGAGCAGCTTCGCGACCTCTTCCTGGGCGCGCTGAGGCATGTGGCGCTTGGCCAGGACGTTCGCATAATCGAAGCGGGCGGCGTGGTGGTCGGGCTGCAAATCGAGTACCGCCTCGAGCAGCAGTTGCGCGTCGTCGAGCACGTCGCGCTCGATGCCGATACGCGCCAGCAGACGCATGGCCTCGACGTGGTGGCCGTGCTTGAGCAGGAAGGCACGCACCAGCTGCTCGGCTTCCGTCAACTCCCCGTCCGAGAACAGCGCCGTGGCCATCACCACTTCCTGCGGCAGCTTCTTCAGTGTGGCGAGCTGCGCTGCTGCCTCCGCTGCGGCCGCCGCCTGCCCGGCCATGCGGTACAGGCCCTCGAGCATGCTCCAGCTCACCGGCAACGCCGGATTGATCTGGACGGCGCGCGCGAAGGCGTCGATCGCGGGGGCCGCCTGCTTCCGCGTGACGTAACAGTTCCCGCGCTCCTGGTACAGGCGACTGAAGCGCGGGTAGAGGCGCTCGAGTCCGGCGAGTGTGGCAAGCGCCGCCGAGATGTGGCCGAGCATGCGTTGGATGAGCGCACGCAGGTACAGGACATCGCGATTCTCGGGCACCGTGACGAGCAGCGCGTCGGTCGCCGGCAACGCCTCGGCGAAGTGGCGCGCCGCGACGAGCTCGCGTATCCGCCGGACCTCAAGTTCCACCGCCGAGGGAGCATTCATGGTGCACTGCAGACAATAGCATCCCTTGCGCCTTTATCTATCCGGCGTACCCCGGCACCGCGGGGTGTGTGCGCGAGTGCCCCTGCGCGCCGCGCCGCGGGTTCAGCGTGACTCGATCGTACGCCTCAGAAGCTGTAGCCGAACGTCCCGCCGATGACCCGGGGCCGCAGCGGCGTCTGTTCGACAATGAACTGATCGGTGCTGATGAAGGTGCTGGCGTTGGAGTTACTGAAGTTTTCCGCGAACAGCTGGAAGAACCAGGCGCCCTTCGAGATGCCGGCAGAGGCGTCGTAGACGGAGTAGGCCGGATTCTCGAAGCGCAACCGACCGGTATTGATGCCACCGGCCTGGGCGATCGTGGGATTCGCTCCGGCCTGCGTGAACGAATGGCCGTTGTGGGTCGCGCCGATCTGCAGGTACGGGGTGTAGCCGGCGACGTTCCATTCGTAACGGGCACGCGCCCGGAACATGACCGGCGGCGCATTGGCGGCCGGGGAGCCGAGCGGTCCATAGGGGTTGACGACATTCGCGCAGCCGACGCCGAAGCTCAGCCGGCAGGCGAAGGTGATCGGCTTGCCGTAGTTCGGGTTCGGGCTGCCGGGTGTGCCGGGGTAGTTGTCGATCAGCACCGGCGAATTCGTCTGGCTGCTCTGGTTCCAGGAGGCGGCAGTCTGCAGCGTGAGCCCGGTGAGGGGCCGCGCCAGCAGCTGCGTCTCGAGACCCTTGACGAGAAAATCCTGGCCGTTGGCGTTGAAGAAGATGTTGCCGACCACGCCGGGGTCGAAGAAGGCGACCTGCACGTCGTCCCAGGTGTCGTAGTAGACGGCTCCGTTGAACTGCAGGCGGTGATCGAACCACTCGGTCTTCCAGCCGATCTCGTTGTTCGTCAGCTTGTCCGAGCTGTAGGAGCTGGGGATCAGATACTGCGGGCATCCGTACCCCGCCGCGGCGACGCAACCGGGCGCGTTGGGTACCGTGTAGGCATGGGGCGAATTGCCGTTCTGGTTGAAGCCCCCCGGGCGGAAGCCCTGCGAGAACGTGTAATACACCATGGCGTCCGGCGTGACGTGCCAGGTGAGGTTGCCCCGGCTCTTGAAGCCCGACTCCGTGTCCTCCAGGCCCTCGGCGTTGAGGTTGTAGCTGTAGTAGGGGCTGGCCGGTGGAGTGACGTGGCAGCCCGTGGGCGTCAGGGGTGCTTCGAAACAGCCGAAAGTGGCCACGACGCTGCCGGCCGAGTAGTTGTTGAATCTGAAATAGCGCGTGCCGGCGGTCAGCGTCAGCGTCTTCGGAATCAGGTCGTAGTCGAAGGACGCGAAGAACGCCAGCTGACGGGTCTCACGTATGGTGTCCTGGTAGAAGGAGCTCTGATTGTCGAGGACGCCCGGGTTCTGGACACTGGTGCCGGGAATGGTGCCGATGGGCGCAAAGCAACCGGTCGCGAGCGTCAGGGTGCAGTTTGGGACGGTCTTGTACAGCCAGTCGGTCTGGTCGTACAGCACGTTCTTCTCCCAGAAGGAGCCGACTATCGCGCGGAAGCGCCACTCGTCGGGCGTGGTGAGGCGCACCTCGTGCTGCTGGTGGGTGTTGCGCTCGCTCGAGCGCCAGGTCGCGCTCGGCGAGAAGCACCTCGAGCTGTTGCTGGGGTTCGCCGGGACGGTCGTAGAGGGACCGTAGCACTGATAGTAGTCCGCGTACACGCCGCGCGCGTAGTTGGTGTAGTCACCGACCTGCTCGACGTTGCGCACCAGGTAGCCGCCGGTGTAGACGGCCTTGAGGTTGCCGAACTTGCCGTTCACGGTCCACGCAGTGCTCTCGAACCGGTCCTTGTCGAAAGCCGGGTTGAACAGCGTGACCTCGAGCGGCTGCAGCTGCGTACCCTCGGAGGACAGCGGCTGCTGGTAGAACACTCCCTGCGAGTCCATGTCCTGATAGGACTGCGACAGCAGCAGGTCCCAGTCCTCGTTGAACTTGTAGAGCGCCTCGACGCGTATCCCCTGGTAAGTGACGGTATTGATGTCGTTGGCGACCAGGTTGTTGTTGTTGATGGATGGACTGCCGGGCGGGACGCAAAAGCCCGGGAACTCCGTTACTGCCCCACTCGGGGGCTGGCCGTTCGGGCAGGTCCCCGGGGCGTTAGGCGGCGTACCGGCCGCGTAATAGGCATAGTGGATGCCGAAATCGCTGTTCTTGCGCGTGAAGGTCGACTGCACGTTGTCGATGTAGCCGCCACGGCTGTCGCTGTACACCACCCCGCGCACGGCCAACTTGTCGTCGATCAGCGGAACGTTGAGCACGCCCGTGAGCGCGCTGTTGGGATCGCCGTGCGCGGTCGTGCTGTAGGTCGCCGTGAAATTCGACTCGGTCTTGTTGAGCTTCGGCTCGTTGGTGATGTAGCGGATCGCCCCGGCCTCGGCGCCGGCGCCGAACAGCGTGCCCTGCGGACCCTCCAGTACCTCGATGCGATTAAGATCTGCGGCATAGATGTCGAGGTTGCGGTTCGGCAGCTGGCCGGACTGGTTGTCCAGGTAGATGGCGACGTTCGGCCATAACCCGGTCGAGCCGCTCCCCTGGCTGGGCTGCGAGCCGGCGCTGATGCCGCGCATGAAGACCTCGCTCTGACCCGGTCCGTTGCTCGCCGTCGTGATGGCCGGCAGATAGCGGACGTAGTCGTCGAACGTCGCGACATTGAGCTGCTGCAGCGCCTGCGAAGTCAGCGCCTCCATCGAGATCGGCACGTTCTGCATGCTCTCGGAGCGGCGAGTTGCGGTGACGGTGATCTCGGCCAACGCTTCGCCAGCTGCGCCGGCCTCGGTCGTGCCCGTCGCTGGTTCGGCAGCCGACGCTGCCAGGGACGCCGCCAGGGATGCGCCTCCGAGAATGGCCGCGACCGCACGCGAGATCTTTGAGTTCATTGTCGACTCCCCCTATCGACGGCGCAGGCTAGGCGATTAGATCCGACACCTCAGGCCCGCGATTGAACGGATGCGTCACGCGGATGTTACGGACGCGCCTCACTGTTTGTCTGCTCTTTTCTCGTGGTAACGTGTGTAATGTCGTATGAGTGCAACGTCATCCTAAACGCTATTCGAAAATCCGCGCGCGAGCAGCATCACCATTGACGGTGCGTTGCGGCTGCAGCCGCCGTGTCGAAGGCGAGAGGCCGTAGGCGTCCTTGAACTGGCGCGAGAAGTGCGCGCAGTCGGCAAAGCCGGCCTCGTTCGCAATCTCGGTCACCGAGCGATCGGTGTTCTCGATCAGCCAGTTGGCGTAGCGCATGCGCAGCCGCCGGTAGAGCGAGGCGGGACCCATGCCGACGTGCTGACGGCACAGCCGCTCGAGCTGACGCGCCGACAGACCCAGCTCGGCCGCCACGGCCGCTACTGCGATCGGACGCGCGAGGTTCTGCTCCATCAGCAGCAGCGCGCGGCGCACGCGCGGCTCGGCCACGGTCTCCGACAGCGGCGGATGCGGCTGCGCATCGTTACCGGAACGCGGCCGGTCGAACAAGAGAACCTGACTCGCCTTCTGGGCAGCCGCGGGGCCGAGATGCTGTTCGATGAGATGCGTCGCCAGCGCCGCGGCCCCCGCACCGCCGGCGCAGGTGATACGCGGTCCGTCCGCGAGGAACAGCCGGTCGGCGATGACTTCCTGGTTCGGGAACGCCTCGAGGAAGTCCTGGTAGTGATACCAGCTGACGCACGTACGCCGCCCCTTCATCAAGCCAGCGCGACACAGGACGAAGCTGCCGGTGCAGATGCCGATCAGCGGCACCTGGGTGGCGCCGACCTCGCGCAGGTAGCGGATGGTCGCTTCATCGACCTGAGGCCCGGCGTGCAGCACTCCACCGATGACCACGATGTAGTCGAGGATGTCCGGGGACAGCAGCGCGCTGGTCGGCTGCAGCATCACGCCGCAGCTTGCCGGTATCGTCTCCGTGCGGCTCGCCATGATGGACCACTGCACGTGCAACGGGCGGCTGCGATCGCCCTCGTCAGCGGCGAGACGCAGATGATCGACAAACACCGCGAACGCGGACAGCGTGAAGTGGTGCGCGAGCACGATGCCCACGCGCAGCGGGGGACGCGCCGCGCGCTCTACGGCCGGAATTCGGTGCACAGCGCTTGAGTGGGGCATTGAATGCGCACTCAAATATTATGTTCCCGGTACCAACCTATATTCCCCCAAAGCTCGTATAGGACGCAAGAAGTCGAAACTCCTCAAGCGAATCTCACGACACAACAATGGGATATGCGCTCAAACGGTGCGTTGAATGCACATTCAGGAAAAAGCAGTGCGGCGGGAATGCCACCTCGTCGATGGCGGGCGGCGGCTTGAAGCCCGATGGGGCTATCGCAGCACCGCGAGGCGTGCGAGATTGGCCTGCACGGTTGGATCGTGACAGGCACTGCGCGCGTACCAGCGCCGTGCCGCTTCGATCAGTGCAGTGCACATCTCGATGGTCTCAGTCTGGCTCGGGGGCAGATTGTCGGCGCGCGCGGCGGCGAAGCCGCGCGGAGGTGTACGCACGTGGCGGCTCAGCTGCAGGCGGCGCAGCGCGCTCAGCGGCACGATCGCCGGCCCGGGCGGCGGGGTCACGCGTTGCGCGAGACCGCGGCTCAGGCGCTCGAGATCACCGCCGTGTGCGTCGCGTTCGGCGCCCGGCGGACGAATCCACTTCTCGCACCATTGGTGCACCTGCTCTGCGGATGAACGCAGGCGCGGGTCGGCGAGCGCGACGGCGATTTGCGGCAGATCGCTGGCAGCGCGCAACGCCGGATCCCCACGCTGCTCGTCGAGCAGTCGCTCGATGTCGCCGAGATAGCTCGCGAACATCCGCGAGCTCGAGGGGTTGGTCCGAGGACGGCGCGCAGCCGGCGGAGCCGGCGCGCGGCGTGAGCCCTCCTGCGGGGAGCGATCCTGCATCGGTCAGGCCGCCTGGTCGGACGGTGTCACCGCCGACGCCGGGGTCTCGGGCGGCACCGGGCCTTCTGCGATTGGCGCAGGCGCAGGGGATGGAGCGATCACCGCCGGCGGCACTGGTCTCACTGATCGCACGGGCGCACGGCGCCTCGGTCGCCGTGCGGAAGCCTCCGTTTGCTGCACCGCGCGAGCCGGTGCGCGACGGGAAGAGCGCCTGGCCGGCTTGGGGGCCGCTTTCCCGGCCGCGCGCCGAGGACGCTTCCCGGGACGCCGCGCGGCCGCCAGCCTGCGGTTCTTGCGCCGTGTCGAGGATCGGGCTGCCGAGCGCGCGGCACGGCGCGGGCTATCCTTGCGGCCCGCTTCCACCGCGCCGCTCTCCGGCGCTCGGGGTGCACCGTTCTTGCGTGCGCGGCGAGCGCGTTTCCAGGCCTTGCGTGCGACGGCGTCCTGCTTGCGCGCCCGCTTGGCTTCGCGTTTGGCCTCCTTCAGGCGCTTGCGGGCGCGCTTGAGCTCCTCCTTGGCGATGCGCACGCGCTGCTTGGCGACATCGGCTTGCAGCCGGGCGCGCTCGAGGGGCTCTGCCGGGGTGTCGGGTTCGCTGCCTGTCTTCTTCATCTGTCGGCCACGCGAAGCGAAAGGCGGCCAGTCTCACACAAGCGGTGCCGCCTTTCCAGCCCGGAAACTTATCCACAGAATTTGTGCATAACTATGTGGACAGCAGCCGCCCGGAGACGCAAACGCCGAGCCCACGCAAGGGCTTGCATTATCCTGGGCGCGTTTTCACCAGGCGCAGGGATTCACCGGGCCCGCGATCCACGCGAGGTGCCGCGGCGGCGCGCTGCTCAGCCGCCGCCGGCGTTGAACATCGTAGCGGTGACGCGATTGCGTCCGGAGTGCTTGCTGCGGTAGAGCGCGGCGTCGGCAATCTTCAGGACGCGCTGCGCCAGCTGGCGCTCGCCGGCGGGCACGCGATCGAGCCCGCACAGGCCGAAGCTCGCCGTTACCGCGATCCGCTTGCCTTCGATCGTGAAGGGCGGCTGTGCCACCGCAGCCCGCAGCTTGCGCGCGACTTCGAGCGCTGCCTCGTAGCCGGTCTCGGGCAGCACCACCGCGAATTCCTCCCCGCCGATGCGCGCCACCCAGTCGATGCCGCGTCGCAGGCCGCGCTGCAGGCGTGCCCCGAACTGCCGCAGGATCAGATCCCCGCCGGCATGACCGAGAGAATCGTTGATGCCCTTGAAGAGATCGATGTCGCACAGGATCAGCGACAGGGCGCGCCCGTAGCGCGCCGCGCGCTCCATCTCCCGCGGGAAGTGCTTACTGAAAAATCGCCGGCTCGCCAGACGCGTCAGGTCATCGGTCGCCGACAGCTTGCGGTTCTCGGCCAGCGTGACGCGCAGCACCGTCTCGAGTTCGGCGACGCGCCGCGCAGTGGCGAGCCGTGCGTCCAGCTCCCGATCCGAGACGCGGCGGCCGACGCAGTCATCCGCACCCGCGGCGAGGCCGGCCTCACGCTCGCCGGCCTCATCGAGCTCGGCGACGAAGAGGATGAACGGTGCCCGGTCCGTGGGCAGGGCGCGCAGCTTGCGCACCAGTTCCACTGCATCGGTCACCACCACCGGACGATGCTCGGCGGTGAAGCGCCGTAGTGCCTCCTGTTCGTCGGGCACCGACTCAAGTTCGAGTTGGTCGGCACTGATGCGCCGCTCGAGCTGCTGGCGCAGCAGCGGATCGTGACAGGCGAGCAGCGCCTTCGGCGGCGGCACGACGCGCAGCATCACCGCGATGGTGGCGGTGGTCGCCTCATGACTCGTCTCCGGCCGCTGCGCACGCCGCTCGAGAATGCGCTGTATGACGGTGGTCTGCCCGCCGGACGCCATTGCCCCTCCCGGGCGTGGGCTGCTGGTGTGCTGGCTGCAGATTATAGACACCGGCGCAAAAATGCGCGGGCGCGTGCATCATTGCCGCATGGAGCCGCCCGGCATCACGCGCCATCGGCGCCCGTTCCTCGCGCCATTGTGGGTGAGTCTGCTGGCCGTCCTCGCAATCGGCAGCGTGATGCTGGCCGTCCATCATGCCGCGACTACGACGCTCGTGTTCCTGGTGCGCCCGGCGGAAAGGGATCCCGGAACCATCAGTGATCCCCCGGTCTCGCCTGAAGGGGAGGAGCGCGCACGACGCCTGGCCCACATGTTCGGCGAGGCGGGCGGAGTGGCACGCATTGACGCGATCTATGAGAGCGACGACCGTCGGGCCCTGCAGACCGGTGCGCCGCTCGTGGAGCGTTTGCACCGCGCACCTGTGGTGTTCAGCGCAGCGGCTGCGCCGGCGGCCGCGCGGCGCGCGCTGCGCGAGCACCCCGGTGGAACGCTGCTGATGATCGCGAGCAGCCCGGCGCGGGAGCAGCTCGCTCACGAGTTCATGAGCGCGGATCTGACTGCGGGGCAGGATGGCCCCGACTTCATCTGCGTGGTGAGCATCCCCAGCTTCGGCCGCGCCCACCCGGCGTGCTTCAGGTTCTGATCCCGTGCCTTCAGGTGGCGCGCTCGCGGCGCGCGCCACCGCCGGCGCTCAGTGCCACCGCACGGCGGATGAAGTCCTCGTGCTGGCTGATGCGGAAGTCGGCGAGCACCGCGGCGCGAATGTAGCGCGCCTGGTCGACGAGATAGGTCGCGCGCCGCACACCGAAGCCGAGCGGTCCGAGCACGTCGTACATGCGCACCACGGCCTTGTCGACGTCCGACAGGAGAGTGAACGGCAGCTGGTATTTCGCGCGGAACGTGCGATGTGTTTCCGGCGACTGCGGGCTGATGCCCGCCACATCCAGGCCGGCCTGCTGAATTTCGCCGTGCAGGTCGCGGATGGCGCACGCCTCCCGCGTGCATCCGGGCGTGAAGTCGGCCGGATAGAAATACAGGATCAGCGGGCCGCGGCGCAGCAGCGTGCTGAGCGAAACGCTCTGCTCGTCCTGATCCGGCAGAGTGAATTCCGGTGCCCGCGCGCCCATGGCCAACATGCTCGCTCTCCTGCCCAGCCAGGCGGCTGTTCCCCCCGCACAGATCATAGCCGCATCCTGCGCGAACGTTAAAAGTCGATTGGACCGGCCGGATCGCGATGCTAGAATCGCGCGCCTTGCGCTGGGGCGGTAGCTCAGCTGGGAGAGCGTCGCGTTCGCAATGCGAAGGTCGAGGGTTCGATCCCCTTCCGCTCCACCAGATTCCCGCGGTTTTTAGCCTTCCTCCGCGCTCGGGGCCTTCGGGCTCGACATCGAGTGTGCCTGGTGCCCCCGTTGCGGTCGCCGAGCCGGCGCTGTCTGCTACAGGCGATCGGCGAGAACCCCGTCGAACTCCTCACGCTGCACTCGGATTACCTTTGTTGGTTTCGACGTCGTAATCCGCCTCGGCGCCCACTTGCGATCGGCGTGCGAGGTGACGGTGTCGTACTCCAGACCCCCGGCGGTCGCTCCCTGCGGCTCCCCGCAACATGGGTCCAAGGTCCAATGGTCTCACAGAAGCGACAGCGTCTATCCTCAGGGCTGGGGGTTGACGCAGGTGCGCGGTGAAGGAGACAGACGCCTTTGTCGTCTATGTCGTGGACGACGATGACTCGGTGCGCCACAGTCTGACGCGTCTGCTGCGTACCAGCGGCTTTCGCGTGCAAGCGTATGGAAGCGCACAGGATTTTCTCAACACTGTGACCCCTGCCTCCTCAGGGTGCGTGCTGCTCGACGTCACCATGCCGCAGATGAGCGGCCTGCGGGCGCAGGTGAAGCTGAAGGAAATGGGCATTCCGCTGCCGGTG
>DASPPI010000037.1:0-15009 GCA_035625615.1 Steroidobacteraceae bacterium | reverse complement strand
CTACATGAATCGGGCGTGGTGTTCGAGCCGGGCTCGGAGGCACTCGACATCCTGGGTGCCGGCGGCTGCGACGTGGCCGCCGACGGGGTCGTGCGCTTCGAGCCGGCGCTGGTGCGCGATGCGCTCGGCTCGACAGCGAAGAGCGCGCAGCTGTGGGATCGCACCGGCACGCGCTCGATCACCCTCGACTGCCGCCACACCTGGTTCATGCCGGGCATGACCTGCATCAAGGTCTACGACCTTGAGAGCGGGGAGCAGCGCGACAGCAACGGCGAGGATCTCGCCACCATCACCCGGGTGGCGGACGGGCTCGCCAACATCGATGCCATGTGCATCGCCTGCAAGAACATCGCGCGCTCGGACATTCACGGCGAGATCGAGGAATTCGCCATCATGGCCGCCAACACCACCAAGCCGCTCGAGTACCTGTGCGAGCATGCGAGCTCGCTCGAGGTGGTCATCGAGATGGCCGCGGCCATACGCGGCAGTCGCGCGGCGCTGTTCGAGAAGCCGTATTTTCTGCAGATCATCACCCCGCTGCCGCTCAGCTACTACAGCGCGCACAGCGACCAGCTCATCACGGCCGTGCGCGCCGGCGTACCGATCAGCGTCGGGACGTCGCCGATCGGCGGCGCCTCGACGCCGATCACCACCGCCGGCAGCATCGTCAACAGCCTGGTCACGGACTTTGCCGCCATGGTGCTGGCGCAGCTGGTGCGGCGCGGCAGCTTCTGCATCGGCAGCTCAGACGTGTGCTTCATGGAGCCGGCCACGGGTGGCATCGGCAATTTCGCCCAGACCTCGCTGGCGGACATGATCATGTGCCAGGTGCGCCGCCGCCTCGAGCTACCCTCGTTCACCGGCGCGGCCGGCTACTCGTCGGCGCGGCGCTTCAATCAGGACGCGGTGGCCGAGGTTACTGCCAGCATGATGCAGACCTTCTTCAGCCGGCCGGCCACGCTCGATTACCTGGGATCACTCGATCAGGGGCTGACGTATTCGCTGCACGCGCTGCTGCTGTGCAACGATCTCGCCGGGCTGCTGCGCACCATGTGGCAGGGTGTGACGATCGATGAGGAATCGCTGGCGCTCGACCTGGCGCGCAGCGTCGGCCCGCGGGGCAACTATCTCGCCCAGCAGCACACCGTCGATCACTGTCGCGAGCATCTGTGGCCGAGCCGCTATTTCGGACCGAACCTGCCGCTCAGCAACGACGGTCGGCCCGACCAGGACCTGTACGCGCGCATCGACCAGGATCTGCGACAGTTGCTCGCAACCCATAAACCGCCGCCGCTCGGCCCCGAGCTCGCGCAGCGGCTGCGCTCGATCCGCGAGCGCTTTGCGGCCACGTACTCCGCCTGACCGACGAGTCGCGCCGGCCGCGAGCGTGGGCCGGCCGGTTCAACTCCATGAACCTTGCGCTGCGACGCCCGATCACCCGTGCTCCCGTTGCGCGAGCTGTGCTCCTGCTCGCCGTTGCGGCGCTCTTCGTTCCCCTCTGCCAGGGGCGCGAGCAGCCGCTGGCCCGCAAGCAACGCACGCTCATCGAGAGCGCAGTGGCCCGCTTCATGGCCGCCAAACACGCCCCCGGGCTCTCCGTGGCAGTGGTCGAGGACAGCGAGTATCGCTGGAGCGGCGGCTTCGGCTTCGCCGACCTCGAGGGCAACGTTCCGGCCACGGAACACACGCTGTACCGCCTGGCATCCATCTCGAAGACGCTGACCGCGGTCGGCGCCATGCAGCTGTGGGAGCGTCGGCAGCTCGACCTCGACGCACCGGTCCAGAAATACTGCCCGTCGTTTCCGGCGAAGCCCTGGATGCTCACGACCCGGCAGGTCATGGGACATGTCGCCGGCATCCGGCACTACAAATCCGATTCGCAGGATGATCCCGAGACCGGCAACATCCGACACTTCGGCGATCCCATTCAGGCCGGACTGGGCTTCTTCAGGGACGACCCGTTGCTCACCCAGCCCGGCGCGCACTATCACTATTCGACACAGGGCTACACGCTCGTCGGCTGCGTGATGGAAGGTGCTTCCGGAACCTCGTACGCGGACTTCATGCGCCGCCATGTCTTTATCCCGGCCGGCATGCAGCAGACGCAGGCGGATGATCGCTTCGCCATCATTCCCTATCGCACCCGCTTCTATCGCAGGACCGACTCCGGCGCCGTGGAGAACGCCGACTTCCTCGATTCCAGCTACAAGCTCCCCGGCGGCGGCTGGCTGTCCTCCGCGGAAGATATGGCGCGCTTCGAGGTGGCGATCCTGAAGGACCAGCTGCTTCACCGCGCGACGCTCGAGCTCATGTGGAAGCAGGTGAAGCCCGGCGACGGCACCGTGGCCGATGACCGCTACGGCCTCGGCTGGGAGATCCAAAATGCCGACGGTGTTGCCGCCTTCGGTCACACCGGCGGGCAGCAGGGAACCAGCACCGCCTTCCTGATCGCTCCGGCAGCGCGCGTGGGCGTCGTGGTCCTCGCCAACATGGAAGGCGTCAAGTCAGGGGAGCTCGCGCTCGAGATCCTGCAGCAGCTGACAGCGCCCGCTGTGACGCCGGCGAAGTAACGTACGTACGACTCCTTAGGGCAAACCGCGGGGCACGAGAGCACGCTTCGCCGAAAGCAACACCGGGCCAGCCGCGTGGGCCGGAACCCGGTTCAGGATGAGGAAGGAGCTCTGCAGGCGTGACCACTGTCGCACTGCCGTTTGCCAATCGCTACGAAGCGGGCGTGCAGCTCGGCGCGGCGGTAGCGCGGCTGCACCTGCAGCGGCCGGTGCTGGTGCTCGGATTGCCGCGCGGCGGGATCCCGGTGGCCTTCGAAGTGGCGCGCGCGCTGCGGACGCCGCTCGACGTCCTCCTGGTGCGCAAGATCGGCATGCCCGGCCAGCCGGAGCTCGCCGTCGGTGCGATCGGCACCGGCGATGTCGCCGTGCGCCAACCGTTGGGCGGTGGCTTTGCGCCCGATGAGGAGGAATTCGTGGCACTGGCGAAGCGCGAGCGCAGCGAGCTCGAACGGCGCGAGGCGCTCTATCGCGCCGGTCAGCCGCCGCTGCAGCTGGCTCAACGAATCGTCGTGGTGGTCGATGACGGGCTGGCTACCGGCGCGACCATGCTGGCGGCCGTGCGTGCCGCCCGCAAAGCGGGCGCCGGCACCCTGGTGGTCGCCGTGCCGGTCGCCTCGGAGGAAGCGGCCGGGCTGCTGCGCGGCGAGTGCAACGAGCTCGTCGTGCTGTGGATCCCCGCCTTCTTGCGCGCCGTGGGAGAGTGGTATCTCGACTTCAGTCAGGTCGAGGACACGGAAGTGTCCCGGCTGCTGGCCGCCGCCCGGCGCTTCCCGTGGCTGACTCCGGGCAAGACGACCCGCACCGAGAAATAATCGTCGCTATCGCCACCAGAGCTCTTCGGCCGCGACGGCTAGAACCAGATTCGCAGCCCGAGAACCCATTGCACCTGGGAAGGATCGATTCCCGCCGCCAGCGCCTGGTCCGCCGTGGCGCCAAACAGCCGTTGCCAGACCACGCCCGCGTAGGGGGCGAACTGACGGCGAATCTCATACCGCAGGCGCACGGCCAGCTGCAGGTCGGACACTCCCGACCCGAGCTCGCGGGCCGGGTCCGGCTTGCCGTACAGGTTGGCTTCCGTTTCGGGTTGGACGATCAACCGCTGTGTCAGCAGCAGGTCGTACTCGACTTTCAGCCGCGCAGCCGTGCGGCTCGCCCCGCCGACATACACCGTTGCCTCGACAGCAAACCAGTAGGGTGCGATACCCTCGACACCGAGCGCGGCCCAGGTGCGCGCCGGGCCGTTGCCGAAGTCCTCGCGCGCCCCCGCCTGCAGAGTCCACCAGCGGCTGATGAGCCGGTCCCACAGCAGCTCGACGCGCGCGTCCGTGTTCCCCTGCACGGCCTCGCCCTCGGTGCGCAGCCACAGCTTGTCGTAATCGCCGCCGTACCAGGCCTCCCCTTCCCAGACGCCGGCGCTGCCGGCATCGGTGTGCCGCCACTCGAGCTGATCGAGCAGCACCTGGCCGGTCCTCGCTGTGTCATCCATCTGCATCATCCGCACCATCTCGGCCGAAGATATCTCCGCCATGGGATGCTGCGGAGGCGGCGGCGGAACATGCTGCGCAGCGCCGGCGGTATCGCCCGGGCCAGATGCGGGCTGCTCAGCCTGCTGCGCGTAACCGCGCGCGGCGGCGAAAACCGTGAGGGCGAGCAGCAGGAGCGCCGGCCGTCCGCTGCGCAGGGGTTCGGCGATCGTCGTTGCGGTCACGAGCGTGCTGCCGCTGGCGCGCGCTCCACGATCACCTCGCGGAACATGCCGGCTTCCATGTGATACAGGAGGTGGCAGTGGTAGGCCCAGCGTCCCAGTGCATCCGCCGTCACCCCGTACGCCACGCGCTGGCCCGGCTGCACCGTTACCGTGTGCTTGCGAACCAGGAACTCACCGCGCTCCGACTGCAGCTCGCTCCACATGCCGTGCAGATGAATCGGATGATTCATCATGGTCTCGTTCACGAGCACGATGCGCAGCCGCTCACCGTGGCTGAACCGCAGCGGCTCGCTTTCCGAGAACTTCTGCCCGTTGAAGGACCAGATGTAGCGCGTCATGTGGCCCGTGAGGTTGAGCTCGATCTCACGGGCGGGCGAGCGCTGGTCGATGGGCCCGCCGAGCGTGTGCAGATCGGCGTAGTTGAGCACCCGCCGGCCATTGTTTCGCAGACCGACGCCGGGATCGTCGAGCCGCGCCTGCGGCTGCTCCGCCAGAATGTCGACCGTCGGACCGTACTCAGCGGCCGCATGCGGCACGTGTGCGCCGGCCGGCGCAGCGGCATGCGCCATGCCGCTCATCTGCCCCATCTCCATGCCCGGCATTGCACCCGGCGTCGCGGGACCCGTCCCCATGTCGACCATGGTGAGGAGCGGCCGGGGGTCCAGCCGCGGCACATCCGCCTCCAGGCCGGGGTGCGGCGAGAGCGTGCCGCGCGCGTATCCGGAGCGATCGATCGATTGGGCGAAGATGGTGTACGCCCGGTCGGCGCTTGGTTCCACGATCACGTCCAGCACCTCGGCGGCGCCGAGTCGAAACTCATCCACCGTAAGGGGCTCCACGTCCTGGCCGTCCGCCGCGACCACCCTGAGGGGCAAGCCCGGTATGCGGACATCGAAGAAGCTCATCGAGGAGCCGTTGATGAAGCGCAGGCGCACCTGCTCGCCGCGCTGGAACAGGCCGGTCCAGTTGCCCGCCGGCGTGGCCCCGTTCATGAGATACGTGTAGGTGTAGCCGGAGACATCGGCAAGATCGGTCGGATCCATGCGCATGTGTCCCCACATGCTTCGCTCCCCGAGCGTCGGCCGCCAACCCTGGCGGCGCCCATCGGCGAGAAAGTCTCCGACGGTGCGTTGGCCGAAGTTGAAATACTCGTGATCGACCTTGAGGAGCCGGTACACGTGCTCGGGGTCGCTGTCCGTCCAGTCGGACAACAGCACGGTGTAATCGCGCTCGGTGCGGTGGCGCTCGCCGTTGCGCGGCGCGATGACGATCGCGCCGTACAGCCCGGTCTGCTCCTGGAAGCGGGAATGGCTGTGATACCAGTAGGTGCCCGACTGGTTGACCTTGAAGCGATAGCGGTAGCTCGCGCCCGGGGCAATGCCGCCGAAGCTCAGTCCCGGCACACCGTCCATGTCGGCGGGCACGATCATGCCGTGCCAATGGATGGAGCTCGGCACCGACAGCCGATTCGAGACGCGCAGCGTCACGGCATCACCCTCCCGCCAGCGCAACACCGGCCCGGGGAGCAGTCCGTTCACGACCGTGGCCGTACGGGTGATCCCGGTGAAATTCACCGGCCGGGTGCCGATCGCCAGCTCGAACTCCGTGCCCGAGAGCTCCGCGGCGCCCGCGCTGCCCGCGGCGCCCGCGCCGCCGGCGGCAGCCCACCTCGAATGCGGTGCACCGACCGCGGCGAGCACCCCGCCGAGGCCCTGAACGAAGCGCCGTCGGGTCACCGGTCGCTCGGCAGGAAAAAAAACCCGTGTTCGCATATCACCAAGTCCTCGGCAGGCGAGCGCCAAGCCGCGCTGCCCGAACGCCGGGCAACGGCACACGTACGAGCGGATGGGCCTGCAGCGAAGCCGGCCCGTGGGGCGCTAGAGGATCGGTGGTCGCAGAGACGCGTCACTGCGCCAGTCAGCGACCGGCGCCTCGACAGGCGGCAGGACCCACGCCGGGAGGGCGATGCCGTGCCGGACGGAGGGCTCAGCGCTCATTGCGGTGCCGTGGCACTGGCAGCCCGCCGTGCGACAGCAATCGTGCTTGCTCGAGTGGTCGCCCGCGTGGCGGGCGGTGGCGGGCGCGCTCCGCAGCGCATGAGCTGTGCCCGTCGCGGCCGCGGAAGAATGCCCGAGGCAGTGCTCGGGGCGCGAGCCGCTCGTCGGCAACGGCATCGCCGCCGCAGCGGCGCCGGGCCAGTACATTCCCACCGCCAGCTGAAACAGCAGCACGGCATGCAGCAGCAGGACGGGAGCTCTCCGGCGCACGGCGATTAGCTTACACGGATCGATGGCGAGGCTGCATCAACGCTCTATGCATCATTAATGCGCGCGAATTGACGCTGAGGTCCGGATGTCATCACACTCGCGGCGGTGGAGGTTCGCGCATGAAGTCTCTGGGCCGAAAACCGAATGGCGCGCGGCTGGAGCGCATCACGGCATCGCGCCAATGGGTGGGTGAGCGTTTCCGCAACCTCCACCCGATACTGCCGGGCCTGCGCGACCTGCAGGCGCGGATGCCGACGCTCGGCGAGTTTCTCCACGGCGGCGAGCGCCGGGTGCCCGCCGGCCCGTTACCCTCGATGAGCCCTCTGGAAGGCTGGAGCCGATCGCCCGCCAGCGGACTGCGCGCGACCTGGCTGGGCCACTCGACGGTGCTGCTCGAGATGGAGGGCCTGCGGGTGCTGACCGATCCGGTGTGGGGAGCGCGTGCTTCGCCCTCGCGCTGTATCGGCCCGAAGCGCTTTCAGCCGGTGCCGGTACCGCTGCGCGCCCTGCCACCGCTCGATCTGGTGGTGGTCTCCCATGACCACTACGACCACCTCGACTACCCGACCGTGCGCCGGCTCGCCCGGCGCGGTGCGCACTTCGTGACCTCGCTCGGTGTCGGTGCGCATCTCGAGAGCTGGGGCGTGGCGCCCGAGAACGTCGTGGAGCTCGACTGGTGGGAAACGCACACGCTGACGAACACCGGACTCACCGTGACGGCGGCCCCTTCACAGCATTTCTCCGGACGCACCCCCAAGACGCGTAATTCCACCCTGTGGTCGTCGTTCGCGATCCGTTCGCCGCATCATGCAGTGTTCTTCAGCGGCGATACCGGCCTCACGACCGAGTACCAGACGATTCGCGAACGCCTGGGACCGTTCGACCTCGTGATGCTCGAGGTGGGCGCGTTCCACCCGGCCTGGGGCGATATGCACCTCGGCCCTCACAACGCCCTCAAGGCGCTGGCCCTGCTCGGGGGGGCGCCGTTTCTGCCGATCCACTGGGGGACGTTCGCGCTCGGGATGCATCCGTGGGACCAGCCGGCGGAGGTCCTGTTGGAGTCGGGAACGAAGGCCGGCGCGCAGCTCCTCATGCCACGGCTGGGTGAGCCGCTCGAGCCGGCGCACCCGCAGCGCATTGAGCCCTGGTGGCGCCTCGCCGACGCAGCACCGGGTCACCGGCTCGACACGACCGGCGCGGTCACGCTGCCCAAGGCGATGCCCTGGCCGATCGACTAAGCGACCACGGCGCGGGCGCCCGGCCGGAAGGAGCAGATTCATGGAGGTAGGATTCATCGGTCTCGGTCAGATGGGCAGGGCGATCGCGGCCAATCTCATTCGCGCCGGGCACGAGCTGTGCGTGTGGAACCGCTCCAGCGGCCCGGCGCAGGGGCTCGCCGCACTCGGCGCCCGGATTGCAGCGGAACCTGCCGACACGGCGCGCGGCGAGGTGCTGATGACCATGCTGGCCGACGACGAAGCGCATCGCACCGTACTCATCGGCGGCGGCGTCCTCGATCGTGCGGCACGCGGTCTGATTCACGTGAACCTCGCCACCGTGTCGGTGGCGCTCGCCCGGCAACTCACGCAGCTCGATCAGGAACGCGGCATCGCCTATGTGGCCGCTCCGGTTTTCGGCCGCCCCGAGGTCGCCCAGGCTGCCCGGCTCAACATCGTCGTTGCCGGAGAGCCGGCGGCAATCACCCGCATCGGCCCGCTGTTGTCAGCGATCGGCGAGCGGGCCTGGCCGGTCGGTGCACTGCCCGAGCGCGCCAATGCGGTCAAGCTCGCGGGCAACTTCATGATCGCGAGCGCCATCGAGACGATGGGGGAAGCCGCGGCGCTCGCGCAGGCGCACGGCATTGCGGCTGGCGAGTTCCTGAAGATACTCGGCAGCACGCTGTTTGCAGCACCGGTGTACCAGACCTACGGCCGCATCATCGCCGAGCAGCGCTACCAGCCCGCGGCATTCAAGCTCACGCTGGGTCTGAAGGACGTTCGTCTGGCACTGGAGGCTGCGGACGCCGCGCACGTGCCGATGCCGTTCGCCAGCGTGCTGCGGGATCACTTCCTGGAAGCGGTCGCAGCCGGCAAGGCCGACCACGACTGGGCAGCGCTCGCGCAGATCGCTGCACGCCGTGCGGGCCTGGAAAGCGCCGGGCCCCCCGCCCGTTAGGCAAGCTGGCGCATCGCGCGCTCCTCCCGCAGACCGGATGCGCTCGGTCCTTCAGGCGCGGATGCGCTTCATCTGCGGGTCATAGAGGGGCTCGGCGGAGACGATGGCCGGGTAGAGCTTGCCGGCAACATCGACTTGCCACTTTCCGCTGCCGAGATAGGCCGCATCGACCGGCACCTTCGGCTCGATCATCGCCAGGCCCACGGCGCCGCCGAGCGTATGACCGTAGGAGGCGGCGCGTACGTAGCCGACCGGCACGCCGTCGCGGCGCACGACCTCGGCGTGATACATGAGCGGCTCGGGATCCTTGAGCAGCACCTGGACGAGGCGGCGGGTAAGCGGACCCTTCGCTTTCTGAGCGAGCACGGCCTCCTTGCCGATGAAGCCACCGGGTTTCCCGAGGTCGAGGGCAAACCCGAGACCGACCTCGTACGGTACGTCGGTGTTGTCGATGTCGTGCCCGTAGTCCCGGTAGCCCTTCTCCATGCGCAGGCTCCCGAGCGCCTTGAGTCCCGCGTGCGCGAGGCCCAACTCCCGTCCGGCCTCGACGATGCGGTCGTAGACGTGGGTGGCCTGCTCGGCGGGAATATACAGCTCGTAGCCGAGCTCGCCGAGATAGGTGATGCGAATGCAGAGCGCACGCGCGAAGCCGATGTCGATCTCGCGCGCCGTGCGGAACGGGAACGCCTCGTTCGACAGATCCGTGTTGGTCAGCTTCTGCAGCAGCGCTCGTGAGTTCGGGCCCTGCACGTTGAGCTGGCCGTAAGCGGAGGTCACATCGGTGATGAAGGAGTGCGCGCCGTCGGGAAAATGCCGCTTCATCCAGGTCTCAGCGTGGCGCACCATGGTGTCGGTGACCACCACGAGGAAGCGCTCCTCGCCGAGCTTGGTCACCGTGAGATCGGCTTCGAGCGTCCCGGCCTCGTTCAGCCACTGCGTGTAGGTGATCGTTCCTGGGGCGCCGTCGACCTGGTTGCCGGAGATGAGGTTGAGACAGCGGCCGGCATCGCTCCCCTGCACTAGGAACTTGCCCATGAAGGACATGTCCATGACGATCACGCTTTGGCGCGCCGCCTGGTGCTCCCGCCGCCATTCGCCGAACCAGCTCGGGCGGCCCCAGGTGAGCGGCCCTGGGTCGGGACTCGTCCCGGGCGCGCCGTACCAGTCGGGGCTTTCCCAGCCGCTCACTTCCTTGAAGTAAGCCCCAGCGGTGGCGAGGCGATCGTGGAACGGCGACTTGCGCACGCCGCGCGCGGTGGTGAGCGACATCGCCGGGTAATGGCACTTGTACACCATGCCGAGCGATTCGACGGTGCGCTGGCGACGGTACTCGGGATTCGCCTGGGTCGGGTGCAGGCGGTCGATGTTGAAGCCGGTGACGTCAACGTCGGGAGTTCCGTTCACGATCCAGTGGGCGAGCACGCGACCCAGTCCCCCGCCGGTCAGCACGCCGATGGAATTGAGGCCCGCCGCGACGAAGTAGCCGCCGAGCTCCGGGGCCTCGCCGACGATAGGTCGCAGGTCGGGCGTGAAGCTCTCGGGCCCGCAAAAGAGCTTCTTCATGCCGACCTGGGCCGTGATTGGCACGCGCGACATGGCGCGCTCCAAAAAAGGTGTCAGGCGCTCCCAGTCCGGCGGCAGCTCGGCGAACGAGAGATCCGCCGGGATCCCCTCCACCCGCCACGGCGCGCACACCGGCTCGAAGAGGCCCACCATGAGTCCCCCGCCCTCCTCGCGGTAGTAGCCGTAGGCGGCCGGGTCCTCGAGCACCGGCATGTTGGGCGGCAGGTTCCGGATCGGCTCGGTGATCAGGTAGTAGTGCTCGGCGGCCTGGTTGGCGATGGTGACGCCGGCGAGCGCGCCGAACTCGCGTGCCCACATGCCGGTGCAGTTGACCAGAATGTCCGTCCCGATATCGCCGCGGGCGGTGCGCACGCCCGTGACGCGCCCGCGCTGCTGGAGCACCCCGGTCGCCGCCACACCTTCGATGACCCGCACCCCGCGCTGGCGCGCGCCTTTGGCGAGCGCCATGGTGACGTCGACCGGATTCACGCGGCCGTCTTCCTTTACGTAGAAGCCGGCCTCGATGTCGTCCACCCGGGCGAGCGGGAAGAGCTCCTTCACCTCACGCGGCGAGAGCTCGTGCACGTCGACGCCGCAGTAACGGTTGAAGGCGGCGACCCGGCGGTATTCCTCGAGCCGATCCTTGTCGGCGGCGACTTCGATGAAGCCGATCGGGGAAAAGCCGGTCGACTGGCCGGTCTCGGCCTCGAGCCGCCGGTAGAGCGCCTGCGAGTACTTGCGCATCTCGGTCGAGGTCTCGGAGGTCGAGCCGAAGGTGACCATGAGGCCGGCGGCGTGCCAGGTCGTCCCCGAGGTGAGCCGGTCGCGCTCGAGCAGCACGATGTCCTGCCAGCCCATGTGCGCGAGATGGTAGGCGACCGAGGTACCGATCACGCCGCCGCCGACCACCACGGCGCGCGCATGAGCGGGAAGCGTCGCAGGGTCCGGTTGTGCGGCGCTCACGGCGAGTCGGGTGCGCGGGCCCCGCGAGACCTTCAGGACCCCTTGCCCCAACGATAGCTCACCCGCGCGCCATACACGCGCGGCTCGTTGGTGGTCAGCCGCAGGTCGAAGTTGCCGGTGTTGCTGTAGATGATGGCGTTCTTGTCGGCGAGATTGGTGATATAGAACTCGGCGAACCAGCGCTCGCTGGTGGCGGGGCTGACACCTAAGCGCAGGTTCATCAGGGTGTACGCCGGCTGCAGGATGCGCGCCAGCCCGGTGTTCGGGTCGTCGGGATTGAGGCCGTTATACATGTCGCCCTTGTGGGCCATGTCGAACTGCAGGTAGCCGCGCAGGTTCTGACTGAACGGCATCTCATAGCGCGTATTCCAGCTCCAGCTGAAATAGGGCGCGAACGGCAGACGTTCGTTGACGTAGGCATCGTAGGCGGGGGTGGCGGCGCTGGTGACCCGGGCGTCGGTGTAGTTGACTGACGCCTGCAACTCCCAGTTGTCGTTGATGTGGTAGTCGACGTTCGACTCCCCACCATAGATGCGCGCCTCACCGACATTGATGTTGTAGCTCGAGGGCGCGCAGACCAGCGCGTTGTAGATGAGCGCCTGCAGCGACTTCCAGTCCATGTAGTAGCCCGCGCCGTTCCACAGCAGCCGGCCGCCGAGGCTGGTTGTCTTCCACCCGAGCTCATAGTTGTTGAGGGTATCGGGGGAGTAGGTTTGGGGCACTCCGGCGGCGTAGCACGCTTGCGTATCGCCGGTGTTGGCGCCGCCCGGGCGGAAGCCCTGCGCCCAGTCCGCGTACACCATGTCGTGATTCGTGATTTTGTAGCTGATACCGGCTTTGCCGTCCCACTTGTGCGAGCTGGTCTCATAGCCGCTCGGCTGGTTCTGAGCATAGTAGGCGAAAGCCAGAATTGGCGTTGCGTAACTCGCTTTGTCGTGAAAGTGCACCACCCCCGCTTCCACGTTGAGCTGGTCCGTGACATCGAAACTGATGTTGGCGAACTCGCTGGTCTGCAAGTCCCAGCTGCTCTCCGTATACGTGTACCAGACGTTAGGCGGGAGTGTGCCGTGGGTTACGTGATAGTACGTAAAGTAGGATTGGAACGCCGCGCCGCTGTAGACCAGTCCCGGGCTGTAATAAGTGTTATTGAAGTTGCTGTCGATGGTGTTTTGCCAGTAAAGGCCTCCGAGCCAGTGGAGACGCCCGCCCGGCTTGGATGACAGCCGCAACTCATTCGACCAGCGTTCCGGGTTGATGTTGTATGTGTAATATTGCAGCGCCGGGTTACAGCCTTTGTAAGCGGTTCCGTAATAGGGGTCGTTCTGGCAATAAAAGCCTTCCGCGGTACCCGGGAAGCCCCCCGTGGGGGCGCCAACATTGAAATTCTGCTCGTATTGGGAGTATTCGTCCTGCTGCTTGCGTTCCTGGTTCCAGTAGGTGCTGGCGAACACCAGGTCACCGATGCCGACGTCACCGTCGACGTGGAAGTCGACCATGTTGGTCTCGAACAGATTCGACTCGGGACCGAAGCGTGACACCGTGCGTGGTGGGAGCGTCGGATCCTCGTCCCACGCGCCCCAGGTCTGCTGGCGCTGGAAGCCATAAGTGAGCAGCGCGTCCCAGCCGTCGGTGGGCACCCATTTGAACGCCAGGCGGCCGCCTTTGATATTCTGGCGGTTGTAGTCGTTGCGCGCCCAGTCGGCGTTGTTGGAGACCGCCGTGTTGACCCAGGTGCGCGTCGTGAGCTCGTTGTTGATGAAGCCGCCGTTGGAGACGCTGAAGCCCGAGGCGCGGAAGCCGAGCTTCCCCTCGATGAGCGGAATGTTGACGAACCCTTCATAGGTCTGGTTCCACTGGGCTCCCTGGATCTTGCCAGCGTCCGCGTCGGCACCGGCGCTGAAGGCGTTCACATCCGGCTTGTTGGTAATGTAAATAATCGCGCCGGACATCGCCCCGGCGCCGAAGGTGGTGCCCTGCGGGCCGTTGAGGACCTGGATGCTCTGGATGTCGTAGAGGTGCAGATCCGGCTGTGCGCCGGAATCGTTCATCGACATGTCATCGACCATGAAGGCGGTCGAAGCGGTATTGGCGTAGTTGGGGTTGCTGCCGTCGGACACCCCGCGCATGACGAACAGCTGAGTGCCGGGACCGGTGCTGATGTAGGAGATCGAGGGCACCTTCTGCAGGTAGTCGTCCATGTTGGCGATCCCGAGATTCTTCATGTCCTTCTCGGTGAAGACGTCGATGCTGATGGGAACCTCCTGCAGGTTCTCCTCGACCTTGCGCGCCGTAACGGTGACCTCGGCAAGGCCGCCGCCGGGCGAGCCCGCCGGACCGGCCGCTACGGCCGGCGCCGCATCCGCCAGGACCGGACCCTGAGGAAGCGCAGCGCCCGCCAGCGCCGCGGCGACCGCAAGGCCAATGCTCGAGCGTCTGCCCGGGAATGCTCGTGATGTGCCGTGTCGCCAATCCGTCGCCGGCACGCTCGAAGCTGCACACATTCGCCTCCCCTTCATGTCTTGATCCCCCGCCGTTCGATATTCGTACTTATGTGCGCGTCTTGTTCGATGATCATCCTTTGAGCCGACCGCGCCCGTCAACGCTCTGCGGACGAACGGAGCGGCAAGTCCTCGAAGCGTTCGAGGCAATCGCCGAGCGCCTGACGCAGCGGCTCGAGCTCGCGCTCGAAATGCCGCCAATACCCGACGCCGGAGGTGTAGAGCGGCTGGCGCACCTGCTCGGCGCTCGCGGTGCGCACCGAGCGGCGGGTCTCGTGGAAGCGCAGGCAGGCCGGCTCGAACGGCAGACCGCAGTGCGCCAGCAGGCGGCGGATGTTCGCCTCCGGATCGCGCACCACGTCTTCGTACTGAACGTGCAGGACCTTGCCCGGCAGCACGGCGTCCCAGTGATCCATGAGAGACAGGTAGCAGCGGTAATAGCGGCCGAGGTCCGTAAGGTCGTAGCTGAAGGTCTGCCCCTCGGCAAAGTGCTGCTTGAAGGTGCTGAAGCACGCGTCCATCGGGTGGCGGCGCGCGTCGATGATGGTGGCGTTGGGGAGGATGGCGTGGATCAGTCCGATGTGACTGAAGTTATTGGGCAGCTTGTCGGTGAAGTGCTCGCGGCCAGTGCGCAGTAGCGCGGTCTCCTCGAGGTAGCGGCGGCCGAGCGCGCTGAGCTGCGCCAGCGAGGCCTGCGCGACGGTGTCCGGGTAGCCATTGCGCGCCGGGTCCATGTCTTCGAACTGTCCCACGGTGATCACGATATTCTGCAGCTCCATGGTGCCTTCCACCTGCGGGTGGCTGGCGAGAATCTGCTCGAGCAGCGTCGAGCCCGAGCGCGGCAGGCCGACGATGAAGATGGGCGCGGGGCTCGGGTCGCCGCTGCCGCGGCGCGCCGCGAAGAAGGCGGCGTCGAAGAACCCTCGGATGCGTGCACAGCGGCGCTCGAACATTGCGCTGTCGAACGGCGCGTTCCGGCGCCGCAGCGCGTTCCCCACATCGTAGTGCACGAAGGCCTGCGGGTACTCCTCGCGCTGCTCGAAAGCCCGGCCGAGCGCAAAATGCAGCTGCGCCTCATTGGTGAGCTCGCGCCTGTCGCTCGTGAGCAGCCGCTGCATGGCGGTGATCTCTTCGTCGCTGAAGGTGTAGTTCTTGAGATCGGCGAGGCTCCAGTAGGCCTCGGCACGGCCCGGATCGACCTGCAGCGCCGCTTTGTAAGAGGCTTCGCTGTCAGCTCGCCGCCCGAGGGTTTTCTGCAGGTGCCC
>DASPPI010000036.1:0-6510 GCA_035625615.1 Steroidobacteraceae bacterium | reverse complement strand
CCGACCTGACGGCCGTCCATCAGAAACGTCAGCTCCACGGTTTCACCGCTTCGCAAGCCCGGCAACGCCACCTTCGTCGGCGCCCCCCCGGCCCTGTCCGGATTTCCCAGGCCGTTAAGCTCCAGAGTATGCCCATCGCCGGCGATGCGCACGCCCACCGGGCTGCCCGCCCGGACGTCCAACTCGAGGCCCAGCCCGGCGCGGTCGCGGTACAGACTGATATGCCCGGAAACCGGGCCGTTGGCCAGGGACACGGTATCGAGGACCGTCGGCGTGCCGGGCGCTGCCATAGTACCGGCGAGATCGGTCGCAGCAGGTCCCGGCCCCCTGACGCTTTCGTACACCAGCACCCCCGCGACGCAGACACCGGCGATCATGGCCGCATAGCGCCAGCGGGGTGCCGACGACCAGCGCTTCCGGGGCGACAGTTGCGGCAATGCAGCAAGAACGCCGTCCCGGAAGCCCGCCGGTGGTTCTGCCTCATCGAACGCTTCGAGCGCCTTGCTCAGGCGCTGCAGCTGGTCGCGCAGCGTTCGTGTGTCCGGATCAGCGAGCAAAACGCGCGCGAGCTCGGCGCGCTGCTCGCTGTCGAGCTCGCCGTCGATCTCGGCATGAATGAGCGCCAGTTGCCGGGGATCAGTCACGTCAAAGCGTCCCGTTGTGCAGCAGGCGCTCGCGCAGCAGCTGGCGGGCGCTGTGGAGGCGCGACTTCACGGTCTTTTCGGGCACCTGCAGGATCTCTCCCATGTCCTGATAGCTCAGATGCATGAAGTGCCTCAGTACGATCACGGCGCGAAGCTCAGGTTTGATCCGCATCAATGCATCCTCGATCGCCCGGTTCAGCTGCTCGCCTGCGACGCGTTGCTCAGGTCCCGGTGCCTCGTCCGCCTCCTCGCCGCTCACTTCCCCGAGGGCCTTCCTCGCGGAAAGGGCGTTGAGGGCTTCGTTGATCGCGATCCGATAAATCCAGCTGTAGAACTTGAACCTCGGGTCATAGTCGGCCAGGTGCTCGAACGCCTTCAGAAACGCGGTCTGAGCGACGTCCCGGGCATCCTCCGGCTGGTGCAGCAGTCGCAGCGCGGCGTTGTACACCGGCTTCTGGTACCGCACGACGAGCTCCCCGAAAGCCGCACGATCTCCCTCCCGACAGCGTCGCACCAGCGTCCTGTCGTCCTGCCCATTCACAATTACCGCTCAGCACACAAAAGGTTGATCCGGAGTGCGCGGTGGCGCAGATCATTAGTCGGTCGCCCGGGTCATCTCGATGATCCGGTCAAAGCCGGTGTAACGAAATATGTCGTGGATCGTCGCCCGGACGTTGACCAGCACGATGCCCGAGCCCGATCCCCGAACCCGCTTCTGCGTCACCAGCAGCACCCGCAGCCCCGCGCTGGCGATGTATTCGAGGCCGGCGAGGTCGATAACCCGCGGCTCGGGCAGCCCGTTCAGGAACTCGAGCGCCGCCTCGCACTGGTTGGCGTCGAGCCGCCCCGCCATGACGACCTCGCCCGCCGGTCCTAGGTGGATCTGGAACATCGGTTCATTGTTATATGCGCGCCGATCAGGCAGCCCCCGGAGAACGCAAGCTACGCGAATTTGGCGGGCCTTGCACCTGCAGGCCCGGTGTGGCCCGTGGCAGGCACCGCTAGCGGTCGATCTGCCGGCTCATCTTCAGTTGGTTTCGTGCGCCGACACGCTGATAGCTGACGTCCTCCATCATCTGCCGCATCAGGTGCACGCCCTGCCCGCCGACCCGACGCGCCTCGAGCCCCGCAGTGATGTCCGGCGCCGGCAGAGAGAGCGGATCGAACGGAGGCCCGTCGTCCTCGATCGTGAGCGTGACGCGGGGGCCGGCGAGCACCAGCTGCACCTCGACCCGGGCGCTGCCCGCCGGCGCGCCGTGCATGGCGATGTTCATGAACGCTTCCTCGAGCGCGAGCTCGAACGGCAGCGCCGCTGGAGCGGGCAGCTTCGCAGCCGACCAGAATTCCTGCAGGAACCGCGCCAGCACCGGCAGCTCGGCCGCTTCGTTCGTCACGGCGGCGTGCCGCTCCTTATACGTGGGCCCCGAACGCGCGTGCGCCAGCGCGGCGGCACGGTCGGCGTGCAACGGGATCATGCGGCTGAAGCCGCTCAGCTCCAACACCTCGCGCACGGCGGGCTGCAGCGCGGTGAGCGCGAACGAGATACCGGCGCGCTGCGAGGCGCGTGCGGCCAGAAGGAACACGCGCAGGCCCGCGCTCGAGACGTACTCGAGCGCAGCGCAATCGATGATCAGCGCCGTGGGCGCGGTGCCGGCACCGTCGAGTGCCTGCTCGACGTGCTGCTGAAAATGGCCGGCGGCGCTGAAATCGAGCCGTCCCTCGGGAATCACCAGCGTGGTGAGCTCGAGCGTCTCGACCCGCACCTTCACCGCACACCCCAGGCGAGCACCGCGAGTGTGATGTCATCGGATTGCGCGGCGCCGGCGGCGAAGCTCGTGACGCTGTCGCTGATGCGCTTGACGAGCGCGGCGGCCGCGCTGTCGCCGTGCGCCCGAAGCTCCGCGATCAGGCGCGCCTCGCCGTAGGCCTCGTGAGCAGCGTTGCAGGCCTCGGTCACGCCGTCGGTGTACATGACCAGGCGGTCGCCGGGACGCAGCTGCACCGCGTGATCGGTGAACTCGACGTCCGGCATGACTCCGAGCACCACTCCGCCGGCTGCATCGAGGCTCTCGACCGAGGCGTCGGCGCGTCGCAGGTACTGCGGGTTGTGACCGCCGCTTGCATAGCGCAGCATTCCGGTCGTCGCATCGAACACGCCGTAGAACACCGTGACGAAGAGGTCCATGGGATTCTGCGCGCACAGCGCCCGGTTGGTGTGCGCCAGACAGCTGCCGGGATCGGGGTATTGCGCCGCGAAATCCCGCAGGTTGGTGCGCGCCACGGCCATGAAGAATGCCGCCGGAACGCCGTGGCCGGAAACGTCCGCCATCACGAGCCCGATCCGCCCATCCGACAGCTCGATGAAATCGTAGAAGTCCCCGCACATGGTGGTGGCGGGAAGCATGCGCGCTGCGCCGTCGCAGCCCGCCCTGGCCGGAAAGGTCGCCGGCAGGATCGCCAGCTGCAGCGCCCGCGCGACGTCGAGCTCGGCTTTGATCTGCGCCTGCGCCTGCTCGAGCGCGGCGTTCTTGTCGGCGAGCTCGCGGGTGCGGGTGGCGACGGTGGCTTCGAGAAAGTGCGTCTGCAGCTTCAGGATTCGCAGCAGTCGCAGCAGCCGTAACGCCCGCAGCCACCGGGCGTCGAATCCCAGCAGGTAGAACGGAGCGATCGCCAGCAGGTCGACGACCCCCTGGAAGCTGAAGATGAATCCCAGCTTGTGAGGCGCTGCGACGATGCGCAGCAGGTACTCGAACGAGAACACCGCGACGACGACGATCTCCTCGATGCGCAGCGCGCGGGCGGCCCAGCCGGGGAGCCCCGGAATCGCCTCCACGCCGATGGAGGCGATGCTCAGCACGATCAGCGCAACGATGAGATTCTCGAAGGCCTCGGCGTACCGCCCGCGCCGCCCGACCAGCAGCTCCGCCAGTCGCCGCACCGGTGCCGAGAGTGCCGCGGTTGCCGGCACGGCCGGCGGCGCAGGCGTCGCGCTCACCGGCGGGTGTGCCTCCCGGCTGCGCTGCGCCTCCTCCCGCACGCTACCTCGAGTCTGCTGCACGGCCGCTCCGAAGCCCTGTCCTACTCGCGCGATCGTACACGCGGATCACGGACCGGGGTTAGCGCCGAGCACAGCCGCGACGGCACCCGATATCACGCCTGCGGGGCATTGCCGAGAACTACGGGCTTGCCGTGTGGGGTATGCCGGTAGGCGTCGGCCCAGGCTTCCTTGCGCGCGAGCAGTGCGTCCCGATCGGTGAGCCGCTTGGCGATCACCAGACGCTCGAGTGCCGCGAGCCAGTGGTGGTAGTACTTCGATCCGTCATCCGGCTCGCCGCGCTCGGCTGCTGATCTGAGCTCCGCGGCGAGCGTTTCCGTCCACTCCTTCCAGGTGAAGTATCCGAGCTCCGACAGTTTGACGGCGAGTGCAAACGCCTGCGCCTGCCACGGCTCGGCGAACACCGGCTCGTCACCTTCACGCGGCAGGCGCGGCAACGCGGCCAGAAGCTCGCGGCGCCGGCTTGCTTCAGGCCGGCTCAAGGTAAGCGTCCCAGAGATCGAGGTAGACACTATCGTGCGCGGCGGCCTCAGGACCCCACAGCTCGCGCGCCGCGAAGCGCACCGAGTACAGGTGCTGCGGACGCTCGCCGAGGCCGGAGGCGTTCGTATCGGGAAACACGAACACGCCGTAGTCACGCACGACGGTGCCGTATTTCCCGCGGGCATAGCGCGGCAGGCGCGTGTGGGTGACGGGATTCATATTGCGCGCGCGCACCTGCTGGCCGGCGGTGAAGTGCGCGACGGCCGGCACGTCGCGGTTCGCCGGCGCGCCGCGGGCGATCGCGGGCAACACCTGGTCGGCGGTGAGCGGCGGGACCGACTTTGGCGCTCCCGGTGCCAGGTTGCCGGAATCGATCTCCGCCCGGGTCACCAGGTTCGTCTTGATCATCAGGTCGATGAGTGCGGCGAGCCAGCGCTCGTAGTAGCTCATGCGCAGGTACTCGGCCGGCGGAATGAGCTCGCGCTGATAGCGCGCGGCGTCGATGCTCCACTTGCGCCAGGCGCCCATGGCGCGAACCACTGCATAGGCCCGCGCTTCCCAGCGCTCATGAAAGACCGGCTCGTTCTCCTCGTACTGAATCGGGCCCATGTCCTGCATGCCGCCCATGTCATGTACGCCGTTCATTGATGGTCTCCCTCGTGACGACTATGCGACCCGGGTGACCCCGATCATCGCATCGCGTGTGACGCGCGCGGCGAGTGCCTCTTCGCTCAGCCCCTCGGTCCCCTTCGGCCGCTCGGGCAGCACGAGATAACGGATCTCCGCCGTGCTGTCCCAGACGCGCACTTCGACGTCCTGCGGCAGCTCCAGCCCGAATTCGCGCAGAACTCCGCGCGGATCGATCACGGCCCGTGACCGATAGGGCGCGGACTTGTACCAGACCGGGGGGAGCCCCAGGACCGGCCAGGGATAGCAGGAGCACAGGGTACAGACCACGAGGTTGTGCACCCGGGCGCTGTTCTCCACGACCACCATGTGCTCGCCCTGCATGCCGCTGTAGCCGAGCTCGGCAATGGCCACATCGGCATCGGTCAGCAGGCGTTGCCGGTAGGCAGGGTCGACCCAGGCGCGGGCGACGACCCGGGCACCGTTGCGCGGGCCGATGCGGTGCTCGTAGGCATCGATAAGGACGTCGAGGGCGGCCGCGTCCACCAGTCCCTTCTCGATGAGGAGCGACTCGAGCGACTTGACGCGCAGGGCGGGGTCCGACGGAGTCGCCTGGTGATGACGGTCATGATCATCGCCGTGCCGGGCCCGCCCGGGTTCCGCGTTCGCCATGTGCCTCCCCTCGCGCCGACGCCTTCGGCTGTGAGGATGCGCCCGGTGCGGCGGATGGGCAATGCGGCGCGGCAGCGCCGCTCCCGGCGCCGCCCCTGGTCGGCGCCGCCCGCCTTCGGGCAGCTTAGGAGGCCGGCACCACGCTGATGGCGACCGAGTCGGTGTAGGTGACGTTCACCGAGTCGCCGGGCTTGAGCGTACGGATGAACTCGCGCATGTTGGGTGACTTGACCGCGATGATGTGCGTCGATCCGTCGGACTCCTGGAAAGACACGGTGTTGGCGGCCGTATCCACGGCCTTGATCGTGACCGTCACGGTGACCGAGGCGCCAATCCCGCCTCCGGGCTTGCTGCCGGCCGGGTTGTGATACGCGAAGGTGGCGGCAGCCGGATCGCTCACCTTCATATCGCCCTTGGCGATCTGCGCCGCGACGCCCTGATAGATGCTCATGTTCACCTTGTCGCCCACGTGGAGCTGGTCGAAATTCTTCACCTCCGGACCCACGAAGATCGTCACGGCTCCCTGCGGCCCCACCAGCGTTACCGCGCGCTTGGCCGGGTAGATCGACTGTATGGTGGCCTGCACCTGCGTCAGTTGACTGGTGACCGCGGGCGGTGCGGGCTGCTGGGCCGAGGTGTACCCGGTCATGGCGGCCAGGATCAGGATCGGCAGCCGCCGTTTCAGGGTGGTCAATGTCATGTCTGTTTTCCTTTGATAAAGGGCCGATCTCAGAGCGCGGTGGAGTCTGACCCGGGTCCTGCGCCCCCGCCATCGGACCTTGGTCGTATACACGCGGACGCGCCGCCTGAGCCCGCAACCCGTCTTCAGAAGGTGTAGGTAAGGTTGACGCCTACCGAGCGCGGCTTCTGATAGAAGGAGACCTGCTGGCCCTCGCTGCCGGCGAATGCGTAGGTGAGCGGGCGCGTATCAGTGAGGTTGGTGACCCAGACACTCGCGTCCCAGTGCCGGACCGGGTTCCGCAGCCCGATCCGCGCACCGACACAATGCCCGCTCCCGAACGTGGTCGG
>DASPPI010000035.1:0-5515 GCA_035625615.1 Steroidobacteraceae bacterium | reverse complement strand
GGAGAAGCAGGTCAACTCGGAGGATTTCGTCAACATGGCGCAGATTGCCGGCGCCTCCGTCGACCGCGGCGTCTACGTCGCCGGGGCGAACTACCGGACCAGCGGGTGGTCGCTCGGCGCGGTCGAGTACTACAGCGAGGATATCATCAACATCGCCTACTCCGAGGGCACCTATGTGATCCCGCTCGCTGAGGCACGCCAGGTGAATCTCTTCGCCCAGTACATCAACCAGCACTCGACCGGGACGGAGGCGCTGCCGGGCGGGTACTTCTCAACCGACCAGTTCGGCCTGAAAGCCGAGCTCGCGAGCGGTCCGGCGCTGCTGACCGCCGCTTACACCGGCACTGCTCGAGGTGCCGGCATGCGTAGCCCCTGGTCCGGCTACCCCGGCTACACCAGCGTGCAGGTGCAGAACTTCAACCTCGCCGGCCAAAACGCCTTCATGCTCCGAGCGGCCTGCGACGTCAGGCAGATTCCCGGCGTCAGTGTCTACGGCCTGTGGGTGCGCGGCTCGACCTCCGAGCCGCCCACGCCCCTGACCCAGAACGAGTACGACGGGAACCTTGAGTGGTCGCCTCCCTCCCCATCGCTTCAGGGGGTGATGTTCCGGGTGCGCTATGCGGTGGTCACGCAGACCAATACCGGCCGCCAGAGCCAGCTGCGGGTGATGCTCTTCTATACACCCCCCGCAAAGTAGCGCGGCGAGCGCGAAATCTGTGATCGGGTTCCGCCGCGACTGGTCATCCCCGGCAGCGCCGGCGCGTTGGTTTCGCTAGGCTGGCGCGCACCAGATACAGGAGCGTGCGATGAAGCGCATAACCCGCCGCCTGCTGCGGGGATCGTGGATTCTCCTTGTCGCACTCGCTGCGGCGCCGGCGATCGACGCCGATCCGCTGTCGATGGTGGAGATGCTGCGCACGGGTGGCTGCGGCGGCATCCTGCCTGCTGCTCCTCCGGTCGCTCGCGCCGCATCTCTCGACCGGATAGCCGCGCTCTGGGCGGGCGGCCGCTCGCTGGGGCAGGCCGCCGAGCGCAGCGGCTACCGCGCGGAGCTGGGCGGCGTGCATGTCAGCGGGCCGGAGTCCGCGGTCGTACAACGACTCAGGCGCTCGGGCTGCAGCACGCTGATGGACCGGGAGGTACACGCTGTCGGTGTCTATCAGCACGGCCTCGATGTATGGCTGGTAGTCGCGACTTCCTATGTACCCGACACGCCGGTGCGCGAGCGGGGCGCATCCGCCGTGATCCCACAGCCGACGCCGGGCCAGCAGCTCCCGCAACCGCTGCGCCGACCCGAGTCGCTGCCGCCGGCACCACAGCTCGCCAGCCGCGCACTGCAGCTCGTCAATGATGCACGCGCGCGCGGCGCGCGCTGCGGCGCGCGGCAGTTCGCACCTGCGCCGCCGCTGGCGCTCTCGGGCACCCTGGCGGGAGTGGCCCTGGGACACGCGGCCGACATGGCGCAGCACAGTTACTTCGAGCACACGGATCTCACCGGCCAGACACCGGCGGACCGGGTCCGCGCAGTCGGTTACCACGAAAAGCTCGTGGGCGAGAACATCGCCTACGGTCCCGAGTCGGTGGACGAAGCGGTGCGCGGCTGGCTCGACAGCCCGGGCCACTGCCAGAACATCATGGACCCGCGCTTCGTCGAGATGGGCATCGCCTTTGCCACCGGGCACGCCGAGAAACGCGGGCTCTACTGGGTGCAGCTACTCGCCGAGCCGCAGGCTTAGCACCGCCGTGCGTTCAGCCACCGCGAGCGCGCACGTGCCGGGCGGCTAGGGCTTCTTGAGCGCGGCGACACCGGCCTGACACGCCACCTCGTCCTGGGAGCCGGTTCCGCCCGAGCAGCCGATCGCCCCGATGAGCTTGCCGCCCTCGATGAGCGGAATGCCGCCACGGGAGGCGATCACCCCGTCGAGGGTCATGACGTACTGGTAGCCGCTCACCTGGATCGCGTTTTCCCACACCTTGGTTTCGCGACGGAAATTGACCGAAGCGCGGGCCTTGTGCTCGGCGATCTGGATCGAGGCGAGCTGCGCACCGTCCATGCGCTGGAAGGCAACCAGATTGCCGCCGGAGTCGACCACCGCCACGTTGAGCTTCCAGTCGTGCTTCCTGGCTTCGCCAACGGCTGCCGCTATGGCATCGTTGGCGCGGGCCAGGGCAATGGGCGGTCCGTACGGAAGGTCGAACGGCATCTTCTCGGGAACGACATCGAGCGGATTGGGCGCCGCGGACTGCTGCGCCCCGGCCGACGCGGCCCCGAGAGCGACGAAGGTCAAAACCGCGATGGTCGGGATGAGTCTGCTGGGCATGATCGTGCTCCCTCGCGTCTGGTCCTGCGGGTCAACGGTTCACAGCCGGAGGCGTTGAGTTCTTCGGGTCAGCTGTCCGGCGCGAGCCTACGCCAACGCCGTACCGGCTGCTCTGCTAGTATCATTGCAGCGCCCCGCACCAGGAACGCACGATCCTCGTGCGAGCGTCTCGGAGGCACCATGCGACCCGTGTTCTCAGCCGTTCCCGTCCGAGTGGCGACGGCGGCGGCGTTTGTGTTCCTGAGCGCTGCGGTGCCTGCCGAACCGCAGGCGGGCAGCGGCGTGGCCGAGCAACCCGTCGAGGCGGTGTGGGCTCCCAGGGAGCTGAACTTCACCTTCCTCGGCTTCACGGCCCATTACTCCTGCGACGGCTTGCAGGCGCGCATGCAGAAGGTTCTGCTCATGCTTGGCGCGCGAGCGGCTGACCTCGATGTGCGGCTGGGGCCGTGCGCAGCTCCGCTCGGGCGGCCGGACCGTTTCCCCAACGTCAGGGTCAAGATGTATGTGCTCGTGCCCGCTGCGGGGCAGACCGGCACGGCGGATGCGCCGACGGTGGCCGCGCACTGGAAGATGGTGAACCTCACGGCCTCGAAGGATCTGGTCAAGGAGGCCGGCGACTGCGAGCTCATCGAGCAGGTCAAGCAGAGCGTCCTGCCGCTCTTTGCGACGCGCGATGTGTTCTACCAGTCGACCTGCATCCCCTACCAGCTCACGATCGGGGGAACGCAGCTGCGCGCCCAGGTGCTGGTCCCCGACGAGCAGGGCGCAAAAGGTGCCGCCGCGCCCTAAGTCATCGAGCGCAGTGCCCGCAACACCCTCGCCGGTTGCTCACGGATAACCCCGCGCCCGCTCCTGGTCCTTGAGAATGTCGCGTGCGGCGAGTAGCAGGTGCGCCGTGGCCCACAGTCCCGTCGGCACCACGCACAGCATCGCCAGCCGCAGTGATTCGGCGTTCGAGAGATTGTGCGAAGCGAACCAGTCGCTCAGGAACCCGACAACGGGCGGCGTGATCACCAGATTTCCGAGGTTCGCCAGGAACAGCACCATCGCGCAGAACATCGCCCGCATGCGGCACTGCGCGAGGTTGTTGAGCAGGCCGAAGCCCGGGCCGATGTAGAAGTAGATCGCGGGGATAAAAATCCACAACATCGCCTTGGCCAGCGCCAGGTCGTGGGTGTAGTACACGACCCCGGAGGCGACCGTCGCGATGCCGATACCGCCGGCGAGCAGCCACACGATGCGGCGCGCGTCGGTCATGGTGCTGCGGGCCATGAGCCAGCCGGTGGCGAGGGTCGCGAGACCTCCGCCCCAGAGATGCATGTTCTGCGTCACCGCGCCGGCCTCGCCGACGCTCATGTGATACGTGCGTTGCAGGAACGTCGGTGTCCAGAACATGAGCCCCCAGCCCCACAGCGCGCACACCGCCGTGCCCATCATGACGTGCACCGCCGAGCGCTGCTCCCACAGGAACCGCAGCGTGGCGGCGATCGACGGCGCCGCGCCGTCATCGCCCCTGTCGAGACAGCCGCGCTGGGGCTCGCGCACGGTGAGCCACACCGCGGCGCCGGCCAGCACGCCCGGGATGCCGAGGGCATAGAACACCATGCGCCAGCCGTAGTGGTCGGCGATCGCGCCGGCCACGTTGTAGCCCACCCAGGCGCCGATCGGTGCGCCGAGCGCGAACACGGTGAGCGCCATGGCGCGCCGGTTCGCGGGGAAATAATCGGAGAGCAGCGAATTGGCGCCGGGCGTGCCGCCGGCTTCACCGATCGTCACCCCGACCCGGGCGAGGAAGAACTCGAGCGAGCTGCGCGCGAGCCCGCACACCGCGGTCATGACCGACCACAGCACCAGGCAGAGGGCGATGATGTTACGGCGGCTCTTACGGTCGATCAGCCACGACAGCGGAAAGCCCAGGATGACGTAGAAGAGCCCGAATGCCACCCCGGTGAGCCAGGCGACACCCGAGTCGGTCAGGTGCAGCTCGATACGGATCGGGTCGAGCACCGTCGACACGACGTAGCGGTCGGCGATGCTCAGGGTGTAAACGAGACACATCATGATGAGCACGTACCAGCGCTCGGCGAGCGACGCCGACTGCACCGGGGCCAGTGCCAGCTCCGGCCTCCCCGATGCGATACTCGATTGCAGCTCGCTCATGTGCTCCCGCCCTGCGTGCTCCGCCGCAGGTTACGCCGGCGCCGTACGACTGTCTTGCAGAATGAGGTCGGACGCCTTCTCGGCGACCATCAGCGTCGGCGTGTTGGTGTTGCCGGAGGTGATGTTCGGGAATACCGATGCATCGACCACCCGCAACCCGGTGACGCCGTGCACCCGCAGCCGCGGGTCGACCACGGCGCCGCGCCCCGCAGGGCCCATTGCGCACGTGCAGCTCGCATGGAACACCGAGCCGGCGCGCTGGCGAAAGTCCGCCAGCACCTCGTTGTCAGACTGAATGCCGGCGCCCGGCTGGCGCTCGCTGTCGGTCACCTGCGCGAGCGGCGCGGCCGTGGCGATGCGGCGCACGACGCGCGCGCCGTCAAATACGTCCTGCACGTCCTCGGCGCTCGAGATCGAGTTCGGTGAGATCGCCGGGGCGACCAGCGGGTCGGCCGAGCGGATGTGAATAGTCCCGCGGCTGGTCGGACGACAGGTGTTGAACGACATGAGGAACCCGGGATAGGGATCGGGATTCATCAGCCGCCGGCGCGGGCCGGTGGTGGTGGTGCTGTAACTGGCCGGGTTGAAGTAGATGTGCAGATTCGGGCGGGCGAGCGCGGGGCGGCTGCGCAGGAACGCGCCCGCCTGGTTGACGCTCATGGCGAGCGGGCCGCGACGGCCGAACGCGTAGCGCAGCGCGGCCCTCATCTTGCCCGTGAACGGCGCCAGCTGATCGTTGAGCGTCGGCACGCGCGAGCGGTAGAAATAGTTGACCGCCAGATGATCCTGCAGGCCCCGGCCCACTGCCGGTGAATCCGCGATCACCGGAATCTCGAAGCGGCGCAGCAGCTGCGCGTCGCCGATGCCCGAGAGCTCCAGAAGCTGGGGCGAGTTGACGGCACCGGCGGCGAGCAGCACCTCGCGCGCGGCAAGCGCCACCTGCCGCACTCCGCCGCACAGGTACTCGACGCCGCTCGCGCGCCGGCTGGTGAACAACACCCGGGTCGCCAGGGCGCGCAGCCGCACGGTGAGGT
>DASPPI010000034.1:0-15055 GCA_035625615.1 Steroidobacteraceae bacterium | reverse complement strand
GCAGACCGGCGCCTATGCCGACCTGCAGCCCGGGGCAAGTGTCAGTTTCAGCTTCGATCCCGAGCGCGCGATCTGCTTCGCGACCGCCGCGCCAGCCCATGCCTGAGACGCCGACAGCGGCGAGCGGCTTCGGCCGCCTGGTGCTCGCCTTGCTGCTCGCGCCGGCGCTGCTGTGGCTGTTCGCTCTGATCATCCTGCCGCACCTCGAGCTGGCGCTGCTGTCGTTCCGTGAGCGCATCGCACCGCGCGAGTACCTGACGAGTCTCGCGCAGTACCGCAGCTTCTTCACCGAGCCGCTGTACTGGCACGTGTTCGTCCGCACCGCACTGCTCTCCGCGCTCGCCACCGCGCTGACGCTGCTGCTGGCATTCCCGATCGCCTGGACCATCGCCAAGCTCGCGCGCGAGCGCATCAGCGCGCTGTTGTTCGTCGTGTGCCTGCTGCCGTTCTGGGTGAGCGAGACCGTGCGCACCCTGGGTTGGATGATCCTGCTGCGCGAATCGGGAGTGCTGCCGGCGCTGCTGGTGCGTCTCGGGCTCACCGCGCAGCCGGTGGAGCTGCTCTACCACGACGCCACCATCCTGGTGGGGCTGGTCTATACTTCGCTGCTGTTCATGGTGGTGCCGCTGGTCGGCAGCCTCGAGAGCCTGGACAACTCGCTGATCGAGGCCGCCTACGACCTCGGCGGCCGGGGCTGGTCGGTGCTGCGCGAGATCGTCATCCCCCATGCTGCCCCGGGGATCACGGCCGGCTGCATCGTGGTCTTCATGCTGACGCTCGGCAATTACCTGACGCCGACCCTGCTCGGCGGCAAGAACTCGCTGTGGTTTACCGAGCAGATCTACACGCAGTTCATCACCCGCTTCAACTGGGAGCAGGGCGCGGCCCTCGGCTTCCTGCTGCTCGCGCTGTCCACCGCGATGGTGTGGCTCGGCCTCAAGGCCAGCGGCCAGCGCTTCACCGCAGTGATGCGGCGCGCATGATCCCCACCCTGCCCCGGCCCGCCTGGCTGCGCCTCGCCACTGCACTCTACGTCGGTGCGTTCCTGATCTTCCTGTTCGTGCCGCTGCTCATCGTCGCGGTGTTTGCCTTCAACGATGCGCCCTACCCGGCGCCTCCCTGGCGCGGCTTCACGCTCGACTGGTTCCTCGGCAACGAAGCGGCCGGTCGCATCGGGCTGTTCCGCGATTCCGAGCTGCTCGGCAGCATCTGGACCAGCACGGTCGTCGCCCTGTGGGTCACCGGCCTGTCGGTGGCGGTCGCGACCGCGAACGCCTTCCTGATGGAGCGGGTGCGCTTTGCCGGTCAGGGCGCCCTGTCGATGCTCATGCTCACGCCACTGGTCATTCCCGGAGTAATACTCGGTATCTCGATTCTGGCGTTCGCGAGCCGTGTGGCGGAGCTGTGCGACACGCTGTTCGGCATCGAGGCGGATTTCCTGCGGCCAGGGCTACCGCTGGTGGTCCTCGGACAGTTCTCGTATATCGTCGCGATCGCCACGCTCACGATCAGCGCGCGCCTCAAGCGCTTCGATCGCAGCCTGGAGGATGCCGCCTTGAATCTCGGGGCGTCCCACTCGGCCGTGCTGTGGACCATCACGCTGCCGTACCTGCGCCCGGCGGTGATCGGTTCGGCGGCCATCGCCTTCCTGATGTCGTTCGAGAACTTCAACACCACCCTCATGCTGGTCGGCGCTGACCCGCCGCTCACCATCATGATGTACGGCCGCATGCGCGAGGGTGCGACGCCGGTGCTCAATGCGGTCAGCCTGTTCCTGATGGTGGCCTCCGCCGCCGTCGCACTGACGCTGATCCGGCGCGGTCGAGGCGCGCCGAGCTGACAGTCGCACGGCTCCCGGGTCTGCATCGGCCTCGCAGCGTGAGCGGCGGCCCACCGCCGCCGGTGCGTCACTGCTGCGTGCCGAGGTTCAGCAGATGCTGCAGCGGCGCGACGTATCGCTCGTAATTGCGCCAGCGGCCGACCGATGCGGCAGTGATCTTCTGCCGCACCTGCCAGCGGCTCGGGGTGATGATGGCACGCTCGGTCTGATGAAAATCCAGACACCGTGGATCCCAGGGCAGACCAACGAACTCCAACATCCGCCGCGTCCAGCCTTCCTGGTCCGCTATCAACGCTTCGTAGGGAACCTCGAGCAGCGTCGCTGCCGGCAGCACGGCGCGCCAGTGCGCGGTGACGCGCCGGTACTCCCGATAGTAGTGCGCCAGATCCGCGAGATCGTTTTTGGCGTAGGCGCCCATGGTGAAGAAATTCTGGAAGTAGATGGACAGGCAGGTATCGAGGGGATGGCGTTGCATGTGGATGATGCGTGCCCGCGGAAACGCGGCGTGGATCAGGCCGGCATAGAGGAAATTGGCGGGCATCTTGTCGATGACCCGCGCTGCGCTACCGGACAATGCCGTGACGCGCTCGAGATAATCGCCTGCAATGCGCGGCACGAGGCGCGCCGCCGCCTCGCTACCGAGACCTGCTTTCTGAAGCTCGGTGAACGGCTTGTCCCAAAACCTCACCTCACCTGCGCCAAATACGGCCGGGTGCGAGGCGAGGATCTGCTCGCTGAGGGTCGTGCCCGAGCGCGGCATGCCGATGATGAACACCCCAGTGTCTGCGTCGCAGGCGTGCGCGTGGCAACGGCGCAGGAAGTCGGCATCGAAGCCGCCGATGATCTGCGACACACGTTGGGTGAGCTTCCTGCGGTCGTAGCCCGCTCCATAGCGTTTGCTGAGCTCGTTCGCCTCGCTGTAGTGGCCGAACGCGTGCTCGTACTGCCCGATGTCGTCATAGTACTTGCCGAGCGCGTAACGCAGGTTGATCTGCTCTGCCAGCGGCAGGGGCTTCGCCAGCAGCGGCTGCACGCCCGCGAGCCAGGCGGAGTCCTCGTTGCTCATGCGGCGGTATGCGGCGATGCTGCAGAATGCCGGGACCAAGTCCGGCCGGGCCGCGAGGGCCTGCTGAAACAGCTCCTGCGCCTGCGAGAACTGCCCGCGGTCGGCGCGCAGCTCGCCGAACAACGTCAGCGCCTCGGCGCGCCTCGGCTCGCGATCGAGTACCGCCTGACAACAGGCTTCCGCCTCCGAGGCACGCCCCAGCATGCGCAGCACCTGCGCAAGGCCGAGTGGCGCCTCCGGGTGCCGCGCCTGCAGCGACAGCGCGCGGCGAAAACTGAGTTCCGCTTCCTCGAGGCGCCGCAACACAAACAGCGTGTGGCCGAGGTTACAGTGGCTGTCGGCGCGCTGTGGAGCGAGCTCGACGGCCTTGCGATGGAGAGCCAGGGCTTCGTCGCGCTCACCCTGCTCGCGCAGCGCGGTGCCGAGGTTGTCGAGCGCTTCCACGTAGTGCGGGCTGAGCCTCACCGCCTGGCGATAGCTCGCCACCGCCTCGCGGCGCCGTCCCAGCCCCGCGAGCAAGAGCCCGAGGTTGTTGTGCGCCATGCTCAGGCCCGGCTCGAGCGCGATCGCGCGCTGGCTGCAGCGGATCGCCTCGTCGTGTTGCCCGAGCTGCCGCAGCGCGTTGCCGAGGTTGCACAGTACCTGGGCGTCGTCCGGCTTGGCTTCGAGCGCCCGGCGGTAGCAGCCGGCCGCCTGCTCGAATTCCCCGAGCGCGAGGAACGCGTTCCCCAGGTTGTTACGCGCCTCGCGCGAGCGCGGCTCGATTTCGAGTGCGCGTTCATAGAGCGCAATCGCCTCCCGCGCCCGCCCGAGTGCCTGCAGCGCATTGGCACAGTCGATGAGCACCTGCGGAACGCGCGGCTCGATCTCGAGCGCGCGCTGGAGGCTCTTGAGCGCCTCGTCCCACCGCCGCTGATCGTGCAGCGCGGCGCCCAGGTTGGCGTGCGCCTCCGCGTCATCCGGCAGCAGCTGCGCCGCGCGGCGCAGCGCCGCGAGCGCATCCTTGCCCTGGCGTGATTCGGCCACGCCGAGGATCTTCCACAGCATGGCGGCTTCTGGATGAGCCTCGAGCAATGCGCGCGCACGCTGCTCGGCTTCGCCTGCCCGGCCCTGGTGGACCAGTGCGACCAGCGCGCCGATCTCCTGCGGACTCACACTTGCCGGCACCGGCGGAGCCGCGGCGACCGCCCCGCAGCAGTGCTTGTACCGCCGGCCGCTGCCGCAGGGGCACGGATCGTTGCGCCCCGGGCTCACGCGGGTGCCTCGTCGCGGTAGCGGCTCAGCGCGTCCCCGAGGGCCTCCTGCAGCGGCTCGAGCCAGGGCTCGAAGTTCCTCCACTGATCGAGCCCCTCGCGATAGAGCGCCTGGCGCACCTGCTCGGAGCTCGCCGTGCGCACGCTGCGCTGCGTCTCGTGAAAGGCAAGGCACTGCGGCTCGAATCCGAGTCCGCAGAAGTCCAGCAGCCGCCGCACGTTCCCCTCGAGATCGCCGACGACCTGCTCGTGAAAGACCCGCAGGATGCGCCCCGGCAACACGCAGTCCCAGTGCCGCATCAGCTCGAGGTAGGTGCGGTAGTAGCGCGCGATGTCCTCGATGCTGTAGGTGAACTCCTGACCCTGGGCAAACAGCTGCTTGAAATTGCTGAAGCAGCAGGCCATCGGCTCGCGCCGCGCGTCGATGATCCGGGCATTGGGCAGCATCAGGTGTATCAGCCCCAGGTGCCGGAAGTTGTTCGGCATCTTGTCGATGAAGAAGCGCTTGCCGGTGCGGTAGACACGGGTATCGGCGAGATACTTTTCGCCGAGCTTCACGAAATCCTCGGCACTGAGGCGTTCCAGGATGGGCGGGTAGCGCGGATCATTGGGATCCGGGTTACGGCCGCGAAGCCGGGTGACGATCTGCTGGACGTTCGGGAGCTCCTGGGTACCCTCCACCTGCGGGTGCGAGGCCAGGATCTGCTCGAGCAGCGTCGAGCCCGAACGCGGCAAGCCGACGATGAAAATCGGCTCCGGGCTCGGCGCACCCCAGCCGGCGCGACTGGCGAAGAACTCGCGGGTGCAGACCTTGATCTGCTGGCGCGTGTTGCTCTCGATGATCTCGGGCCGGTAGCGGCATTCGGGGCGCTTCAGCGCGTTGCCGGCCTCGTAGTAGCGGAACGATTCGGCGAACTCGCCCTGGTCCTCGAGCGCCTTGCCGAGCGCGAAGCACAGATGATAGCGATCGACGCTACCGGTCGCCGAGGACGAGAGCGCGGCGCGGATCTGCGCCAGCTCCTCGTCCGCGAAGCGATAGGTCTTGAGGTTGGCGAGGCTCCAGTACGCGTCGCCATAGTCCGCCCGACAGGCCGCCGCCCGGCGGTAGGCATCGATCGCCTCCTGAGTGCGCCCGAGGGTCTTGAGCGCATGGCCGATCGACAGATGCGCTTCGGCATCGGCCGGCGTCCCGGTGAGCAGCTCCCGGTAGAGCGCGATCGCCCGCTGGTGCTCACCGATACCCACCGAGCTGGCGGCGTACAGTGTCCTCAACTCCAGGTTCTGCGGCTCATCCTTCAGCAGACGCTCGAGCTCCTGCCGCGCCTCCTGATACCTGTGGAGCTCGACCAGCACCCCGGCGTATTCGTGGCGCGCGCTGCGATAGCCCGGGGCCCGCTCGAGCACCGCCGCGAGCAGCAGCTCCGCATCGTCGAACACCTTGTGCGCAATGCCGATGCGCGCGAGCAGCCGCATCGCCTCGACGTGGTCGCCGTGCTTGAGCAGGTAGCTGCGGATCAACGATTCGGCGGCCTCGAGGTCGCCATCCGCGAACAGCCCGGTGGCGACCACGATCTCCTGCGGCAGCTTGCGCAGCGTCGCCACATGGCTTGCCGCCATGGCGGCGTTCTCCGCCTCCCCGGTCATGCGGTAGAGGCCTTCGAGCATCGACCAGCTGCCCGGCAGCGCGTGGTTGATGTTCACCGCCATCAGGAAAGCCTCGATCGCCTGCGGGGCCTGGCGCATCTCGACGAAGCAGCGCCCGCGCTCCTCGTAGATACGGCTGAAACGCGGATGGTGACGCTCGAGGGTGGCGAGCGTCTCTAAGGCGGCGGGGATGCGGTGCAGGTAGCGCCGGGCGATGGCGACGCACAACAGTGCATCGCGATGGCCGGCGATTTCCGCGCGCAACCCCTCCCCCGCGGCCAGCACCGCCTCGAACTTGTGCTCACGAAGCAGTTCCCGGATGCGCGCCAGGTCGGCCGCCGCCTGTGCGGAGGCGGCAGGTGCGGCGGCGGTAGCGGTGGCGTCGGTCACATCCATGCGGGCTGCAAAAGAAAGGGCGGACCCAAGCAGGGCCCGCCCTTCATTGTACTGCACCGGCCCACAAGCGGCCGGCAGCAGCCGCTAGCGGTCAGAACTTGTAGCTCAGCAAAAGCGACACCACCCGCGGACGCAGCGGAATCTCCGCCTTGATGTACTGACCGGAGGTGATGTTGGTCGGCCCGTAAGCGTTGGTGAGGTTGCTGCCTTGGATCTGTGCCGTCCAGTTGTCTTTGCTCACGCCGATGGCCCCGTCATAGGTCGTGTAACCCGGGATCTCATACAGCAGCAACGTCGTGACCGGCGGACTGCCGTACTTCGGCACATCACCGGGGCTGTAGTTCGCCGGCTCGTTGTTCATCGAAGCGACATGGCTGGCGCCGGCCCACACGAACGGCTTGTAGTCGCCCTGGCTCCAGTCGTAGCGCGCCCGCAGGTTGAACATCCAGGGCGGCGAGAACGCCGGCGACGTGCCGAACGCTCCCAGGGCATTTGGGACCGTTCCGATTCCCGCGACATCCTGCACGACGCACGTCCCCACCGGGGTCGGATTGTTCGCCGTACTCTTGTTGCTGGTCTTGCCCACCGATTCCAGGCAGGGGGCGCTCGACTGGCTCGAGCTGTTGACCGAGCTGGAGCCCTGCACGGTGAGCCCGTCGGTGATGCGCGCGACGAACTGAACCTCGAAGCCCTTAGTGATGAAGTTCGGCCCGTTGACGTTGAAGGTCGTGTTACCGAACAGCAGCGGGCTGAACAGCGACAGTTGCTCGTTCTCCCAGTTCATGTAGTACGCCGACACGTTGAACAACAGCCGGTGGTTGAAGAACTCGCTCTTGAAGCCGATCTCGTTGTTGATCAGGTTGTCCGAGCTGACGCCCGCGGGCTTCTCGTACTGGTCGCTGTTAGGGATGCAAACAACGGCATTCGCCGGCCCCGTGCAGTAGGGTATCTCGGCCTTGAGGCTCACCACGCCGTTGAGCGAGCTGGTACGGTTGAAGCTACCCGGACGGAAACCCTGCGAGAACGTGTAGTACGCCATCATGTCAGGCGTGATGTGCCAGGTGAGGTTGGCGCGGCTGCGCGTTCCGGTTTCCGTGTTGGACAGCTGCATGGGAAAGCCGCAGGCGCCCGCGCGGGTGCAGGCTCCGTTGGGTTGATTGATGAGCAGCGGCTGGCCGGCGCTCTCGGTGTAGAACTCCGAGCCGTCCTCGAAGTTCTCGTAGTGGAAGAAGCGGATGCCGCCCGTCACCGTCAGCACCTTGGGGACCAGGTCGAAATCGATCGACGTGAAGAACGCGAACTGCTTGTAACCGCGCTGCGCGTCCTCACCGAAGGCGGTGTTGGCGTTGGTACGCAGCGCCGGATTGCCCGCGTAGGGAGCGGTCGGCAACGGTCCGACAGCGGACAGGCAGTCCGGCCCGCCCGCCAAAGCGGAAGCGAGATTGGCCGGGTTGCACTGCGGAATGGTCAGATAATTGAAGTTCATCTGGTCGTCGATGACGAACTTCTCCCAGAAAGCGCCGAAGAGGCCGCGCAGACGGTAGTCCTCATTGGAGCTGACGCGCATTTCGTGGCTCCAATGTGTATTTCGTACCGTATCGACCCAGTTACCAACCGGCGCGTAGCACTGCAGCGGCGTGGTGGGAGCCAGCTCCTTAGGAAATTTCTTCGGGTTGAAGTATCCGGCGCCCGCCCCGATGCAGCCGTAGTAGGAACCGGCCTTGCTGCGCAGGTAATTGGAATAGTCCTGCTGTCCCTCGATGTTACGGACCATGTAGCTGCCGGTATAGACCAGCTTCACGTCGTCGATCTTGCCGTTCACCGTCCAGGCGGTGCTCTCGTAACGGTCCTTGTTGTACGCCGGTGTGAAGGCTGCGATCTGGTAGGGCTGCAGCGGAGCGCCGTTCGAGTCCTGCGGATAGGTGTAGAACCACCCGTCCGAGTTCACGTCCTGGTAGTTCTGCTGCAGCAGGACATCCCAGGCGTCGTTGACCTTGTAAAGTGCCGACAACCGGAAACCCTGGTAATCAATGGTGTTGGCGTTGGTCTGCTGCAAACCGGCGTTGCTGGCGGTCGGGTTTCCGCCGAGCGTCACTGGATTGGTACCCGGCTGATAGCCGATCGTGCTGGGCACGTTGGAGATATAGCCGCCCTGGTGCTCGTCGAACACCACCGCGCGCAGCGCCAGCTTGTTGGCGATCAGCGGCACGTTGAGAACCGCGTTCAGCTGGCTGTTCTGATCGCCGCCAGAGGTGTACCCGTAGCCGCCGTTGTACTCAGCGGAGGTGACATCCAGCTGCGGCTTGTTGGTGATGTAGCGAATCGCGCCCGCCTGTGCGCCGCCGCCAAAGAGCGTGCCCTGCGGGCCCTCGAGTATTTCGACACGCTCCATGTCGACCAGGTAGGGGTCGTTGTTACGCGCCGGGAACTGCATCGACTGGTCGTCCAGATACAGCGCGACGTTGGGGAATGCGGCCGTCGTCGACTGCGACTGGTTACCGGAGCCGATACCGCCCAGACCGCGCATGAAGATGTTGCCCGTCCCCGGACCGTTGCCGCTGAAGGTCACGTTCGGCGTGTACTTCAGCAGGTCGTTGAAGTTGGTGATGTTCAGCTGCGTCAGCTGCGCACCGGAGAGCGCCTGGATCGTGATCGGCACGTCCTGAAGGTTCTCGGTGCGGCGCTCGGCCGTGACGGTGACCTCCTGCAGCTCACCGGTGGTGGCGGTCTCCGTAACGGCGGGCGCGGCAAACACCAGCGCGCTGCTCGACGTGCTCAGTATTGCCGCCACGGCCGCAGAGATCTTCGGATTTGGCTTCATCACGTTGCTCCCCGAGAGTTGCTTAGTTGTGAATTCCCCACGCGAACGCTCTCCGCCTGCCGAGGCGGCTCCCTATGAGGCTTTTTATACCACACGCCGCAGGACGCGCTTGAATAAAGGCGCCATCCGGGCGTCACATCCTTTCCTGCCCGAGCCGGGCAGCGGCGCAGCGAAAGCCGATCCTATCCGCACGAAGCCAGCTTTTCACACGTTGAGCGGCGCCGGAAAGCCTAGAAATTGAATTTGCCCATCTTAAAAAGGCATTGTGACAGTTCTGCGACCGAGATCCTGCTGCCATCGAAACTCACTGCAAACCCGCCTTGAGGCCTGTTGTGTCGGAGCATCAACCGCGAGCTGGGCGATCGGCCCGCCGATCGACTTTCGCACGCCCATCACGATCTCGCATACTTGATTCAGCCGGGCTTCTCGGAGAGCCTGCCCCGTGCAGGGCGCACCGGTAAGGAGCCTGCAGCCATGAGCCAGGCGCAACACCTCCTCGCCATCGACCAGGGCACGACGTCCACGCGCGCCATCGCCTTCGATCGCAACGCGAGCGCTGTGGGGATCGCCCGGCGCGAGTTCGAGCAGCACTATCCGGCGCCCGGCTGGGTGGAGCACGACCCGGAGGACATCTGGCGCGACACTCTCGCGGCGGTGCGCGAAGTCATCGCCGGCAGCGCCGTAGGCGTCGACGGCATTGCGGCGCTCGGCATCACCAACCAGCGTGAGACGGTGGTCATCTGGGAGCGCGCCACCGGCGTGCCCGTTCATCGCGCTATCGTCTGGCAGGACCGGCGCACGGCCGAGCACTGCGCCCGCCTGCGGGCGGAGGGTGCCGAAGAGCTCGTGCGCCGCAAGACCGGGCTGCTGCTCGATCCTTATTTCTCCGGGACCAAGCTGGCGTGGCTGCTCGATCACGTGAGCGGCGTGCGCGCGCGCGCCGAGCGCGGCGAGCTCGCCTGCGGCACCATCGACACGTTCCTGCTGTGGCGGCTGACGGGCGGGCGCGTGCACGCCACGGACGTCACCAACGCTTCGCGCACCCTGCTGTACGACATTCACGCCCAGCGCTGGGACGAGGAGCTGCTGCGCCTGTTGCGCGTACCGCAGCAGCTTCTTCCCGAGGTGCGCGACAGCAGCACTCTCTACGGCACCACCGAGCCGGCGCTCTTCGGCCGCGCACTGCCGATCGCCGGCATCGCCGGCGATCAGCAGGCGGCGCTCATCGGCCAGGCGTGCTTCCGGCCGGGGACGGTGAAGTCCACCTACGGCACGGGCTGTTTCCTGCTGCTCAACACCGGCGAGGTCGCGGTCACCTCGGCGAACCGCATGCTGACCACCTGTGCCTACCGCATCGGCGGACGCATGACCTACGCCATGGAGGGCTCGATCTTCGTGGCGGGAGCAGCCGTCAAGTGGCTGCGCGACGGGCTCAAGGTCATCGGCAACGCCACCGAGACCGCGGCGCTCGCCCGCAGCGTGCCCGACGGTCACGGCGTGTACCTCGTGCCCGCATTCGTCGGCCTCGGCGCGCCGCACTGGCAGCCGCACGCCCGCGGGCTCGTCTGCGGGCTCACCCTCGATGCCACCGGTGCCCACCTCGCGCGCGCGGCGCTCGAATCGGTCGCCTACCAGACGCTCGATCTGACCGAGGCCATGCAGCACGATGGCGCCCGGCGTGTCGAAGCCATCCGCGTGGATGGCGGCATGGCGGCCAACGACTGGCTCTGCCAGTTCCTGGCGGACATCCTCGAGGCGCGGGTCGAGCGGCCGGTGGAGCTCGAGACCACCGCGCTCGGTGCCGCGTTTCTCGCCGGTCTGGCGATCGGCGTGTGGCCGGACCTCGAGTCGCTCGCACGTACCTGGCGGAGCGCCGCCGTGTTCACTCCCAGCATGACGCCGGCGCACCGCGCTGCGCTGATCGCCGGCTGGCGGCAGGCCGTCGAGCGCACGCTGCTGCGCCCGCCGCAGAGCCGCTGAGCGCCTCACCCGGCGGCAAAATCCGCCAGCGTCTCGCGGATCCAGGGCCATGGACAGCGCACCGCGCATCAGGGCGAGCGCCGAGTACCGCACGCGTTTGTTACGCCTTCGCGCGATAGTCGGTCATGATCTTGCGAATGCGCTTGTCGGTACCGAACACCGCGTGCCGCGACATGTCGACGGTAAAGCGACTCGCCGGCGGACGCCGGCCGAGGCTCTCGGCGAGCGCGCGGACATGATGCGGGCCGGCGCCGCAGCACACTCCCAGATAGCGGATGCCGAGCCCGAACGCCTCGCGGCCGAAGTCGAAGATCTCGCCGCGTGTGCACATGAACGGATCGAGCCCGACGGGAAAGGCGCGCTCGTTCCCGCAACAGGGATCGGTGAGCGACATGAAGGACGGCTGCTCGGGGGTGGTGCGGTACGGCACCGGGAGCGCCGCCACGTGGCACTGCACCGCGGCGCGGATCTCGCGCAGCAGCGGCATCATGGTCCTCGGTCCCCGGTGGCAGTTGAGACCCACCACGTCGGCCCCGGCCGCTTCCAGGCGCCGGCAGGCTTCCGCCGGTGTGTGCCCATCGCGGGTCATGGCCTCGCGATGCATGGCGAGCGTGACGACCGCGGGCACCTTCGAGTACTTGCGGATCGCCTCGAGCGCCATGAGCGCCTCCCCGGTCCAGGAGAAGGTCTCGGCGATGAAGTAGTCGACGCCCGCTTCCACCGCCCAGCCGACCTGCTCGGCGAAGATCCGCCCGACTTCGCGCAGCGAGTCCTGGTCCGCCGGGTCGTAGATGTTGGTATTGCACAGATCGCCCGCGAACAGCGTGCCGGTGCGGCGCGCCACGCGCTTGGCGATGCCGAGCGCCGCGCGGTTCATCGGCATGAGGTCTTTTTCGCGCCCGATGACGCGCAGCTTCTCGCGGTGCACGTAATAGGTGAGCGCCTCGGTGACGTCCGAGCCCGCGTGCACGAAGTCCATGTGCAGCTGCTCGACCACCTCGGGATGATCGAACAGCACCTCCGGGACAAACGCCCCGGCCTGCAGGTAGCCGCGACGCTCCAGCTCGAAGACGTACCCTTCGGCGCAGATCACCGCGCCCTCCTTCAGGCGCGCCAGCAGATCGCGCTCGGGTCCGTTGCTCCGGGCCGTGCGATGGCTGCCTCCACCGGCGCGGCCACTGCTGCGGCGGGGGCTGCGGGCTCGGCTGCCCGCAGACCGGCTGGGTTTGATTCTGGTTCTCGCCCTAGCTGCCATGGTGGCTCCGCGCTACATTGTTAAAGAGGCGCTACATTCTAATAAGGGTGCCGGATGGCCCAATGCCTCTTTTCGATGGGGCTATTCAATTTCTAGACTGTGCTTGCCCGATGCGAGTGTGGAAGCTTACCCGATGAGTCTCGCCGCCGCCGAACGCGACCGCGCGGGCTGGGAGCGCCTGTCGGCGAGCTTCAGGCCCGAAGGCCGCGCCTTCATTTCCGGCCGTGCGGTGCCCGCCGGCGACGGCCGGGTGTTCGATGATGTGAGCCCGATCGACGGCCGCAGCATCTGCGCGGTGGCCCGCTGCGGCCCGGCGGACGTCGCCGCGGCGGTCGCGGCGGCGCGCGCAAGCTTCGAGATGGGCTCCTGGCGGCGCATGGAGCCCAGGGAACGCAAGCGGATTCTCAGGCGGTTCGCCGAGGCGATCCGCGCCGACGTCGATCGCCTCGCGCTGCTCGAGACCCGCGACGTCGGCAAGCCCATTCAGAACTCCGTCGCCGTGGACGTCGCCAACTGCGCCGACTGCATCGAGTATTACGCCGAATTCGCCGACAAGCTCTATGACGAGATCGCGCCTACCGGGCCCAGCGATCTGGCGCTGGTGCGCCGCGAGCCCCTGGGGGTCGTGGCCGCGATCGTGCCGTGGAACTACCCGCTGATCATCAGCTGCTGGAAGGTGGGTCCGGCGCTGCTCACGGGCAATTCGGTGGTGCTCAAGCCCGCCGAGCAGTCGCCGCTGACTGCGATCCGCCTCGCCGAGCTCGCCTGCGAGGCGGGCGTGCCGCCGGGCACGTTCAACGTCGTGCCAGGGTTCGGGGAGGAAGCCGGCAAGGCGCTGGCGTTGCACCCGGAGGTGGACCTGATCGCGTTCACCGGCTCGACCGAGGTCGGGCGGCTGATGCTGCGCTACGCGGCCGAGTCGAACCTGAAGCGCGTGGCGCTCGAGTGCGGCGGCAAGACCCCGCAGGTGGTGTTCGCCGACGCGGATCTTGAGTCGGCGGCCAACGGCATCGCCTGGGGGATCTATTACAACAGCGGCGAGACCTGCCATGCGGGCTCGCGGCTGATCGTGCACCAGTCGGTCCGCGAGGAGCTGCTCGCGGCCATCCGCCGCGTGGCCGCCACCATCACGCTCGGTCATCCGCTCGAGCCCACGACGCAGATGGGCGCGCTCATCGATCAGGCGCACATGCAGCGCGTGCTCGGCTACATCGAGGGCGGCGTCGCCGACGGCGCGCGCATCGCCCTCGGCGGCAGGCAGGCGCTCAGGGAGACCGGCGGCTTCTACGTGGAAGCGACGGTGCTCGATGGCGTGCGGCCGGACATGAAAGTGGCGCGCGAGGAGATCTTCGGCCCGGTGCTCGCGGTCCTGACGTTCACGGACGAGGCCGAGGCGGTGCGCCTGGCGAACGACACTCCCTACGGGCTCGCCGCCGCCGTCTGGACCCGCGACATGAACGTTGCCCATCGCGTCTCGAGCGCGCTGCGCGGCGGCACGGTATGGGTGAACGCGTTCGACCGCTCCACCATGGCCACGCCGTTCGGCGGCTTCAAGCTCTCGGGCTTCGGGCGCGACCGCTCCCCGCACGCAATCGAGAAGTACTGCGATCTGAAGACCGTGTGGACGGCTTACGCGTGAGTGCCGCCCTTAGCCGAGAGGCTTGCCCACCATCTCCAGGTGCAGCAGGTCGCCGCGGTACGGGTGCTGCGCGATGAGCGCCTCGTTGAGCTCGACCCCGAGCCCCGGCTCGCTCGGCGGGATGATGTACCCGGCCTCCCAGCGGATCGGCTTGACGAGCACGTCCGCATGAAACCCCTGCCAGCGCTCGATGCCCTCCAGGATCAGGAAATTGGGGCTGCAGGTCGAGAGCTGGATGTTGGCCGCGCCGACCACCGGCCCGCAATACAGGTGCGGCGCCAGCTGCACGTGCTGCACCTCCGCGAGCGCGGCGATTTTCTTCGCCTCGAGGATCCCGCCGACACGTCCGAGGTTTATCTGCAGGATGGCCGCCGCGTCCGCGCGCAGCAGGCGTGCGAAGTCGTACTTGGTGGCGAGACGCTCGCCGGTGGCGATCGGGATGCTGGTGGCGCGCGCCACGCGCGCCATCTCCTCGGGCGCATCGGGCGGCACCGGCTCCTCGAACCACAGCGGATCGTAGGGCTCGAGACGGCGTGCCAGCCGTATCGCGCCCGCCGCGGTCATCTGCCCGTGGGTGCCGAACAGCAGATCCGCCTTGACGCCTACCGCTTCACGCAGCTGGCGCATGAACCGCTCGCACAGCGCCAGCGCCGCGAGCGACAGCTGCCGGCCGTCGAAGGCCGAGTAGGGACCCGCCGGATCGAACTTGAGCGCCGTGAACCCTTGCGCGACGTATTCCGCGGCGCGCTCGGCGGCGAGGTCCGGATCCTGATAGACGTCGCTCCGGTCCCCGGGACGCGCGTACAGGTAGGTGTAGGAGCGCAGCCGCTCGTGCACCCGGCCGCCGAGCAGGTTGTACACCGGTTGGCCCGCCTCCTTGCCGATGATGTCCCAGCAGGCCATCTCGAGTGCGCTCAGCACCGCCATCAGCGACAGGTCCGGATGCTGGGTGAAGCCGGCGGAGTAGACGCGTCGCCAGATGGTCTCGATGTTGTGCGGGTCCTGGCGGTCGAGATAACGCCCGAACACGTCGACCAGCATGCGGGCGACGACCTCGGGATGGAACGGCACGCAATACGCCTCGCCCACCCCGTGCACGTTATGATCGGTGGTGAGCTTGACGAACACGAAGTAGCGGCCGCCGTTGCCCGGCTGGGGATT
>DASPPI010000033.1:0-60622 GCA_035625615.1 Steroidobacteraceae bacterium | reverse complement strand
CGCCGTGCGGGAGACGGCCGGCCGGCTGCGCTGTGACATCGTCGTGCTGGGGGCGATTTCGCGCTCGGGGCTGAAGCGGCTCGCCATCGGCAACACCGCGGAGCGGTTGCTCGACCGCGTGCCGGGCGACCTGCTGATCGTCAAGCCCCCGGGATTCGAGAGCCGCGTGCCGCGGGCACGTCGCGGGCCGCGGCTGCTGGCGCTGCAGCCGCTGTTCTGAGCCGCCGCGGCCCCGAGTGATAGTATCTGCGGGTGCACAGCGGTCCGCAGTCTCGACCCGCTGCCGAGCCTGCTGGCGGCGCTGCGGAGGTGGCGCTCAGCGTTCGCGAGCTGTGCAAGGCCTACGCGCACCTGCTCGCCGTCGATCACGTCTCCTTCGACGTCGGCCGCGGTGAGATCGTCGGCCTGCTCGGTCCCAACGGCGCCGGCAAGACCACGATCATCAACTCGGTCCTGGACGTGCTCACGCCGACCTCCGGGTCGATCCGCATCGGCAGCGTGGAGGTCGCGCGCGAGCGCTCGCGCGCCCTGGCGCGCACCAACTTCGCCGCCGTCTATGCGACGCTGCCGGGCAACCTGACGGTTGCCCAGAACCTGCGATTCTTCGGCCTGATCTACGGCGTGCACGGGCTGACGCAGCGCATCGAGGTGCTGCTGCGGCAGTTCGCGCTCGGGGCTCTGCGCGATACCAAGTGCGGCGTGCTGTCCTCCGGCGAGCTCACCCGCGTGTCGCTCGCCAAGTCGGTCCTCAATCATCCGCAGCTGCTGCTGCTCGATGAGCCGACCGCCTCCCTCGACCCGTCGGCGGCGCGCGAGCTGCGCGCCGGCATTCGCCAGCTGGCCCGCCAGGGTAACTGCGGCGTGCTGTGGACCTCGCACAACATGTATGAAGTGGAGGAGATCTGCGACCGCGTGCTGTTCCTGTCGCACGGGCGGATCCTGCTGGAAGGCGACCCGCGTGCATTGCCGCACCAGCATGGCGCGCCCAATCTGGAGGAGCTGTTCATTCAGCTGGCGCGCGAGCCGCTGGCACAGCGGGCCGGAGCGCCGGCATGAAACTGCGCCCGATCGCGGCGATTGTGCTGCGCCAGTGGTACCTGATGCGCGGCAGTCCGGTGCGCGTGCTGCCGCTGTTCAGCTGGGTGGCGATCGACATCGTCCTGTGGGGGTTCATCACGCGCTACTTGAACTCGGTGAGTGCCTCGGGGATCAACTTCACCGCCGTGATGCTCGGAGCCGTGCTGATGTGGGACCTGTTCGGTCGCGTCATGCAGGGCGTGACCACCGGCTTCCTGGAGGATGTCTGGTCGCGCAACTTCCTGAATCTGTTCGCCAGTCCGCTGACGACCTCCGAGTACGTGACGGGACTGGTGATCGCCAGCATTGCCGGCAGCGTGATCGGTCTCGCCGTGATGTTGGCGCTGGCCGTGCCGGTGTTCGGCCTGTCCTTCATCGCCCTCGGCTCGCACCTGTTGATGTTCCTGGGCGTGCTGTTCGGCTTCGGGGTGGCGCTCGGGGTGCTGGCGAGCGCGATGGTGCTGCGGCTGGGCCCGGCCTCCGAATGGCTCGTGTGGCCGATCCCGGCGCTGCTGTCGCCGTTCTGCGGGGTGTTCTATCCGCTGGCGGTGCTGCCGGCCTGGATGCGCGCGGTGGCCTATGCTCTGCCGCCGTCGTACGTGTTCGAAGGCATGCGCGCCCTGCTGTTCGGCCGCCCGTTCGCGGCGGCGCCGCTCGTGTGGGCGGCGCTCCTGACCGGCGCGGACATTGTGCTCGCCGGGTGGTGCTTCGTCGGCGTGTACCGCTTCGCGGTGCGCTCGGGTCTGCTGGCTCGTTACAGCGCCGAGACCGTCAGCTGAGCGCCGATCCGTTGCACCAGTTCCTCCAGCACGCCCGGTTCGGAGGTGCTGACCGCGAATACCGGCACGCCCTCGCTGGCGTCGGGCGGCTCGAAGTGCGACTGCTGCCAGGCGAGGACCGCGGGGCCTGCATCAGAGGGATCATCGGCGCGCCGGCTGCGCTCGCCGATGCGCGCCTCGAGCACTTCGCAGGGCGCCTGACAGTGCACGATGCAGACCGGTACCGCGAGCCGTGCGGCGAGCGCGCGCATCCGCGCCCGATCCTCGCGCCGGCCGAAGGTCGCATCGACGATCACGCTGTATCCGCCCGGCAGGATCTCGCCGGCGCACTGCGCCAGATACTCGTAGACGCGCAGCGTCGCTGCGCGACTGTACCGGCCCTGAGCCACGTCCGCCCCGGCGCGCTCCAGCGCCGGCAGTCCCGCCAGGCGCTTGCGCTCGATGTCGGATCGCAGGTGCACCGCCCCGAGAGGCGGCGCCAGCTGGCGCGCGATCCAGGTCTTGCCCGAGCCCGACAGGCCGCACATCAGTACCAGCCGCGGCGCGGCCGGCGCGAGCGACCGGCGCGCGCCCTCGAGGTAGCTGCGGTACTGACCGCACGCGTCGCTCATCTCGGCGGGCAGCGCTCCTGGGTGCGCCGCGCTCAAGGCCGCCACCTTGGCCCTTACCAGCGCGCGGTGAGCCTTGAACAGCGGCAACAGCGCGCAAGCCTGGTAGTCGCCGCTCTCCTCGAGATAGCCGGCGAGAAATGCCTGGGCGTGCAGTGGCCGCTGCTGCGTCTCGAGATCGGCAAGGAGGAATGCGATCTCATCGGCGACGTCGGTCCAGCGCAGCGCCGGATCGAACTCCAGGCAGTCGAACGCCCGCAGTGCGCCGGCGCAGCGCACGATGTTGCGCGTGTGCAGATCTCCGTGACATTCGCGCACGCGTCCGGCCGCGAAGCGCTGCGCCAGCCGCGGCATTGCCGCCTCGAGCCGGCGCGACAGCTCCCCCTGCAGTGAGCGCGGCGACGTCGCCGCGCCGCAGGCCCGCGCGGCGCGCGCGCATTCCGCGGCGTTGTCCCTGACCACGCGGCGCAGCTGCTCCGGCCGACCCCACTGCTGGTCGGGCTGCGGCCGCGGCAGCTGCGCGTGCGTGCGGGCGAGCTCGCCGCCGAAGGCTGCGAGCTCGGCGGGTGCCACGCGGCCGGCGGCGAGCAGACGATCGAGCTCATCCTCGCGCGCAAACTGCCGCATGCGCACGGCGTGCTCGATGACCGGTCCTTCCCCGGCAACGCGGGCGGCGTCCTCATGCAGGCAGATCGGGGAGACGCCGAGGTACAGCTCCGGGGCAAAGCGCCGGTTGAGGCGCACTTCCTCGTGACACAGAAACTCGCGGCGCTCGGGCGAGCGCAGATCGATGAACGCGTACAGCACCGGACGTTTGATCTTGTACGCGAACTCGCCGGTCAACAGGATCCACGAGATGTGGGTCTCGATGAGCTCGACGGCGCGCACCGGGTGCGGATAGCCGCGTGGCTGCAGCAGGGCATGCAACTGACTCGGGAAAGCGCTCATCACCGATCCTCGCCGAAGCCTAGCACGCGCGCAGCAGGCGCATGCCGGCGGCCGCGGCCGGCGCCGCGGGGCCGGGTCTGGCAATCGCGCCACCTGTCGGTACACTGTGATGCCGTTGGGTGTTCGGATCACATGGCATTCGGGCGGCGCACAGCTGCTGTTCGCAGCGACGCTGCTGACGGCGCTGCTGCCGCGGGGCGTGGCCAGCGCCGCGAACGCTGGTCCGGGAGCGGACCTGGAAGCGCGGGCGGCGGCGGTCACGCCCGATCCCGCCCACGGCAGGATCCTCTATCTGAAGCACTGCGCGGCCTGCCACCGGGCGCAGGGCTGGGGTGACGGTCCCCGTGAGATCCCCGCGCTCGCCGGCCAACGCGAGCGCTATCTGCTCGAGCAGCTGGCGCGCTACGCGACCGGCGAACGTGCCGGCTCGGTAAAGCACGGCCCCGCCATGCATGACACTCTCCAGGCCCCGGACCTGAACAGGCCCCAGGCGCTGGCCGACCTGGCTGCTTACCTGGTGCGGGCAGCGCGCAACCCGGAACCTGAACGCTCGGAGGGCCGGGCGCTCGCCGCCGGCAAGCGGACCTACACGCGCGCCTGCTCCGGCTGCCACGGCAGTGACGGTGCGGGCAGCGACCGCGAGGCGATACCGGCGATCGGCGGGCAGCACTATAGCTACGTTCTCGCGCAGCTGGGCGCCATCGCTGCGGGACGGCGCTCGCATCCGCCGTACGTCGAGCTGCGTACCGCGCTGCCGGCCGAGGAGCAGCAGGCGCTGGCCGACTACATCGCCCGGCTCGCCTATCTCACCTCCCTCAACGCCGTACACACGCCGTGATCGGCAGCGGTCGTCTGATGAACATCGATGCGCATGAGCGGACGCGCCTGCTGCGCAACTGGAGGGCCGAGCACGACAGCGCGGCGCTGTACGCGGCCCTGGCGCGGCTCGACCGCGATCCGCAGCAGAGCCGGGTCTACCACGAGCTGGCCTGCGCCGAGCGGCGGCACGCCGTCTTCTGGGAGGAACGGCTGCGCGCGGCGGGACAGCCGCTGCCGTCGTTCCGTCCGTCGCTGCGCACGCGGATCCTCATTCAGCTGGCGGGCCGGCTCGGCATCGGCTTCGTGGTGCCGAGTGTCATCGCGCGTGAGATGCGGGATCAGGACCACTATGCGGGTCAGGACGATGCCCGCACCGCCGGACTGGCGCACGAGGAGCGCGGGCACGCGGCCGCGCTGCGGCGCAGGAGTGACGGCGGGTTCGGCAACAATCTGCGGGCAGCGGTGCTGGGTGCGAACGACGGGCTGGCCTCCAACTTCTGTCTGATGATGGGCGTCGCCGGCGCCGGCGCGTCACTGCCGATCATCCTGCTGAGCGGTATCGCCGGCCTCGTGGGCGGCGCCTGCTCGATGGCCCTGGGGGAATGGCTGTCGGTCACCAACGCACGCGAGCTCGCCATCAGTCAGCTGGATCGGGAGATGGACAGCCCCGCGCCGCAGGAGGAGCAGAGCGTCGCGTCCGCCGGCGATGCGGTCAGCGCCGCCGCGTTCTCTTTCATTCTGTTTGCGCTCGGTGCGCTGGTTCCGCTGCTGCCGTTGTGCATGCTCCCCGGGGCGGTGCGCATCGCCGGCTGCATCGCCTTCTCGGTCGGCGCGTTGTTCGTCCTCGGCCTCGCCACATCGCTGTTCAACGCCCGCTCGGCGCTGTTCTCGGGCGCGCGGCAGGTGCTGATCGGGGTGGCCGCGGCGGCCGTGACCTACGGGGTCGGGCGCGTCTTCGGTGCGCTGACGGGTGGGGCGCCCTGAGCGCGGCCGGCCGCAGGCGCCGCCGGCATAGGTAGTTTCCGAGATCCACTGCGACTTCCGCCGATTCCAGCCGGACGGGGGTCGCCGCGATGATCTGCCGGTCTGACGGCGGATTCCGACGATGCCCGGGATTCTAAGAATTGCTTACAAGTTGTTGATTAACGACCGGGCCAAGTTCGCCGCGTTGCTGGTCGGCATCACCTTCGCCGTGTTCCTCATGATCGAGATGACCTCGCTGTTCGCCGGCATCCTGAGCCGCTCCTCCTCGACGGTGATCAACATCGGCGCCTCGATGTGGGTCATGGATCCGGCGGTGCAGACCGTCGCCAACACCATTCCATTGCCGGACTACGTGCTCGACGAGGTGCGCAGCATTCCCGGCGTCAAGTACGCGGTGCCGCTGTACTCCGGATCGGCGCTGCTGAAGCTGCGCGACGGCACTTACCAGGCCGCCAACGTCGTGGGCCTCGACGATACCAGTCTCTTCGGCCGTCCCGAGGTGATCTCCGGCAACATCCAGGACATCTTTGCCGAGAACGCCTTCATCGCCATCCGTGATGCCGAATTCTACAAGCTCCAGAATCCGCGCATCGGCGCCGAGTTCGAGCTCAACGACCACCGGGGCGTGATCGTTGCGATTGCGCGCGTCGCCTCGAGCGCGCTGTTCGGCGTGCCGACGCTGTACACTACCTACAATCGCGCGCTGCAATACATTCCCAACACACGCTTCACGATCTCCTACCTGCTGGTGGAGCCGAAGACGCCGGCCGATGTCAAGGCGATCCAGGCGCGCGTGGCGGCCGCCGGCTACCTCGCCCTGACGCGCGACGAGTTCATCGACAAGATCTCCGATTTCTACATGTATCAGACCGGCATCGGCACCAACATGATGCTGATGACCATCATCAGCTTCATCGTCGGGTTGTCCATCTCGGGCCAGACGTTCTACACCTTCATCCTCGAGAATATCGACAAGTTCGGCGCCATCAAGGCGATCGGCGCCAAGGGACGCGAGCTGGTGTCGATGATTCTCTTTCAGGCGACCTTCGTGGCGCTGACCGGCTACGGCCTGGGCGTCGGGCTGTGCGCGGCGCTCATCTGGCTGGCGCGCGCGCGGCTGCCGGACTACGCCGCGATGATCACCTTTCGCAACCTCGTCACGGCGTTCATCATGGTGGTCGTCATCGCCGCGATCTCGAGCTACGTCGGCGTCCGCCGGGTGCTGAGGATCGAGCCCTTCGACATCTTCCGGGGCTGATCATGGCCAGCACGGCAATCGCGGCGACTGCGATCAACAAGTGGTTCGGGGAAGGGGAGGCCCGCACCCACGCAGTCAAGGACGTGAGCTTCGAGGCGAAGTTCGGCGAGATGCTGTACGTGGTCGGTCCCTCCGGCAGCGGCAAGACCACCATGCTCAGCGTGATCTCGGGGATCCTGCGGCCGAACTCGGGCACGGTGAGGATCGAGGATGCCGATATCTGGAGCCTGTCGGCCGATGAGCTGGCGGAGTTCCGTCTCCACAAGATCGGCTTCGTGTTCCAGGACTATCACCTGTTCCCGCGTCTCACCACCGCGGAGAACGTCGCCATCCCGCTCATTCTGCAGAACCGCGACTGGGACGCCGCGATCGCCGAGGCGGTGCGCAATCTCGGCATCGTCGGCCTGGAAAACCGCGCGCAGCTCGCGCCGGTGAAGCTGAGCGGTGGCGAGCAGCAGCGGGTGGCGATCGCCCGCGCCATCGTCGCCCGTCCCGACATTCTGATCTTCGACGAGCCGACCGCCTCGCTCGACGGCGAGACCGGACGCAACATCGTGAAGTTCGTGCGCGAGCACATCCTCACCGATCAGCGCTGTATCGTCATCGTCACCCACGACAGCCGTATCTACGAGTTCGCCGACCGCATCATGGGCATGGAGGACGGCCGCATGACGGCCATCGACCGGAGTCAGCTCGATGCGCAATAAGGTGATATTCATCGCCTCGGGAGTGGGGCTGGTGCTGGCGCTGATCAGCGCCTACCTCTTCAGCCAGCAGCCCAGGGCCCAGCCGCCGCTGTTCCCGCCGGCGGCCAACCCCTATGCGCACGGCATCTATTCCAACGGCATCATCGAGAGCGCGCAGCCGCACGGCGAGAACATCAATATCTATCCCGAAGTGGCCGGTCCGATCACCCGCATCCTGGTCGCCGAGGGCCAGCAGGTGCACCGGGGCGAGCCGCTGCTCACCATCGATGACTCGGTGCAGCGGGCGACGGTCGAGCAGCAGCAGGCGCAGGCACAGGCGGCGCTCGCCACCCTGCGCGAGCTGCGGGCCGAGCCGCGGCGCGAGAACCTGGCGATCGCCGTGGCGCAGGTCGACAACGCCCGGGCGACTCTCAAGAACGCGCAGGATCAGCTGGCCAAGATCCAGCGCTCCTACGATGTCGATCCAAAGTCGGTCAGCACGGATGCGCTCGATAATGCCAGGAACGCGCAGGCCATCGCGGCCACCAACCTGCAGGTGGTGCAGCGCCAGTACGCGCTCACCAGGGCGGGAGCGTGGATCTACGACATCCAGAACGCGGACAAGACCTACGCGGCGCTGCAGAAAGCCTACCAGTCATCCGCGGCGCTGCTCGCCAAGTACACCATCGCGGCTCCGGCGGACGGCGTGGTGCTGGCGGTGCAGTCGAGCGTCGGGAGCTACGTGTCCACGCAGGGTGCGTACGACACCTACACCCAGGGCTACGGCCCACTGCTCGTCCTCGGGCACCCGCAACAGAATCTGCAGGTGCGCGCCTACATCGACGAGATCCTGGTCCACCAGCTGCCTCCGCCGGGCAAGATCCAGGCCGAGATGTTCATCCGCGGGACCAACGAGCATGTCGCGCTGACCTTCGTGCGCATCCAGCCCTACGTATCGCCCAAGATCGAGTTGTCGGACCAGCGCCAGGAGCGGGTCGACCTGCGGGTGCTGCCGCTGATCTTCCGCTTCGAGAAGCCGGCGGGTCTCAATCTCTATCCCGGCCAGCTGGTCGATGTCTATGTGGGCGCCAAATAGCGGACCGGCAGCGCTTATCCGGCGCGGTGCGCTCGCCGCGACACTGGTGTGCGTCCTGGGCAGCTGTGCGGTGGGCCCGAACTTCACCCGGCCCGCCGCACCGGCCGTGACCCACTACGCGCACGGCGCGGACCCGGCCGCGACCGTCGCGGCACAGGGTACCGGCCAGCGCTTCATCCCGGGCGCGCACCTCGCACCCGAATGGTGGCGACTCTTCAATTCCGACAAGCTCGATGTCGTGGTCGCCGAGGCGCTCGCCGCCAATCCCGGGCTGCAGGCCGCCCAGGCGAGCCTGCGCCAGAGCGAGCACACGCTGCGCAGCGGCTACGGGATCTTTTACCCGAGCGTTGAGGCGGACGCGTCGGCCACCCGCCAGCGCCTGTCCCTGGAGAAGTTCGGTCAGCCGTCCGCGCCGTCCCCGGTGTTCAATCTGTTCACGCTCCAGGCATCGGTCAGCTACCTGCTGGACCTGTTCGGTGGCGAGCGCCGCATGATCGAGGCGCTGCATGCGCAGGTCGACCTGCAGCGCGCCAACGAGCAGGCCACCTACATCATGCTGATCGCCAACATCATCAACACGGTCGTGGCGCAAGCGGCCTACCGCGCCGAGGTGCAGGCCACCGGCGAGCTGATCGGGTTGCAGCGCGAGCAGGTCAGGCTCGCCGAAGTGCAGGTGAACTCCGGCACCGCCGCGTATTCCACCGTTCTCAGCCTGCGCAGTCAGCTGGCGGCCACCGAGGCCACCATCCCGCAGCTGCAGCAGAAGCTCGCACAAAGCGACGACCTGCTGGCGACGCTGGCGGGCCACGTGCCGGCGGACTGGAATCCGGCGCAGGTGGCGCTCGCCGATCTGACGCTGCCGGGAGAGCTGCCGGTCAGTCTGCCGTCCGAGCTGGTGCGCCAGCGACCGGATATCCTGGCCGCGGAGGCGACCGCACACGCGGCGAGCGCCAACGTCGGGGTCGCGACCGCAGCCATGCTCCCCTCCCTGACGCTCAGCGGGGCCTACAGCGCCAACGGCACCGCGACCGGCTCGCTGTTTGCGGCGAACGGACGCGCCTGGAGCTTCGGAGGAGACCTGGCCCAGCCGCTGTTCGAGGGCGGCACGCTCTGGTACAAGCGCAAGGCGGCCATCGACAGTTACCAGGAGGCGATGGCGCTGTATCGCCAGACGGTGCTGGCGGCGTTCGCGCAGGTGGCCGACACACTGCAGGCACTCGAGCATGACGCCGCCGCCTTGCGCGCGCAGGATGAGGCGCTCGCCGCCTCGAGGGAGGCGCTGCACCTGGTGCAGATCAATTACGAGGCCGGGCTCAACACCTTCCTCGACGTGCTGGTGGCCGACTCGCAGTATCACCAGGCGCTGGTGAACGATCTGGAGACTACCGCGCTGCGCTACCAGGACACCGTGGCGCTGTACGTGGCGCTGGGCGGCGGATGGTGGTCAGCGGATCCGGGAGCGGCGCCGCCGGGTCAGTCGCCCGGCCCGTGAGCGGCGCCGGCTATTGCAGGTACTGCCCGCCGTTGATGCACAGCGTCTCGCCGGTGATGTAGGCCGCATCCTCGCTCACCAGGTAGGCCACCGCACTGGCGATCTCCTCGGGCCTGGCGAGGCGCCCGACCGGCACCTTGGCGATGATCTTGCCGAGAATGTCCGCGGGCACCGCCTGGACCATGGCCGTGTCGGTGTACCCCGGTGCAATCGCGTTCACGGTGATGCCGCGCGCCGCGCTCTCCAGGGCCAGGGCCTTGGTGAAGCCGATGATGCCGGCCTTGGCGGCGGCGTAGTTGGTCTGGCCGAACTGTCCGGCCATGGCGTTCACCGAGCTCACGTTCACGATGCGGCCGAAGCGCCGCTCCCGCATGGAGTCGATCACTGCGTGGCACATGTTGAAACAGCTGCCGAGGTCGACGTCGATCACCGCGCGCCACTGCTCGTAGGTCATCTTGTGCAGCGTCGCATCGCGCGTGATGCCGGCGTTGTTGACGAGAATATCGACCGCACCGACATTGCGGGCGATCTCGGCTACGCCCCGCTGGCAGGCTTCGAAATCCGCCACGTTCCACTGGAACGTGGGAATGCCGGTCTCCTCGCGGAACGTGCGGGCGCTGGCGGTGTCGCTGACGAAGGTCGCCGCCACCTGGTAGCCGGCTTTCTTCAGCGCCCGGCAGGTCGCCGCCCCGATACCGACGACTCCACCCGTGACCAGCGCGACACGGCTCATGGCTCGCTCCTGCTGCAACGATCTGCCGCCAAGCATCGCCAGTCGCGGTCTCTGCCGCGTCCGAGCTTGCCGCAGCGAGCCACGTAGTACTGCGTAGACGCGCGCCATGGGCTCCTTACCCCTATATGCGGGGCCCGCAACTGGGGTAGGCTCGCCCGCGGTAGCGGGCGGCGGCGGCGGGTATGAGCGGCATCCAGTTCCAGCTGAATGGGCAGGCGGTCAGCGTGTGTGGCGCGGCCGTGCGTGCCGCCATGGCGGCGACGGCTGCCCCGCGCGCCTGATGCCCCTGTACGTCGGCACCGCGCAAGGTGCGCCCGGGCCGGCGCCCAGATCGGGGTGGCGGGATCTCGCCGCGACGTTGCTGCTGCTTGCGACGCTCATCACGGTGGGCGCAGGCGTGCGCCAGATGGCCGCGCCGCTTGCCGGCGTGCACCCGGCCGCCCTCTCGCTTTCCCCCACGGTGCTGCCGCTGTATGTCCTGCGCACGGCCACGCGCATGCTGCTGGCGCTCGCCGCCTCGCTGCTCTTCACGCTGACCTACGCCACGCTCGCCGCCAAGAGCCGGCGTGCCGAGAAGGTGCTGATTCCGCTCCTCGACGTGCTGCAGTCGGTGCCGGTGCTCGGCTACCTGTCGTTCACGGTGATGTTCTTCATCGCGCTCGCCCCGCACAGCATGCTGGGGGCGGAGCTGGCGGCGATCTTCGCGATATTCACCAGCCAGGCGTGGAACATGGCCTTCAGCTTCTATCAGGCGCTGCGCACGGTGCCCACGGATCTGGACGAGGCGAGTCGCAGCTTTCGCGCCACCGGCTGGCAGCGGTTCTGGCGGCTGGAAGTACCGTTCGCGATGCCGGGCCTCATCTGGAACATGATGATGTCGATGTCGGGCGGGTGGTTCTTCGTGGTCGCCTCCGAGGCGATCTCGGTCGGCAGCACGCAGATCACACTGCCGGGCGTGGGCTCGTATGTGGCGCTGGCGATCGCACAGCGCGACCTGACCGCGATCGGCTGGGCGATCGCCGCCATGACCGGCGCGATCCTGCTGTACGATCAGTTGCTGTTTCGTCCGCTGGTGGCGTGGGCCGACAAGTTCCGCTTCGAGGAGACCGGCGCGCTGCAGCGCCCGGCGAGCAGCTGGGTGCTGAACCTGCTGCGCGGCTCGCGGCTGCTCAGCCTCGCGACGGCACCGCTCGGGCACGCGCTGCAGCAGGCTTCGCGTGCCCGGCTGGCGCTGCCGGCGCGCTGGCGGCATCGCCTGCACTGGTCGCCGCCGCGGCGCCTCGTCGGGCTCGTGTGGTACACGCTGTTGGTCGGCGCTGCCGGTTATCTCGTGTGGGAGCTGGTGCGCCTGGCTGGTGCCGCGCTTTCGTACAGCGATCTGCGCGAGGTCGCCGGCGAGGGCGTGCTCACCCTTTTGCGGGTGGTCTTACTGGTCGCGCTCGCCTCGCTCATCTGGGTGCCGATCGGAGTCTCGATCGGCCTGCGCCCGGTGCTCAGCCAGAGCGTGCAACCGCTGGCTCAGTTCCTGGCTGCTTTCCCGGCTAATCTGCTGTTTCCCCTGGCGGTGGTGGGGATCGTCCGCTTCAATTTGACGCCCTGGCTGTGGCTCAGCCCGCTCATGATCCTCGGCACGCAGTGGTATGTCCTGTTCAACGTCATCGCCGGAGCGAGCGCCTTTCCGAGCGATCTGCGCGAGGTCGCCGCGAGCTTTCGCGTGCGCAGCCGGCGCTGGTGGCGGGAGGTCATGCTGCCGGGGGTATTCCCCTACTATGTCACCGGCGCGATCACCGCCTCGGGGGGCGCCTGGAACGCCAGCATCGTCTCGGAGGCGGTTCGGTGGGGGCCGACCCGGCTGAACGGCCACGGGCTCGGCGCCTACATCGCTGCCCGGACCGAGGCGGGCGATCTGGCGCACGTGGCGCTCGGGATCGCGCTGATGTCGCTGATGGTGATCACCATGAACCGCCTGCTGTGGCGGCCGCTGTATGCGTTTGCCGCGCGCCGCACGCGGCTCGACTGAAGCGAGCCAGCTCATGAGGTCCGCTGCGATCGCGCCGGTGATCGAAATGCACAAAGTGTGCATGGCGTTTGCCAAGCCCTCCGGAGCGCCCCTCGCGGTGCTCGCGGATGTCGATCTGTCGGCGCGGCAGGGGGAGATTCTCGGCCTGCTGGGGCGCTCCGGCTCGGGAAAGTCGACGCTGCTGCGGATCGCCGGCGGCCTCATCAAGCCCACCTCCGGGAGCGTGCGTTACCGGGGCGCGCCGCTCACCGGTCCAACCGAGGGCATTGCCGTCGTCTTTCAGACCTTTGCGCTCTATCCCTGGCTCACAGTGCTCGAGAACGTCGAGCTCGGACTCGATGCGCTCGGACTCAAGTTCGATGAGGCGCGCCGGCGCGCCATGGCGGCGATCGATCTGATCGGACTCGACGGCTTTCAAACCGCGTACCCGCGGGAGCTCTCCGGCGGCATGCGCCAGCGCGTGGGATTTGCGCGGGCGATCGTCGGCGATCCGCTGCTGCTGCTGATGGACGAGCCCTTCTCGGCGCTCGATGTGCTGACGGCCGAGACGCTGCGAACCGATTTCCTCGATCTGTGGATCGAGCGACAGCTGCCGACGCAGGCAGCCGTGCTGGTGACCCACAACATCGAGGAAGCGGTGCTCATGTGCGATCGGATCCTGCTCCTTGCCCACAAGCCGGGCCGCATCTCGGCGGAGATCCCGGTGCGACTGCCGCAGCCGCGCAACCGGCTCGATGCGGCGTTCCGCGCCATCGTGGACGAGATCTATGAGCTGCTGATCTCGCGCATGACCGAATCGATCGATGCCCAGCGCGGCGCGCATGCGGCGCTGGTGCAACTGCTACCACAGGCCTCCATCAATCGCATGCTCGGATTTCTCGAGACGCTGGCGGCGGCCCCGCATGGCGGTGAGGCCGAGCTGGTGGCCATCGCCGGGCCGCTCGCACTCGAGATCAACGACCTGCTGGGGATAGCCGCCGCGCTGCAGATGCTCGAATTCGCCGAGTCCCGGGAGGGACGCATACGCCTCACCGCCGCCGGCAGAATCCTGGTGCAGGCCGGCACGCAGGAGCGCAAGCGGCTGTTCCGCGAGCACCTGCTGCGCTTCGTGCCCCTCGCCGCACACATCGTGCAGGTGCTCGAGGAGCGCGAAGGCCACAGCGCTCCGCGCGCGCGCTTCGAGCTCGAGCTGCAGGATCACCTGACGGACCACGACGCCCAGCGCACCCTCGCGGTGGTGACCGGCTGGGGACGGTACGCGGAGATCTTCACCTATCAGGATCGCACGCGCGTATTCACCCTCAGCAGCTGAGCGCACGCGCCCGGCGCGCAGTCGGCCCGCAGCCGCCGCGCAACGGCGGCCCCCTTCCCCTAATGCTCCAGCACGTACTGCCCGGGTGCGGGCGCCAGGCACGGGTATCCCTTCGCCCCGAGCGGTGGCGGCGCGCGCTTGCCGCGGGACTTGCCTGCCAGCCATGACAGCCAGGCCGGCCACCACGAGCCGTTCTCCACCTTGGCAACCGCCTGCCAGGTTTCCGGATCGACATAGCGAGCCGCAGCCGCGCGCCGCGACATCCGGTAGCGTCGCCCCTCGTGACCGGGCTCGCTGACGATGCCGGCGTTGTGGCCACCGCTGGTCAGTACGAAGGTCACCTCGGTATCGCTCAGCAGATTGAGCTTGTATACCGAGCGCCACGGCGCCACGTGATCGCTCTCGGTCGCCACGGCGAAGATCGGCACGCGGATGTCCGCGAGCGCGAGGGTGCGGCCGTCGATCTGGTAACGCCCCTCGAATAGATCGTTGCCGAGGAACAGACGGCGCAGATACTCGCTGTGCATGCGATAGGGCAGGCGCGTGGCGTCGGCATTCCAGGCCAGCAGGTCGGTCATCGGCGCTCGCCGTCCCATGAGGTACTCGTGGACGAGGCGCGACCAGATCAGATCGTTGGAGCGCAGCAGCTGGAAGGCGCCCGCCATCTGCCGGGTATCGAGATATCCCTGATCCCACATGATGTCCTCGAGATAGCTCAGCTGGCTGTCGTCGATGAACAGCGACAGCTCGCCCGCCTCGGTAAAGTCGGTCTGGGCGGCGAGCAGCGTGACGGAGTTGAGGACGGCGCTCTTCTCGTGCGCCAGGTAGGCCGCTGCCATCGCCAGCAGCGTGCCGCCGATGCAGTAGCCGACCGCGTTGACGCGCGCCCGGGGAACGACGGTGTTGACCGCTTTGAGCGCCTCGAGGACGCCGAGCCGCAGGTAATCCTCCATGCCCAGATCGCGATCCGCGGCGGTGGGGTTGTGCCAGGAGATTATGAAGACCGTGTGGCCCCGGTCGACCAGGTATTTGACCAGAGAATTCTGCGGCGACAGATCGAGAATGTAGTACTTCATGATCCAGGCCGGCACGATGAGCACCGGCTCGGCCGCCACCTTGCGGGTGGCAGGCGCGTACTGGATCAGCTCCATGAGGCGGTTGCGGTGGACCACCTCGCCTCGGGTGACGGCCACGTCCCTGCCGGGCTGAAACTTCTCACTGCCGATCGGCGGCTTGCCGCCGACCGCCCGTTCCCAATCGGCCCAGAAATTGAGCGCGCCGCGCACCAGGTTGAGGCCTCCCTCGCGCAGCGTCGTCGCGAGCACCTGCGGATTCGTCGCCGGGAAATTGATCGGCGATAGCGTGTCAAGCAGCTGCCGCGTCGTGAACGCGACCATCTGCTCGTGATGGGGCGCGAGGCCTCCGACCCCGGTCATCGCGCTGTGCCACCATTGTTGGTTGAGCAGGAAAGCCTGGTAGATCAGATTGAACGGCGGCCGTTGCCAGGCCTCGCCGTCGAAGCGATGATCCTGCGGCAACGGCTCGATGCAGCGTGCCGAGGGCTCCGCGGCCGCCAGGCGCGGCAGCGCGGTCAGCAGCCGCACGGCTTTGCGCACCGCTTTCTCCGCCAGCTGCTGGCACTTGCCGGGAGAGGCGGCGAGGTGCATGGCCCAGTCGGCGTAGGCGAGCCAGAGCGCGGTGGGGGACAGTCCGAGGGTGAAGCGCCCCAGGCCGGCGTGCAGCAATCGGTCGAAGCTGGTCGGCGCGTCAGCCTGGCCCGCTGCCGCCACGGCCCAAGCAGGCGCGGGGGACGAGGCGATCTTGGCAGCGGACGCGCTCTTCGCAGCGCCGGAATCCACAATGCGTAGCGGCGCCGGTGCCTCGAGCCAGGCGCGCCAGCCCTCCGCGGCAGCCCCGTTCAGCCAAACCGGCCAGCGGGCGGCGGGCGAGCCAGCGGCGCTGCCTGGGGAGAGCTGCAATGCGCCTCCCGCAGCTGCCGCTGCAGTCTTCGGTGAATTCGACTTCCCGGCCATGGCTACATTTCCGGTTCTGCAGGGGCGTGCTCGCGCGGCTTCTCGGGGCGCTCGGTCATGGTCGCTTCGGTCAGCAGCAGCACGCTCGCCACCGAGACGGCATTTTCGAGCGCGGTGCGTACGACCTTGACCGGATCGATGATGCCGGCCTCGAGCAGATCCACGAACTGCTTGCGCGCGGCATCGAAGCCGTTGTTGCCCGTGCCGTTGAGCATGCGATCGACGATCACACCGCCGTCGGCGGCGGAATTCTCGGCGATCTGACGGGTCGGCGCCTCGAGCGCGTGCCGCAGGATCTGCACGCCGGTGCGCTCGTCACCGGCACACTCGCTCTCGGTAGCGCTCACGGCCGTGGCCGCGCGCAGCAGTGCCAGGCCGCCACCGGGCACGATCCCTTCGGCCACCGCCGCCTTGGTGGAGCTGATGGCGTCGTCGAGCGCCTCTTTCTTGGATTTCATCTCCGACTCGGACGGCGCCCCGACCCGGATGACCGCGACGCCGCCCGACAGCTTCGCCAGCCGCTCCTCGAGCTTCTCGCGGTCATAGTCGCTGGTGGTCTTTTCGAGCTCCTTGCGGATCATCTGGATGCGACCGGCGATGGCGGCCTTGTCGCCCGCCCCGCCGATGAGAGTGGTGTTGTCCTTGTCGACGACTATCCGCTTGCAGTGTCCGAGCTGCGTCAGCTCGACGTCTTCAAGCTTCGCGCCGAGCTCTTCCGAGATGACCTGGCCGCCGGTGAGGGTCGCGATGTCCTGCAGCATCGCCTTGCGGCGGTCGCCGAAGCCCGGCGCCTTCACCGCGGCGCTCTTCAGCACCCCGCGCATCTGATTGACGATCAGTGTGGCGAGCGCCTCGCCCTCGATGTCCTCGGCGATAAACAAAATCGGCTTGCCGGCTTTGGCGACCTGCTCCAGCAGCGGCAGCAGATCCTTGAGAATGTTCAGCTTGCGGTCGCAGATGAGGACGTAAGCGTTCTCCAGCACCGCTTCCATGGTTGCCGGATCGGTGACGAAATAGGGCGACAGGTAACCGCGGTCGAACTGCAGACCCTCGACCACCTCGACGCTCGTTTCCGTGGTCTTGGATTCCTCCACGGTGATGACGCCGTCGCCGCCGACCTTCTCCATCGCGCTGGCGACCATTTCGCCGATCGCCGGATCGTTGTGCGCCGAGATGGTGGCGACCTGGGCCTTCTCCTTGCGGCTGCCGACGGGGCGCGCCAGGTCCTTGAGCGTCTTGACGGTAGCCGCCAGACCCCGATCCAGCCCGCGCTTGATGTCGATGGCGCTTGCGCCGGCGGCTACGTTGCGCACGCCGTCGGAGTAGATGGCCTGCGCGAGAATCGTCGCTGTGCTGGTGCCGTCGCCGACCAGATCCCCGGTCTTCTCGGCCGCCTGGCGCAGCATCTGCGCACCGAGGTTCTCCTCCGGATCCTGCAGCTCCATCTCCTTGGCGATGGTGACGCCGTCGTTGCAGACGATCGGCGCACCCCATTTCTTCTGAATCAGCACGGACTTGGATTTCGGGCCGAGGGTGATGCGCACCGCATCGGCCAGCTGCGTGGCACCGCGTAGCACCTTCTCGCGTGCTGCAGACTGGAACAGGACTTGCTTGGCGGTCACAGTTTCTCCTGCCTCATTGCCACAACTACTATGGTTTGCGTCGGCCGCCGCCGGCCGCCATACGCAGTTGCCGCAGCGCGCAGGGCGCACAGCACTGCACCGCGGCCGCCCGGCAGCCGGGAGAAGTGCCTATGCGGCTGCGCACAGTTGCGGATTTTGTCCGGGCGGGACGTTGCGGATCATCGGCACATGCCGTGGAACGAGAGCTATTTTCCCCGCTCGATGATCAACCTTGAGCCAGAGGTGCGCACCAAGGCTATCGAGATCGCCAATGCATTGCTGAGTGAAGGCTACGAGCAAGGCCGCGCGATCAGCATCGCCGTCGCGCAGGCCTGGCGTTGGGCTTACGGGTCACACCGGGTTCACGAACGGCGGATTCGCGAGCACGCGTAGCCTGCCCGCGTGAGGCTGCGGCGGCCCTGACCCGACGGCAACAGCTCCCCGGCCGGATGCGCACGCAGGAGGCACGTCATGCTGCTGAAGGCAATGTGTACGAGCGATGTCGTGTGCTGCCGCCCGCAGACCAGCGCGCTCGATGCTGCGCGCCTGATGCGTCGCCGGCATGTCGGTGACGTGGTGGTCGTCGACGATCCAGACGCTCAGCGCGTACCCCTGGGAGTAGTCACGGACCGGGATCTCACCGTCGAAGTGCTCGGCAACGACCGCGACCCCGCGGCCACCACGCTGGCGGCCTTGGTGCGCACCCCGGTAGTGATCGCCAGAGACTCGGAGGACGCGACCGCCGTCATCGAGCGCATGCGTACCCACGGCGTGCGCCGCATCCCGGTCGTCGACGAGCGCGGCACGCTGATCGGCATCGTGACCCTCGATGATCTGCTGAAGGGACTGCTGGCCGAGATGCACGCCCTGCTCGAGGCACAGAGCCGAGCGCAGAGGCTCGAGCAGAGCGTGCGGCGTTAGTGGCCCGGGGTGCGGACCTGCCGGTGCGCGCGTGCTACTGCACCGCGGCGGCCGCATTCGCCCTGCTGGTACCGGCCGCGGTGCGTGCCGTCTCGAGCGCACAACAGGAGTTGGCAGCAGTCCGGCTCGCCCGGCCCAACCTCGACCGGGGAGCGGAGCTGTTTCGCAGCTGCGCAGGCTGCCACGGTGAAGCCGGCAGCGGCACGCGCGACGGAGCCGTGCCGCGCATCGCCGGCCAGCACGCCACCGTTGTGGCACAGCAGCTGATCGACTATCGCTACGCTCGCCGCTGGGATCCACGCATGGAGTACGTCGCCGAGCGCCACCACCTTGGGGATGCGCAGGCGATCGCTGACGTCGCCGCGTATGTCAGCCGGCTCGATCGCGATCTGCCGCGGGGGCAGGGCGACGGGCGCTCACTGCAGCACGGCGCGCAGAGCTATGCGCAGCTGTGTCGCAGCTGTCACGGCTCCAGCGGGGAGGGCGACGCGGGCCGCACGATTCCGCGGATTGCCGCACAGCACTACGAATACCTGCGCCGCCAGATCTATGACGCCGTCGAAGGTCGTCGGCCGAACTTTTCGCCCGCGCACGTGCGCTTGCTGGCGCGCCTCGAGCATGACGATATCCAGGCGATCGCCGACTACCTGTCGCGGCTGGACGGCAGCGCCGGGGACAGCGCACAACACCACTGACCGCTGCGCCGCCCAGCGCCCGTCACTCGGCGAGGTGCGGGTCAGCCGATGCCGCTGCGGCGCTCGTGCAGATGCCGGCTGGCCGCCGCCCCGAGCCGCGTGGCGATCAGCCGGTCGAAGGCGCGCGGCGCCGGTGCCTCAATCGCTCTCGCGACCGACGTCGCAGCAGTGCACGCTGAGAGCTTCCTGCTCGGCATCGCCAGGATAGGGGCCGGCGATCACCCCGCGGCGCGCCGCCTCGCGAAACACCGTGCAGCCCTTGAGGCCGAGCTCGTAGGCCTGCTGCAGTATCTGCGCCACGCCCGCGGCGCTCGCCTGCGGGGAGAGGGTGACGGTCTTGGCGATCGCTCCGTCCACGTAGGGCTGCAGCGCGGCCTGCATGAGCAGGTGGTCGCGGCCGCTGATGAGCGCGGCGTGGCGGAAAGCCTCCGGCAGCTCGCGCGGTCCGTGCTGCATCGCGCGCCAGGCGGCGTAAGCGTAATCGGTGATCTGGAAGTTGCGCGGCGTACCTTCTCCGTCCAGCACGCGCCGCAGCGTCTCGATGCCGAAGATCGGCTCGATGCCGCTGCTGATGTTGCCGGCCAGCAGACTGATCGTGCCGGCCGGCGCGATCGCCAGCAAGTGGCTGTTGCGCATGCCGTGGCGGCCGATGTCGCCCCGCAGATCCGCGGGCAGCCCGCGGATGAAGGGCCGCGCCAGGTACTGCCCGCTGTCGAACGCCGGAAAGGAGCCGCGCTCGCGCGCCAGTTCGACCGAGCTGCCGTAGGCGGCGTCACGAATGACGCGCATGGCCGCCGCGCTCACCTGGCGTGCGGGTTCACTGTCGTAAGGCAAGGCCAGCATGGCGAGCGCGTCGGCCAGCCCGGTGACACCCAGCCCGAGGCGGCGCGAGCGGTGCGCCTGATCGCGCTGGCGCAGCAGCGGGAAACGCGAGATGTCGATGACGTTATCTAGGAATCGGACCGCCACACGCGCGGTCTGCTCGATCGCCGGGTAGTCGAAGCGAGCCCGTGAGGTGAAGGGATCGAGCACGAAGGCGGTCAGATTCAGCGAGCCGAGATTGCATGCGCCGAAGGGCGGCAAGGGCTCCTCGGCGCAGGGATTGGTGGCGCTGATGGTCTCGCAGTAGCTGAGATTGTTGGTTGCATTGATGCGGTCGATGAACAGCACACCGGGCTCGGCGGTGGCATAGGCGCTGTCGCACAGCCGCTGCCACAGCTGGCGTGCCCGCAGCGTACGGTAGACCACGCACGCGGCCGGGGAAGGCTGACCGCTCCACGCCCGGGTCAGCGTCGGCGCCGCGGACTGCTGCGACTGCTGCGCGGGAAACACCAGCGGCCATTCGGCGTCATCCCGGACCGCGTCCATGAAGGCATCGCTGACCAGCACCGAGAGGTTGAAGCGCTGCAGGCAATCTCCCCGTTTGGCATCGATGAACTCCTCGATGTCGGGATGATCGCACCGCAGGGTCGCCATCATTGCGCCGCGACGCGCCCCGGTCGACATGACGGTGGCGCACATCGCGTCCCACACGTGCATGAACGAGACCGGCCCGGAGGCCACCAGCCCGGTGGTGCGCGCGCGGGCACCGCGCGGGCGCAGCGTCGAGAAGTCGTAGCCGACTCCGCCGCCTTCCTGCATCGTGTGCGCGCCCTCCTTCAGCGACTCGAAGATGCCTTCGATCGAGTCGTCGATCAGGCCCATCACGAAGCAGTTGCACAGCGTCACCCGTCGCTGGGTGCCGGCGCCGGCGAGAATCCGTCCTCCGGGCATGAAGCGGAAGTTGCGCAGGATGCCTGCGAACTGCTCGCACCAGCAGGGCGGGTCGTGCTCGATCGCGGCAACGGCCTGCGCGACCCGCCTCCAGGTATCGTCAATACTCTGCTCCGGCGGGCGCGCATCGATATCGCGATAGCGTGTCCGCCAGACGAACTCCGACAGACTCTGTTCGCTTGATCCGGGCACCGGGCTTCTCGAGAGCGCAAGACCAAAAAATGCTACCGGTGCGGGTGTGCCCCTGGCCATCGGGGTCTGTACGTATGCGCCGCTGCGCGGGTGCGGTGCGCATCGCCTGGAGATGCGCGGTAAATGCGGATGTCGGCGCGGGCACATGCATGCCATTGTCCCCACGGATTAGCGGGAGGCTGGTATGCATATGACTGCACACGCACGCCATCTCACACTGGTGTTGATCGTCGCACTGATTCTGCTGATGATTGCCACGGTGGTGGTGGCGCGGTTCGTATTCTGAGGTGAGCGTCGTCGTCGCCCTGGCGCGCTGCTGGTGAATGCCATGCGGGCCCTGCCGTCACGAGCCGCGCCGCGAGGCGCACGGGTGAGCGGACGCCGTAAGGCGGCACGCCGTTCGGCCAGCACCGCGGCCGCGGGTACGCAGGCCGGCAGTCCTGCCGTCAGACTCCACAACGAAGACATCGCCGCCGCCTTCGACGAGATGGCGGACCTGCTGGCTATCGAAGGTGAGAACAGCTTTCGCATTCGCGCCTATCGGCGCGCTGCCCAGGTGATCCGCGGCCTGTCGCGCGAGCTCGCGGAGATGCACGGCACGGAGGAGTTCGACGCGCTGCCAGGCATTGGCGCCGATCTGGCCGGGAAAATCGGCGAGCTGCTCGGCACGGGATGTTTCGCAGCCCTGGAGAAGAGTCGCCACCAGGTCCCCGCCGCAGTCCGGGAGCTGCTGAAACTGCCGGGGCTTGGTCCTGTGCGCGTGCGTGCCCTGTTGGTCGATGGCAAGGTGCGCGGCGCCGAAGATCTGGAACGGGCGCTCGCCGATGGCCGGCTGGCCCGGCTGAAGGGCTTCGGGCCGGGTATCCGTGCACGCCTGGCGCAGGCACTGGCAGAGCGGGCGCATAGCCCTGCGCAACGCATGCCGCTGTTTCAGGCGAGTCAGTATGCCAGGCCGCTGCAGGAGTTCCTCCGGTCGGCCGCCGGCGTGAGCCGGGTGGAAATAGCGGGCAGCTACCGGCGCGGCTGCGACACCGTCGGTGACCTCGACGTGCTGGTGTGTGCCGCACGGGACATCGATCTCGGCGCAGCGCTCGGGCACTACCCGGATCTGCGGCAGCTGACCGCTGCGGGTCCGACCCGTGCCGCCGGCACGTTGCGCAACGGCCTGCAGGTCGACTTCCGGCTGCTCAGACCCGAGAGCTTCGGATCGGCGCTGCTTTATTTCACCGGCAGCCGTGACCACAACATCCATATGCGGCGCCGCGCCCAGGCGCGGGGCTACAAGCTCAGCGAATACGGCTTGTTCCGCGACCTCGACCGGGTCGCCGGAGCGGACGAGGAGGGCCTGTTCGCCGCGCTCGGCCTGCCGTGGATACCGCCGGAGCTGCGCGAGGACCGCGGCGAGATCGAGGCCGCCGAGCGCCAGGCGCTGCCGGTGCTCCTCGAAGCGCGCGACCTGCGCGGCGATCTGCACGTGCATACCAGCGCCTCCGATGGCACTGATTCGTTGTCGGACATGGTGGCTGCCGCACGCGCACGCGGCCTGCGCTATATCGCCATCACCGACCATTCGCGCCACCTGGGGATCACCCGCGGACTCGACGCCGACCGCCTCGCGCGCCAGATGGAGGCGATCGACGCGCTCAACGACACCCACACCGATTTCACCGTGCTCAAGGGGGCCGAGGTCGACATACTCGAGGATGGGAGCCTCGCGCTGCCCGACACCGTGCTGCGGCGGCTCGATGTGGTGGTGGTCGCGGTGCATACCCAGCTGGGTCTTTCCGCGGACAAGCAGACCACCCGCGTGCTGCGGGCCCTCGAGCGCCCATGCGTATCGATCCTGGCACACCCCTTCGGCCGGCTGCTGGGCGAGCGGCCGCCGTGTGCGCTCGACTTCGAGCGGGTGTTGCAGGCAGCGGGCCAGCGGCCGTGTTATCTCGAAATCAACGCGCAGCCGCTGCGTCTCGATCTCGATGACATCCACGCCAAGGCGGCGCGTGACCACGGAGTACTGCTGAGCGTCGCGAGCGATGCGCACTCAACCGATCAGCTCGGTCTGCTGCAGCACGGGGTGCGTCAGGCGCGTCGCGGCTGGGTGACCGCAGGCGACGTGCTCAATACCCGCACCGTCGCAGAGCTGCGCACCCTGCTCAAGCGCACCCTGCGCTAAGGCTGCGGGACTGCCGGGCGCGGCACGCTTGTGGCATCCTACGGCTGCCAACGGAGCCGTTTTGCTCAATTCCGCGCACTCTCCGCTGTTGATCGATCTGTACCAGCTCACCATGGCGCACGCCTACGTCGAGCTCGGCATGGAGGATACGGCGGTGTTCGAGCTGTTCGTCCGCAACCTGCCGGCGACGCGGGGATTTCTGGTGGCGGCGGGTCTGGAACAGGCCATCGAGTATCTCGAGCAGCTGCACTTCGGCTCCGCGGAGCTCGACTTCCTCGCCAGTCTCGGGACGTTCTCATCCGCGCTGCTCGCGCGTCTGGAGAACCTGCGCTTCACGGGCTCGGTGCATGCACTGCCGGAAGGCACACCGTTCTTTGCCCAGGAGCCGATCCTGCGCATCACGGCGCCCATTCTGGAAGCTCAGCTGGTCGAGAGCCGGATCATCAACATCATGCATTTCCAGACGCTGATCGCCAGCAAGGCGGCACGCTGCACGCTCGCCGCCGCCGGCCGCCAGCTCGTTGACTTCGGCATGCGGCGCGCGCATGAAGCGGACGCCGCTCTCTATGCCGCCCGGGCAGCCTATCTCGCCGGCTTCGACGCCACGGCGACCGTCGAAGCCGGGCGGCAGTTCGGTGTCCCGATCTCGGGGACCATGGCGCACTCCTTCATAGAGGCGCACGAGCGCGAGCTGGACGCCTTTCGCGGCTTCGTGGCGGCACATCCGGCGGGCACCACGCTGCTGATCGATACCTACGATACCGAGCGCGCGGCGCGGCGCGTGGCCGAGCTGGCGGGCGAGCTCGAGCCGCTCGGCCAGCGGCGCGCGATTCGCGCAGTGCGCATCGACAGCGGGGACCTGGCGCAGCAATGCCGTTCAGTACGGGCGATCCTCGACCAGCATGGACTGCGGGACATCCGGATCGTAGTGAGCGGCGGACTCGACGAGCACGCCGTCAAGGCGCTGGTCGAGGGCGGCGTACCGGTCGATGCATTCGGTGTGGGTACGGCGCTCGACGTTTCCGCCGATGCGCCCGCACTCGACATGGCTTATAAACTGCAGGCATACGCCGGTGAGCCCCGGCGCAAGCGCTCGGCCGGCAAGGCGACCTGGCCGGGCATCAAGCAGGTGTTTCGCGAGCGCGGTGCCAGTGGGGAAATCCTTTCCGATCAGGTCGCGCTGGTATCGGAGGCGAGCCCCGGGGTGCCGCTGCTCGTGCCGGTAATGGCCGAGGGCCGTCGTCTCGCGCCGCCTCCGGCGCTCGCCGAAAGTCGTGATTACTGCGCCCGGGAGCTGCGGGCCTTGCCGGCGCAGGTCCTGGAGCTCGGCAGCGGTCCGACTGTGTACCCGGTGCAGTTCTCGGCCGCGCTGCAGGCGCTCGCGGCGCAGCTCGATGCGCAGCTGCGCTAGGCAGCCTCAGGGCACGTTGCGCCGCAGCTCCTCGAGCCACACCTGCGGCTGCGCGTCGCTCGGCGCACGCCAATCCGCGCGCGGTGACAGCGAGCCGCCCGAGCCGACCTTGGGGCCGTTGGGCAGTGCAGAGCGCTTGAACTGACTCGACCCGAAGAAACGCACGATGAACACCTCCAGCCAGTGCTTGATCGCCTGGAGGTCGTATTCGTGCCGCGCAGCCTCGGGTAACGACGCCGGCCAGCTGCCGCGATCACGGCGTGACCAGGCTTGCTGCGCAAGATAGGCGACCTTGCTCGGGCGATAGCCGTACCGACTCAGGTAGTAGAGATTGAAATCCTGCAACTCATAAGGGCCGACGGTCTCCTCGGCGGTTAGGGCGGCGCCGCCGGACCGGCCCGGCACGAGCTCGGCAGTGCTCGACGTCGCCAGCACCTCGCCGAGCGCGGCGGCGACGGCCGCCTCGCAGTGCTCGCTGCGTGAGATCCAACGGATCAGATGCGAGATCAGGGTCTTGGGGACCGAGGCGTTGACCGCATAGTGCGACATCTGATCGCCGACGCCGTAGGTCGTATATCCCAACGCGAGCTCGGACAGGTCGCTCGTGCCGACGACGAGGGCGCCATGAAGATTAGCGAGCCTGAACAGATGCGAGGTGCGCTCGCCCGCCTGCACATTCTCGAAGGTGATGTCGTAGAGCGCTTCGCCACGGGCATAGGGATGTCCGAGGTCCCGGAACATCTGCATGGCCGAGGGACGGATGTCAATCTCGCGACCCGTGACGCCGAGAGCCTGCATCAGGCGCAGCGCATTGCCATGACTGCGTGGGCTGGTGGCAAACCCGGGCAGCGTGAAGCCCAGCACGTTGGTCCGCGGCAGACCCAGCTTGTCCAGCGCCGCGGCTGCAACCAGCAGCGCCTGCGTCGAATCGAGCCCGCCGGAGACGCCGATCACCAGCTTGTCGATGCCGGTCGCCTGCAGCCGTCGGACCAGCCCCTGAACCTGGATGCGGTAGACCTCGCTGCAGCGCTCATCGAGGGTTTCCGGCTCACTGGGCACGAACGGATACCGTCCGATCTGCCGCTCGAGCGGCGTGCCGCCGGCGGGCAGCGCCAGATCGAAGGGGATGCGACGGAGCGATGCGACCTGCTGGCGGTGGACGTGGGCACAGTCCCTGAAGCTCGTCATGCGCATGCGTTCCTGGCGCAGACGCTCGAGGTCGACGTCGGCCGTGATCAGGGCGTCCTGGTAGCGAAAGCGCGTCGACTCGGCGAGCACCTCGCCGTTCTCGCAGACGATGGCGTGACCATCCCAGGCAAGGTCCGTGGTGGACTCTCCGTAGCCGGCGCCGCCGTAGGCATACGCGGCCAGACACTTGGCCGACTGCGACAGGCACAGGAGTCTGCGGTAGTCGGACTTGCCGATGGTGGCGTTACTGGCGGACAGGTTGACGAGCACGGTCGCGCCGCCGAGAGCGGCGCAGGTGCTCGGCGGGACGGGCACCCAGAGGTCTTCGCAGATCTCCACATGCAGCGCGAAGTCGGGGCAGTTGCGCGCCTCGAACAGCAGCTCGCTGCCGAAGGGCGCCCGCTGACCGGCCACTTCGATGGCCTCGCCGGTGCGGTCGATGGCGGAGGCGAAGTGACGCTTCTCGTAGAACTCGCGGTAGCCCGGCAGGTAGGTCTTCGGAATCACCCCGAGCACGGCGCCCTGGCAGAGCACGACTGCACAGTTGAACAGCCGCCCGCCCGAGCGCAGCGGTGCGCCGACCACCAGCACGAGGGCCATGCCGCGGCTGGCATCGAGCAGCTTGCCGACCGCCGACTCCACCTCATCGAGCAACGCATCCTGCAGCACCAGATCGTCATTCGAGTAGGCGGAGAGTCCCAGCTCGGGAAATACGGCGAGCGTAGCTTTGAGAGCGGCCGCCCGCTGCGCGAGTTGCAGCGTGCGCTGCAGGTTGACGGCGGGATTGGCGATCTCGACGCGCGGCGTGCACACCGCGATGCGCGTGAAGCCGTGCGAATACAGCGAGTCGAAGGGCGCTGCCGTCATCGCCGCAGCCAGGCAGTGGCCACGATTGCCCGCGAGCTCACTCGGGCGAGGAGCGTCTGCGGATCGTGTGCCAGGCTCCCGCGTGCCGCTTGACATCGCCGCGGCGCGTGCGCTCGTAATTCTCGAGCCTGCGGCGCGCGGCGCTGAAGGCGTCGCGCAGCGCCACGTACGCGTCCTCGTGAGCGTGGTCGGCCGGGCGTGCGCGCCGAATCGCGATTGCCTTGTCGGGAAGGGTGATGTCGATATGAAACGCGAACAGCGCCCCCTGGCGCCGGTGGCGCGGCGGGGGCGCGACGATCACGTGACAACGCATGATGTGGCGGCTGAATCTGCCCAGGCGCGCCGCCAGCCCGCGGATGCGCCTCGCCAGCGCGGGCGAGGAGTCCACCTGCCGGAAAGTGATCTGCAGAGGAACCTTCATGCTCTTGCGGCAGACCGTGCAGCGACTGCGCGGTCGTGCTGCCGGTCGGTCAGGCTGGCCAGGGCGGCCACGTTGGCCGAGATGTAGCCGAGCAGGTCGTCGAAGGAGATCACACCCGTCAGGGCCCCGCTCGAGCTGATCACGGGGGCGCGCCGCACGCCGCGGCTGCGCAGGCGATGAATCGCCTCCTCCACCCCGTCGTCCTCGTTGAGCACCAGCGGATCGCGCGCCATGACATCGGCGAGCCGCAGCTGAGACATATCGACCGCCCGATCGAGCTGAGCCCGCACGATATCGCGGTCGGTCACCACGCCGACCGCAACAGTGCCGTCGGCAGGAGCGGCCGTGACGATCACCGCACCGACGCACTGCTCGCACATCAGGCGCGCCGCTTCGATCACCGGAGCCGCGGCATTAACGGTCACGACGTTGCGGCTGCACAGTTCGCCGACTTTCATGGGTGCCTCCGTGGATCCGGCGGGCTCTCCCTAGGGGCGTACCGGGCGGGCCCGGCCGCCGGATCGCGGATCCGGCGCGTTGCTCTGGGCGAGCGCGCAGTCGATTTCCCGCTCGGCGGCGAACCAGTCTTCGAGCTCGTATCCCGGTGCGAAGGCACGCCGCTCGGCGCGGAAGTAAGCCGCCTCCCGGATCATTCCCTCGCGGCGCGCGGCGCCTTCTCCAGGGGCCGTCGCTTTGCTGCCCGATTCCGAGCCGACGCGGAACCTGCCAGGCTTGCGGGTGGCGGCCGGCTTGTCGGCGGGCCGCTTGGCCGGCTGGGTGCGCTCAATCATTCTGCCTCCCTTGCTCTAAGACGCTGACCACGTGCCTGCACAACCGTGATACCGGCCAGCTCATTCAGCTCACGGGCCACCGCCGGCAGCACGTCATCCATGGTCACGACGCCCACCAGCCCCCCCGAGCGGTCGACTACCGGGGCACGGCGCACACCCCGCTCGCTCATCGCTCTGATCGCCTCGCCCAGGCCGGCGTCTGCCGCAACGGTCAGCGGATCGCGCGTCATCACGTCAGCCACTGTCAGACAATACAGATCGGCAGATCGCTCGAGCTGACCGCGCACGATGTCGCGGTCGGTGATGATGCCGAGCGGGCGCTGCTGCGGATCGCGCGGATCGACTACCACCAGCGCACCGACGTCCTGGGTTCGCATCTCCCGCGCAGCCGCCGCGAGCGGCTGGCTGGCGTAGGCGACGAACACCGGTGTACTCGATATCTCGGCGATCCGCATGATCCTCTCCGCGGTGCGAAGCTAGCCTGTGGGATAGTCCGGCTCCATCCGCAACAGTGCCTATTTATCGCCTGCGCCCGAGGCGGCGCATGCGCAGAAATACGGACGCGCGCGGGGCCGCCGGGCGGCTAGCATCCCCTGCGGGAGTCAAACGAGCGGGTTTTGTCATGAATATCGGGGGTTTGTGCCACCGGAACGCCGTTACCGTCGGGCGGTTCGATGAGCTGATCAAGGCGGCGCAGCTGATGCGCGAGAGGCACATCGGCTACCTGGTGGTGGTCGATGAGACGGATGGAAAGAAACGTCCCGTCGGCGTCCTTACCGATCGAGATATCGTGATCACGGTCGTGGCACGCGAGACCGATCCGCGCACGCTGCGCGCCGGTGACATCATGACGCAACAGCCGGTCACCGTGAGCGAAGCGGATCCGGTCGAAAAAGCGCTGCGCGAAATGCGTCGCGTCGGGGTTCGGCGGCTGCCGGTGATCACTCCGCAAGGCGAGCTGGCCGGGATCGTGTCTCTGGACGACGTGCTGGATTTCCTGGCGGGTGAGCTGCAAAACGTCGCGGCCTCGATTCGCAATGAGCGGTTGATCGAGGGTACGCTGCGCCCGTAACGGCTGAGGAGAATGCGTCTGCGGAAAGGTGCGCGCGAACGGCGCGCTCATCCGCGTTCGAACGGGGTGAGCGCAGTGACCGGGGCAATTACGCGACGCGGGCTCGGCGCGGCAGCGGGGCTGGTGTGTGTCCTTGCCAGCGGCGCGCCGCACGCGGGTGGCGCGCCGGCCGATCCGGCCTTGGCGCGCGGCGAATCCGTCGCCCGCATGGTCTGTTCGGCCTGCCACCTCGTAGCCGGCGATCAGCCGCCGCGCCACCTTCCTGCCGAAGCGGCCAGCTTCAGCGAGATCGCCAATCGTCCCGGAACGAACGAAAAGGCGCTGCGGAAATTCATCGCCACCACTCACTGGGACTTCAAATCGGTCCCCATCACGATGCCCAATCCGATGTTGTCCGATGAGCAGGTGCGGGAGGTTTCGCGCTACATCCTCAGTTTGCGCAGCCCGCCGCCTGGCAGCAAGCAGTGACGGCACTCGGCCGACGGGACTGCGCCTGCCGTGATCGGTGAGTTTCTCAAGGAGCCGCGCGTCGCCTATTTCTCGATGGAGATCGCGCTGCGCAGTGAGATCCCCACCTATGCGGGCGGCTTGGGCGTGCTCGCCGGGGACACGCTGCGCTCGTGCGCCGATCTGGCACTGCCGCTAGTCGGCATCACGCTGGTGAGTCGGGCGGGCTATTTCCGACAGGAACTCGACGCCGGTGGGCAGCAGACCGAGCAGGCGGCCACCTGGGATCCCTCACGCTGGACTCGGCGGCAGGATGCCAAGGTGGCGGTCAGGATCGACGACCGCGCCGTGTGGATCGGCGCCTGGCTGTATGTCATCGAGAGTCATCTGGGCGGGCGTTCGCCGGTCATCCTGCTTGATAGCGATCTGCCGGAAAACGACCCGCGCGACCGCGAGATCACCCACTACCTCTACGGGGGCGACGACGAGTATCGGCTCAAGCAGGAGATGGTGCTCGGCATGGGGGGCGTACGCGTGCTGCACGCGCTCGGTTTCGAGATCAGCGCCTATCATATGAACGAGGGCCACGCCGCGCTGCTCGGGGTCGAGCTGCTGCGCCGCTATACCTATCCCGAAGCGGACCTGCGTGCCGGTGAAATGCCCTACGATCTGCCCCGGGTGCGCGAGCTGTGCCGCTTCACGACGCATACGCCGGTCGAGGCCGGCCACGACCGCTTTCCCTACCCGCTCGTCAAGCGGCTGTTCTCGAGCAATAGCTACAGCAACAACAACACGGCGGCCGCGCGGGCCGCCGCTGTCACCGACATGCCCGGGCCGATCGACTTCGCCGTACTGCAGCAGCTCGCCGGGGCGCAGGAGCTCAACATGACGGCCCTGGCGCTCAACCTCAGCGACTTCGTCAACGGCGTCGCCAGGCGCCATGCGGAGGTGTCCGCCCGCATGTATCCCGGCTATCAGGTTCGGGCGATCACCAACGGGGTGCATCCCTACACCTGGACTGCCGCCAGCTTTCGAGTCCTTTACGATCATTACGTGCCCGGCTGGTGCCACGAACCTGAGCTGCTCGCGCGTGCCGAGGGAATACCGGACAGCGCCTTGCTCGATGCCCACCGTCTGGCCAAGCAGGCCCTGATCGCGCGCGTGCGCGAGCTCACCGGCGTTGCCCTGGAGGGCACCGCGGCCACCCTTGGATTCGCTCGCCGGATGACGGCATACAAGCGGCCCGACCTGCTGTTTGCCGACAGCGAGCGGTTGCGGGCGATCGCGCAGCAACACGCGTTGCAGATCGTGCTCGCCGGCAAGGCGCACCCGCGGGATCAGGAGGGGAAACGCCTCATTGCACTGTTGCACGAGAAGGCGCGGGCGCTCACCGGCGCGGTGACGGTCGTGTACCTGCCGGACTACGATCTGCAGCTGGCGCAGTTGCTGGTGGCCGGCTGCGACATCTGGATCAATACGCCGCTGCCGCCGCTGGAGGCTTCGGGCACCAGCGGCATGAAGGCTGCATTCAATGGTGTGCCGAGCCTGTCGGTTCCCGACGGCTGGTGGATCGAGGGCTGCATCGAAGGGCTGACGGGCTGGTCAGTCGATGACGCTCCGGCCCTTTATCGCAAGCTCGAGCAGACGATCCTGCCGCTGTTCTACGCCGGCGATACCCACGGCTGGGCAAGGCTCATGAGAAACGCGATCACCAAGAATGCGGCGTACTTCAACACTCACCGCATGATGCGCCGCTACGCTACCGAGGCGTACCTGCGCTGAAGGGGCGCGCCGCCGCACAGTGCGCGCTGCCGCGAATGGCGCGCTGCCGCGAATGGCGAGCGCCGCGAATGGCGCGCGCCGCGACCACTACGATGACCGCGGCGGCGGCCGTTGCCGTGTGGCTGGCTGAAGCGCCTGCGATCAGGTCTTAGGAGTCCAGGAACTGCACCACCCGGCGGCCTTGACCGACTTGCCCGGAAACAGCGGGCAGCCACCCTGGGCCGAGTCAGGGGCGCCCTGGTAAAGCCGGCAATTGGCGCACTTGCTGCCCGGCTTGGCGTCGGTGGACTTGCTGGCGTCGGCGACGTACTTCAGCCGCTTGGCCGTGGGATCGTCCGTGGCGAGCAACGGCGCATCGGCCGCGGCCGCCACGTCCAGCGGCGCTCGGGCGATCGGGGCGAGCGCCACTCCGAGGGCGACATACCTCAGCAGCCGGCGGCGGGATAGGTCGGTGACCTGCTTCATGCATTTTCTCCTCGACGATACGCGCGGGCATTTTATCGGTAGCGTCTGCGAGCGTCACTTGGCGCGCATAAGTTCTTTCCCGTATGTTCCGCCGCAGCGGCTGGCACGACGAGCAGCTCGCCGCGAACCTCGCGGGGCGCGCGCAGAGCCATGTGGCATTCCACGGATGGCCGCGGCGCGCTCGCGCTGCTCGCCCGATGCGCGGCTGCTTCCGACATGAGGTGTCCGCGATCGCCCTCAATGGCGAGCTGTGCGGCGCGCTGCCCCTGGCTCCCCGGAGCACCTGTTTGTGGAAGCCCGTAGACCCGAGTGTCCTCATGAAGCGGGTCACGGATCGGCGTATAATTACAAGTAACTGATTGTTAAGGTGTTCCATGCCCTGCCGCCGGGAAGATGCAGGCGGGCCGACGCAGGGTTAGGATCAGCGGCGCACCTATGAACATGCTCTCCTCCGAGCTGATCTGCGCCGTGCTGGAGTCGGCGCCCGATGCAATGCTGCTGGTCGACCGTTCCGGCGCGATCTGCTTCGCCAACAAGCACGTGACCGAGCTCTTCGGGCACCCGCACGATGCGCTCGTGGGCCAACCGGTCGAATTCCTGGTGCCCCAGCGGTTCCGCGCGGCCCACGTGACCGATCGCGAGCACTACCAGAAGAGCGGCCGCTCCCGCCCCATGGGCTCGGGGCTGATCCTGTACGGGTTGCGTGCGGATGGGACCGAGTTTCCGGTGGAGATCAGCCTGAGCCACGTCGTTTGCGAGCCGGACTCCTTCGTCGTGGCCGCGATCCGTGACATGACGAGTCATCGGCGCGTGGAGCACGAGCTGCAGCAGGCGCGCGAGCATGCCGATCGCGCCAATCAGGCGAAGAGTCGCTTTCTGGCCACGGCGAGCCATGATCTGCGACAGCCGTTGCAATCGTTGAGTCTGCTGGCCGGATCGCTGCGGCGGCTGGCCGCCGGTCCCGAGGCGCGCGAGGCGGTGGAGTCACTCGAGCTGGCGATCAGAACGATGAGCCGCCTGGTGAACGCATTGCTCGACGTGAGCAAGCTCGAGGCGGGCAAGATCAAACCGGATATCAGGGACTTTCCGCTGGCGCCGCTGCTGCGCGAGCTCGAGACCGAGTTCGCCGGAGCCGCCCGCGGCAAGGGAATCGGCCTCGCCATCGACACCACGGGGGAAAGTGCGCATTCCGATCCGCTGCTGGTCGGCCAGATCCTGCGCAACCTGCTGTCGAACGCGGTCAGGTATACCAGCACGGGAGCGGTAACCCTGAGCTGCCGCCGCGACGGCGATGCGCTGCGGGTCGAGGTGCGCGACACCGGGATCGGCATCCCGCCGGACCAGCTGGCTTATATCTACGACGAGTTCTACCAGGTCGGCGTTCAGCCGAACGCTGCGCGCGAAGGATACGGGCTCGGACTCAGCATCGTGCAGCGGCTCGTCGATCTGCTCAAGCTGCGCATCGACGTGACCTCCGAGGTCGGAAGGGGCTCGACGTTCACGGTCAAGCTGCCGCGCGCCGGCGCCGCGGCGCTCACCGGCGCAGCGCGCGCGACGGAGGGTACTCTGCAGGCTCGCACGGAGGCAGAGGGGCGGCAGCATCTGTTGCTGATCGAGGACGACGCCGCCGTCCTCAACGCGACGCGGCTGTTGCTGCGCACCGAGGGCTACCGCGTGACCGCGACGTCATCGGCGGAGGAAGCGGTGCGGCGCGCAACCGAGTCGGGTGATATCGATGTCATCGTGTCGGACGTCCACCTCGGCAACGGCAGCAACGGCTTCGACGCCGTAGCGTCGATTCGCACCGCGCTCGGATGCCCGACCAAGGCCATCCTGGTCACGGGGGATACGACGTCGGCGATGGACGAGCAGTGCCAGGCAGGGCCGGCGTTGCGCCTGGTGCGAAAACCCATCGCCGCCGACGAGCTGCTGGCGACGCTGCGCGAGCTGCTCGACGCCTGAGGCGGCCATCGGCGCGGCTGGCGGTGAGTCAGCGACGCTGTCAGGTTTCCTCTTCGAATGCCACCGGCCAGCGCTCGAGCAGCGGTGCCAGGGGTTTGCCCGCCAGTATCCGCCGCAATGCCTGCCCGAAGAGCGGCGCGATTGACAACCTGTCGATCCTGCCGCCGGCCTGCGGCGCCGCGGCGCCTGCCGGCGAGCCAACACTGTCGGTGATGAGGATACCGTCGATGGTCGGCGTCGCGGTGAGCGCCGCGATCCCTTCGGCGCGCGGTGCGTGCGTCACGGCAACGTGAACCGCGCTCGCTCCGGCCCGGCGGCAGATCTCGGCGGCGCGGATCAGTGTGCCGCCGGTTGCGCACAGGTCGTCGATGACGATCACGTTGCGGGCTGCGGCCTCACCGACCAGCAGGCCGCTCGAGACCACGTCCTGCGCCCGGCGCTTTTCGATGAACGCCAGCTCCACCTCGCGGCCCGCGCGCCGTTGCAGGAGCTCCCGGAAAAGTTGTGCGCGCTTGATCCCGCCGACGTCGGGCGATACGACCGTGACCTCCGAGCCGGTGAAACGGCGCGCGAAATGATCCGCCATCATGGGCAGCGCGGACAGATGGTCGACCGGGATGCGGAAGGAATTGTCCAGTGCGGCAGGATTGTGCACGTCGAGCGCGATGAGCCGGTCGAGGCCCGTGGCCTCGAGCAATTGCGCGACGTAGCGGGTATTGACCGGATCGCGCAGCTGGGTGCGCCGTTCCTTGCGGGCAAAGGTCAGATAGGGCAGGAGCGCGACGCGCTCTACGGCGCCGGCGTCCTTGAGACCCGCCAGCAGGAACAGCAGCCGCACGAGCCGCTCCGCCGTCGGCCAGTCGGCGCTGCCCGCGAGCGACTGCAACACGAATACCCTGCGGCCGCGCACCGACTCGAGCGGCCGCAGCTTGAACTCCCCGCCCTCGAACCGCCGTTCCTCCAGCCGGGCGAGCGCCAGACCCGCGTTCTGGCCCACCAGCGCCGCCAGCTCACGCGATTCGCTCAGTGCGAAGAAACAAGGCGCCAGACCTGACATCGCGCCTCCACCGGGTGGAGCAGGTTGCCATGCTGCAGCACGCTGGGGGCCCGCGGGATCCGCTCATGTACGTACCCCACCCAGCGCCGCGCGGCAGTGTCGGATTGCAATGTCGACGGCCGCGAGCGTCCGCGCGCGCCAGGGGGTCGGGTCGGGAAACTGCTCCGGGTCGTCGAGGTGCCAGATGGCGAGCTTCGCTTGCGTCGTCGCGCGCAGCGCCATGTAGAAAGCGAACAGCTGGTCGCTGAGCGTATCGGCGGCGAGCAGGCGATAGCCGTCGCGCAGGTAAGCGGGGGCCCAGGGCGCACGCTGGCACTCGAGAGCGAGCATGGCGATTTCCTCCGCCGTATCCAGCATGCGCAGATCCGCGTAGACCTCGAGCGAATCGATGATCTGGACCGGGGGCCCCAGCCACACGTGCTCCGCGCGCAGGTCGCCGTGCGCCTCGATGATGCGATGTGCGCGGGCACGTTCGGCAAGCTGCGGCCGCAGCGACTCGAAGGCCGCCGCAAGCTCGCTTCCGAGCTGCTCGAGGCGATCGGCCGGCACCTGCGGCTCGGTTCGGCACAGCGCCGCAAGCGCCTCCTGCAGGCGCGCGGTGACTCGCCGCAGATAGGTGTCGGGCGCGAACGGCAGCGGGTTGCGGGACCTGTAGAAAGCGACCAGGAACTCGATCACCGCGTCCAGATCGACGCGGGCGAGCGAGCCGGCGGCCAGTACCGCATCGAGCATCCGCCGCTCGTCCAGCCGGCGCATCACCACCAGCCAGTCGACCGCGCGACCTTCGCCGCCGATCCTGAAGCCGTCGGGTGTCTGAATGAGGGGCTCGACACCGAGGTAGGTGGGTGCGGAGATCTGGCGGTTCAGCCGCAGCTCATCGCGACAGGCCAGCTCACGTGCCTGTGGCGTGCGCCAGTCCGCGCCTCGAAGGTGCGACGCCTTCTTCAGCTTGTAGGCGCGCGTGCCGGCGAGGAATACCCAGGCGAAATGCGTCTCCACGACCTCGATGCGCGCCGGCCGCTCGGGATAGGCCTCGGGACTGGACAGAAAAGCGACTTTGGCGGCGCTGTCAGGCTCGGGAGCGGCCGGCAATTTCCCGGAACTGGCGAGCTGAGTTGTCATAAATGCAAATTCTCACGCCGCGTTAACCCCCGAAAGTGGCGAAGCACATGGATTTTGAGGTATTTTGGTAGTTTATGGTTCGTGGATTTTGCCCCCTACCATGACTCACAGACCGGCTCGCCGCAACGCCCGCATCATGGCCCGCTGTACGTGGGTTTTCCTCGGCTGCGCTGCGGCGCTGCTGAGCAGCCCGGGCGCCGTCGCCAGCGCGCCGCCGACCCCGGTGCACCGGCCCGCCAGCTGTGACCAGAGTCGCGTTGAACGCATCCCGGCGCGCACGGCTTCCGCGCCGAGCGGCAGTGAATTCGCCCGGCGGGCCGAGACGCTGTCCGGTCCCGATCGCGACCGCCTGGTGCGCGCCGAGCTGCTGGCGGGGAACATTCCGCAGTTTCTGCGTCGCCTCGTGCCGGTGCAGATCGGCGATGCGGCCGTCGAGCTCACGGTGTGCGTACTGCCCGACTATCTGGCGGTCGGGTCAAACAGCGATTTCGTGTTCGTCCCGATGGGCCTGGAAGCCGCGCTCGACGTGGCCCGGCAGTTCGGCTTCGAGCTGCCTACGACGAATCTGGTCGATGCCATCTACCAGGAAGCGGCGGTGAAGCTCGATCCGCAGCCGCTGCCGCCCGGCGATGCGATGCGCAGCACCGCCTACTTCGTCCATCACAACGAGCTGATCACCGAGCAGCGCAGCGCACTCGCCGCGCCCCTGGGAGAGCTCACCTCGGGTCACAAGAAGGATCTGGTCCTCACCAGTCGGCTGTGGACGGTGCCGGGGCGCGTGGCCATTTACGGCTGGCACCGCGGGTCCGGTGAGCCCATTCAGCCGCTCAGCACCGTGCACGGCGCGCGTTACGCAGACTATAGCCACGGCGTGCGGTTCGTGAGCGACACGGTGTACGTCGACGGGGTGCCGCGCTCGCTGGCCGCGGTGTTTGCCGAGCCTGCGCTCGCCAGGCTCCTGAGCAACGAGGGACCCTGGACACAGTTTCCGGAGCGGCTCCTGGCGCTCATGCGGCAACTGGCGGCCGAGCGCGTCAAACCCTGAGTTGCCCTGGACGAGTAACCGCGCTGCCTCGCCGGCACGGCGTGCCGTGCGTGCTGCATTCATCGGCTGCCGCCGGAGGGTAGCGGGCCGGAGGGCGGTGGGCCGGTTTTCGCCGCGGGCAGGGTGTTGCAGCAGCGGAATCCCAGGTGGTAGTTCGCGTGGCTGTGCGGATCCATCACACGCGAGCCGTGCCAGAACGGTGCACGCCAGCGGCACCAGTCTTCGTGGGCGCGGTAAGTGTCGAAGATGAACCAGCTGCCCTTCATCTCCGTATAACCCAGCACCGTGCTGCCGCGACTGGACAGCTGCGCGGGGTTGAGCGGCAGGTTCATGTGCTCGGCGGCATTGCCGTTCAGATCGTACACCCCGAGCGGGCTGTGGCATGCCGGAAAATCTCCGGCCGGATAGGTATTCGACCCGCACTGAGTCCAGCTGCCGCCGTTGCAGCCGGGATTCTTGAAGCTGCCCGTGGCGCAGATCCCGCGCTCATACTCCGGACCGTAGCTCCAGCGCTTGTCGGCGGCATGCGCGTGGTTGTGCGCGGCGCGCATGCGTTCGATCGCGACCTCCGGAGCCACTCCCTGCGCCAGATCAAAGCGGTAATCGGGCGGCTCGGCGCGCCCCTGACAGGCATCCTCCCACTCGTGTGCGTCACAGAGCCGCTTGCCCTCGGCCCAGCACAGCTGCGCCGCTTCGACCGCCTTGACCCAGATGACGGGGTAGGTGCACGGGATGTCAGGAAACTCGAACTGATCGATGCACGCGCTGGCGTCCTCCGGCCGCGAGGTCGACGGATCGTAGAGCGGCGCCATGTATTTCGCGCCGCAGATCCGCTCGAACCGGGGGTTGGCGTATGCCACGCCCTGCTCCTTGAGCTTCGCTTCGCACTGTTGCGGCGTCACCGGATGGCGCGTGATCGCGGGGTTCCCCTGTCCGATGACCGGCGAGCGGGCGAAGATCGCACGGATACGGTCCATCTGCTCATTGCTCAGGCCGTGGACTTCCTGCAGCTGGCGCAGCAGCGCGGCGTTGTTCTCCGCCAGTGTCTGCGCAGCAGCCGGTGCACCCGCGAGCCCGGCGAGCAGCCATAAACCGATGCGGGTGACGTGCGGGCTCATGGCGATGCCTCCCGTTGGGTGAAATAAAAGAAATCGCGGTCGTCCGGAAACCCCAGGAAGCGCGGCACGAACTCGCCGCCGGCGCTGCGGTCGACTTCCTCCATCCCCTCGATCAGGTGCTCGACGACACGCTGATGAGCGCGGTGCACATAGAGCGCGAGGTAGGTGTGCTCCAGCGCATTGATGTCGAGGATCATGGCGTAGCGACAGCCATAGGCCTGAAAGACGCGCGTCATGGCCGAAGGGGTCGCTGCCGAGAAGTAGCCGTAGATGAGGAAGCGGCCTTGAGTGTGCTCCTGAAGACACATGCCGGCGCGCAGCGTGCGCAGTACCTCCTCGGCCGACCCCGACCAGTTTCCCGGACCCCAGGCATTGACCAGCTCTCCGGGCACTCCGGCGTGGCGCTGCGCATCGTATTCGACGAGCGGCACGCCGTTCTGCCGCGCGTAGCGGATGTGTGGCAGCAGACTGTTGTCGTCGGCAGTCCACGTTCTCAACCCGACCGCGCCATCGTCCATCACCAGCGCCGTCGCCAGCCCCGGCTGCAGCTTGCTGAATATCACTCCCTGCTCGATGAAGCCGTAGTGGCTGCCGTGATTGCGCAGGGCGAATGGGCCGCTGCGAAATGCGCCGTGTATGCGCTTGAATCCGCCGATGAAAGCGGCGATCGTGCGGTCTGCGTCCAGCGGGTCGACCATGCCGTTGGTCACCAGAGGCGCGGCACTCCCCACGCCATCCGGGCCGGGAAGACGCGGGTCCCGTTCGGCCGGCGGCGGGCGATCGGACCAGTCGAGCCGCGGGTGATCGGTGCCGAGCACGAAGTGGAGGTCAAACCGCTCGAGATCGAAGGCGACCAGATACGCCAGCGCCTGCGACTCGACCGAGTCGAGCAGGTTTACGTGTGCCTCGTGAGCCAGCCGGTACTGGCTGTCGAGATCCTCCGGCGCGACCACGCTCACCGTGACTCCGGCGAGGTCGCGCGCGCCATACCAGCGGCCCGGCAGCAGCTCGCGTACTGCTCCAGCCAGCTCGAGCGCCAGTCTTTGCGGCACGATGGTGCGCGCGGCCGCTTCCGGCGCCACGGCCGCCGCAGTCGGGGCGTGCAGCAGGGGCGGCGGCGGGCCCTGGGCAGCGCCCGCCACCCGGTTCTCGAGGAAGGCGTCCCGGTAGAGCTGCTCCTTGACGAGGTTGACGATGCGGTCTCCGCCCCACACGTGGTCGCGCAGGAAGTCCGTGAGGCGCTCGAGGGAGGTGTGATGGCCGGCAACCGGATTGCGCAGATACAAGGCTCCGCCGCACAGCGGCGCATAGGGCAGTCCGCTGGCGCTCGCCTCGTCGAGCTCGCCGGGCGCAGCGTTGCGCCATACCGTGCAGGCGAGACGACCGCCCGCGCCGGCGATCACGATGGCAGTGGGATTGTCGGCGCGCAGCTGCAGCGGCGCCTGTCCGGGGTGCGTGTTTTCGAGGTGATAGGCCGAGCGTCCCGCGGAACCCGGCCATTCGATCGACAGCAGATACCAGAAGTTCACGTAGGGATTGAGGTTCGTGAGTGTCGCGACGCCGGGGGAGCCGTCGGCGCGCCGTACCGCGGCGCGACTCTGCGAGCGCCACGGCTGCAGCTCGAGAATGCTCTTGGGGTCGTCAGCATCGTACTGGATCCGCTGCTCCGCGAGCGTTTCCGCCGGCGGCAGGCCCGGCTCGGCGGCGTCAGAGCAGGCAGCGAGCAGCGCCAGGGCGAGCAGGCAGGGCGTGTCACGCTTCGGGCTCGTTCGCGCTGGCCGGGAAGCTGGCCGCAACCTCACACCGCGAGCCACGCAGTGGCTCCCATGAGGACGATGAGAACGATGCTCACCGGGTTCCTGACCGCAAACACCAGTGGGTCATCGGTCATGCGACCGCGGTGTGCCATCAGCCAGATATAGCTGATCCAGTAGAGCAGCAGCACGCAGGTCAGCCAGATGAATCCCGCGCGCGAATAGAGCCGCTGCGCGGTCTCGCTGCTCATGTACAGCGCCAGCACCAGCACGGAAAGCGCGCCGCAGGAGGTGCCGAGCGCCACGATGAGCTCCTGATCCTCCAGGATGTACGCCCGGGCGTGGGTCGCGGGTCCGTCGCGCCGGCGCAGCAGCGCCAGCTCCGCGTACCGCTTCACGAGCGCGAGGCTGAAGAACAGGAAGATGCAGAACGCCAGCAGTCGCGCCGACGGCCGCACGCTGACCGCCAGCGCCCCGACGAGCACGCGCAGCGCGTAGCCTCCGGCCAACACCAGCGCATCCAGCAGGGCCACATCCTTCAGGCGCAGCGTGTAAGCGATCATCAGCGCGAAGTAGACCGCCACGGCGGCGCCCGTCTGCATGCCCAGAGGCCAGACGGCGACCGTCGCCGCGGCCAGCAGCAGCGGAACCAGCACCAGGGCGAGCGTGCGGGGAAGGCGGCCCGAGGCGATCGGCCGGTCGCGCTTGTGCGGATGCAGCCGGTCCGCCGGCGCATCGCGCAGATCGTTGAGCAGGTAGATGGCGGCAGCGCACAGGCTGAAGGCGGCGAAGGCGTACACCGCGCGCATCAACAGCCCGAGGTCTCCCAACCGATGCGCCGCGGCGAGCGGCGCGAACACGAGGATGTTCTTGAGCCACTGCAGCGGCCGCAGGCTTTGCAGCACCGCCAGCAATACCGGCAGCGGCCGGCGGCTGGTTCTCACAACGGAGGAAGCGGCCACGTCCCTGAGGGACAGCTCCTCAGAAGAAGAGTTCGGCAAGCCTGAGCACCCCTCTTTTCCATGGGACCCGATGGGTCACGCCCTTGACTGCACCCAACTCCTGCCGGTGGGCGACGTACCAGTCGTAGTTGCGCAGCAGGGCCTCTTCATTGGAGTAGCGGGCGCGAAAGCCGAGGCTGCTCGCGAGCTTCTCGACCGACACGAAGCTGTCCTGCGAGGCGCTCTCGTAGATCCAGCGGTACAAGGGAGACAGGTGCAGTGCGCTCGCCAGCCTGAGCGCCAGGATCGCCGGCTTCGCCGGGAGGGCGACCACCCGGCCCCCGTGGCCGGCGCGGTCAAGCACGGCCTGGAAGTTCTCCCGCATGGTGCCGAAGCGCTCCGCGCCGACGTTGAAGGTATCGTCGACGCGCTCGCTGGCGGCGGTTGCGCACAGCTCGATCGCCTGGCACAGGTCCTCGACATCGAGCAGCTGATAGCGGTTGCGGCCCGAACCGAGGACGGGAAAATTCCTTCCCGCGTACGCCCAGTTGTACAGCAGCTCGAACGCGCCGAGCCGCTCGGGCCCGACGAAGCTCTTGGGGCGCAGAATGGTGGTGCACAGCCCGCGCGCGCGCGCCTGCTCGCACAACCGCTCGGCCTCGATCTTCGACTCGCCGTAGGGGCCGACCCCGTGCAGCGAATCACTCTCGACCAGCGGGTGATGATCGGGGATTCCGTATACCGCCGTGGAGGAGATGAAGATGAAGCGCCCGACATGGTGAGCGGCGGCGCTGTCGAGCAGCAGGCGGGTCCCGCGCACCGCCGTGGACAGTATCTCCTCGCGCGGTGCCAGCGGCAGGGCGGCCGCCGCGTGCACCACCACATCGACGCCGCTCATCGCCGCATCGACGATCGCCTGATCGCGGATGTCTCCGTCGATGACCTCGACCTGCGAATACTCCGGATACCCGAACGGGGCGATATCGAGCGAGCGAACCTGGCGCCCGCGCGCCAGAAGATAGCGGCACAGGTTGATCCCGAGGAAACCGGCTCCACCGGTGATGAGATAGCGCACCGCCACAAAAAAATCATAGCCCCCTGTGTGGGCCGAGACATTGAGGTAAACCACTACCTGCCCGGGGATCGGTACAAATACGTACCTGCCCGCCGGCGCGCGCGGTGACAAAGACGCCACACAAGCGTACTTTGCCAACGGCCAGGTCCGGAGGCCGATGGCGGACACGCGGCTCGCAAGCTTGGACTTGGCAACTTGCCGAAAGGGGAATCGTATGGCCGATCAACCCAACCCGTTCGCGGACGTCACCAGGATCATCGAGAACTTCAAGCTCCCGGGCGTCGACATACCCGCAATGGTCGAGTCCGGGCGCAAGGACATGGAAGCACTGGTCGAAGCCAACAAGGCGGCCTACCAGGGGCTGCAGGCCCTGGCGCGCAAGCAGAAGGAGATGCTGACCGAGGCGATGCACAAGATGCAGGAGGCTGCCCAGCCGACAGCCGCTGGCAAGACCCCGGGCCCGAGGCCGGCACAGATGGCACACGAGGTCTACCAGAAGACGCTGGCGGACATGAAGGAGCTGGCCGATATCGTGCGCAGCTCCCAGGCCGAGGCGCTGACCAAGGTCACCGACCGTGCGATCGAGCACCTGAAGGAAATCAGGAAGCTGATCAATCGCAAATAGCCACGCATCGGGGCACGCCCCCGGTCGCCCGCAGCAGCAGCAGCGGTTCCGAGAGCGCATGCAACTCAGCGGCAACACCATTCTGATCACCGGCGGCGGCTCGGGGATCGGGCGCGCTCTGGCGGAGGCGTTCCACGCGCTCGGCAATCAGGTCGTGATTGCCGGACGCCGCCAGGAGCTGCTTGCCGCAACGGCGGCGGCGAATCCCGGGATGAAGTCGGTCGTGCTCGACATCGAAAGCGCAGCTGCGATCCGGAAGCTTGCCGGACAGGTTCGGGACGAGTTCCCGAGCCTGAATGTCGTGGTTCACAACGCCGGCATCATGAGAACGGAGGCGCTGCAGCAGGGCGCGCTGGCCGATGCCGAGGCGACCGTTGCGACCAATCTGCTTGGCCCCATCCGGCTGACCGCGGCGCTGCTGCCCGTGCTGTCGCGCCAGCCGCGCGCGGCGATCATGACGGTTTCCTCCGGGCTGGCGTTCGTGCCGCTGGCCAACACGCCGACCTATTGCGCGACCAAAGCCGCGCTGCATTCGTATACGCAATCGCTGCGCTATCAGCTGCGTGAAACCGCCATCCAGGTGATCGAGCTCATACCGCCCTACGTGCAGACCGAGCTGATGGGACCGCGGCAGGCGAGCGATCCGAACGCCATGCCGCTGAAGGATTTCATCGCCGAGACCGTGAGTATTCTCAGGACCTCGCCCGAGGCGACCGAGATCTGCGTGGAGCGGGTGAAGCCGTTGCGCTTTGCCGAGGCCGGCGGCGCCTACGAGGCCTTCTTCCGGCGCTTCAACGATGCCGCCATCACCCGGCACGCGGACCTCAAGAGGAGCTGACGGGTCGCCGACGCAGGCAGGGCCGGGAGGGCCGCGGGTCCGCCGGGGGGCCGCAGCGCGGCGCTTCAGGCGCAGGCGATCTGCTGCGCGCGCGGCAGCAAGCGTGCATCGCCCATCGGGGCGATTGCTGCGGAAAAATCGGCTGTGGGTCCGCGCCAGCGCAACTCCTCGACATCGGCGAACAGCGGTGCATCGGTCCGCAGGGTCGCGAGCTCCTTGAAGAGCAGGGCGAGTTCCCTGCGCTCTCCTAACACGTCCGCGGGGAAGCTTTCGAGCGCACCGTACTTGCCGATCAGGCGCGCGGCCGTGACGCGTCCGATGCCCTCGAGTCCCGGATACCCGTCGGCGCTGTCGCCGACCAGAGCCAGGAAATCCGGGATCAGCGCCGGCTCCACCCCGAATTTGGCGCGCACGCCGGCGGCGTCGCGCATCTGCCCGCTCCGACGGTCCATCTGCACTACGCGGTCGCCGCGCACGCACTGCGCGAGATCCTTGTCGGGAGTCCAGATGCACACTTTCTCGGTGCGATCATCGGCCGCGGCGATGCGGGCGGCCGAGGCGAGCGCGTCATCGGCCTCGAGCTCGATCATCGGCCAGATGGCGACACCGAGCGCCGCCAGCGCCTCCTCGAGCGGCTGAAACTGCGCCAGCAGCACCGGGTCGACGCCGTCGCCGGTCTTATAGCCCGGCCACAGGCGGTTGCGGAACGACTCGATGACGTGATCGGTCGCGACGCCGAGATGCGTGGCGCCTTTCTCCATCATCTGCAGCACGGTGTGCAGCACACCGGTGACGGCGCCGAAGGGCAGGTGGCTTCCCCGGCTGAAACGCTGCAGCCCGTAGAAATGCCGGAACAGCTCGTAGGTGCCGTCGATGAGGTGGACGATCACAAGGGCTGACAGTCTACTATTCCGCGAATGCTGAAAGGATCGCGCGATGAAGGTGCTGGTGATCGGCGGCGGGTTGATCGGTGTCACCACGGCTTACTGCCTGCGCTGCCGCGGACACGAAGTGACGGTGGTCGAGCGAGAAGCCGGCCCGGGGCGGCAAACGAGCTTTGCCAACGGCGGGCTGCTGTCGCCGAGCATGCCCGAGCCGTGGAATGCACCCGGGTGCTGGCGGGTGCTGCTCGGCTCGCTCGGGCGATCTGACACGGCACTCAAGCTGCGCCTGTCGGCAGTGCCGGGCCTCGCCTCCTGGGGCATCACGTTCCTGCGCAACTCGAGGCCCGCACTGTTCGAGCGCAATCTGCTCAGTAATCTGCGCCTGGCGCGGTACTCGCTCGAGGTGCTGCGAGCTCTACGGGCCCAGCTGCGCCTCGACTATGGTGGCGCTGCGCGCGGGAGCCTGAGGATATTCCGTAGCCGCGCGAGTCTCGAGCATGCCTCCGCCTTCGTGCGGCGCTTGGCGCAGCAGGGGCTCACGTTCCGGACACTCGAGCCGGCCGCGGCGGTGGAGCTCGAACCCGCCCTCGCGCCCATTGCCGCCGAGCTCACGGGTGCAATCCATTGCCCCGACGACGAGACGGGCGATGCCTGGCGCTTCTGCGAGGCGCTGACAGCCGAGGCACGTGAGCGGGGCGTGCAGTTTCGGTTCGGCACCTCGGTCGGTGCGCTCGAGACCGGAGCCGGGCGGATCACGGGTGCGCGCACCAGTGACGGGCGACTGGTCGCCGACTGCTATGTCATCGCCGCCGGCAGCTACAGCACCCGGCTGTTGCGGCCCCTGGGGCTCGAGCTGGCGGTGCAGCCCGTCAAGGGATACTCGGTGACCTTCGACCGCGTGGACGGTGCGCCCGCGCTCGATCTGCCCCTCGCCGATGACGATCTGCACGCGGTAGTGACGCCGCTCGCGGGTGTCATTCGGGCGGCCGGGACCGCTGAGTTTGCCGGCTACGACCTGACACTGCGGCCCGAGCGGGTCCGAAATCTCCTCGCTCTGGTGCAAAGGCTGCTGCCCAGTCGTCCGCAGCTCGCGCCCGAGAAGGCGCGCGCCTGGTGCGGCCTGCGGCCGGTATCGGCCGACGGCGTTCCGATTATCGGCGCGACCCGCATTCCCAACCTGATGGTGAACAGCGGTCACGGCCCCCTCGGGTGGACCATGGCCGCAGGATCCGCGCAGCTGCTGGCGGATCTGCTCGCGCACAGCTGCCCGGCTATCGATCCGGCGCCCTATGCATGGGCGCGGTTCGACTAACGCCGTCCCATCACCTCGGCGATCGGCGGGGCGGCGGCCGGCACCGCCTTGCGGTAATCCTTGCCGAGCAGCGCCGCCACGGTGGCAGCAATCTGGGCCTGATGCACCTCCGGGGAGTGCTCGCGCTCGCCGAGCGCCGGGGTATCAGGGCCCAACACCGCGATCCAGATGTTCTCGGAGCCTTTCTCCTCGACGCCGTGCTCCTTCCATTCTTCCAGGCCGCTGCCGCGCCCATGGTCGGTCGTGACGATGAAGGTGGTGCAATCACGGTACGCGGGCAGCTGTTGCAGGCTGGTCCACAGCTGCGCGACGAAGCCATCGAAGGCATGCGCGCTGTGCAGCACCAGGTCGTAGCGGCCGGCATGCGCCCAGTTGTCCGTCTCGCCGTAGCCGACAAACAGCACATGCGGCTGCTCGCTGGCGAACGAGTCCATCAGCGGGATCTGCAGGAAAGAGTCGTAGACGTCCTCGTAATCCACACGTGTCGTGCTCGCATAGAGCTCGTTGAGCAGCGCCTGGCGCGGCGTGAGTGTGCCGCGATAGGGCGGATCCCAGCCGACCTGCAGCGGCAAGTGGCTGCGGCTCACGTTGAAGATGTCCTTGAAGACCGCCCAGGTGGCGTAGACGCGGACGCGGCCCTTGAGATCCGGCTGCGTGTTCAGCCATTCGAACACGGAGATGTTGGGATTGGGGCCGAACTCGTTGGAGTTGATGCGCGCATCAGGGTGGCCCGTCAGCATTTCGTTGTAGCCCGGGTAGGAGAATGCCAGGCCATTGGTCACCCGCGCGACACTGCCGCGCCGTTGGTTGCCGAAGATCTCACCCTGGGTCGCCACTGTGGACCACAGGAATGGGAACAGCGCCTTGCGCCGCTCGCCGACATCGTCCCGCCAGAACTCGCGGCGCAGATCCTCTTCCTTGTCCCAGATGCCGCCGTTTTTCTCATTGAGAAGCGTCGGGTCGGCGCCGGTGAAAATTTCCTGCCAGCGCAGGCCGTCGCTGACGATGAGTACGACGTTGCGCGTGCGCAGGCCGGCCGCCTGCGCAGCGGCGGGCAACTGCACGGCGAGCAACAGCAGCGCGGCAAGCCATAGTGAGCCAGGGCGCTTCGGCATCGGAGCTCTCCCGGTAGAATCAGCCAACAATAGCATGCCAATTGGATGACGCATCTGAGCAACAGGGGTGTCAGAATTCTTCCGCTCGCGGCGGTGCTCGGCTGGGCGGCTGTTGCGCCGCTGCCGGCCGCCGCCCGCACCAGTGCGCACGAGACCCTGCGCGTCGGCAGCCTGACCCTGCACCACTGCAACTCACCGGCGTCATGGTGCGGCACGCTGGCGCGCCCGCTCGATCCGAACGGCGTGGTAGCCGGCACGCTGCCGATCTACTTCGAGTTTTACCTTCATGCAGCAGCGGGTGCCGCGGCCGGCACGCTGGTCGGAGCCATCGGTGGACCGGGTTATTCGGTCACCGATTCCCGGGACGAGTTCCTCGAGCTGTTCGGCCCGCTGCAGGCGCATTACGACGTGCTCCTCATGGACTACCGCGGCACGGGACACTCCGATGCCATCGACTGTCACGAGCTTGAGCGCGCCGCGGCGCTGACCGAGGCCAACATCGGTGCCTGTGGGCGGTCGCTCGGCCGCACTGGACCGTTCTACAGCACCACTTTGGCGGCCGATGATCTGGCTGCAGTGCTCGAGGCGCTCGGCATCGGGCGCGTCGGCCTGTACGGCGAATCCTACGGCACTTACTTCGCGCAGGTCTTCGCGCGACGCCACCCCGACCGGATACGCGCACTGGTGCTCGATGGGGCGTATCCGCTCGGCGGGCCGGATTATGCGTGGTACCCGGACTACGCTCCGGCGATGCGCGCCAAGTTCAACCTTGCGTGCCAGCGCTCGCCGGCCTGCAGCGCACTCCCCGGCAGCTCGATCGAGCACATCGCGCCGGCGCTCGAGCGGTTGCGCGCGCGACCATTCACGGCGCAGGTCCGCTACGGCGCCGGTCAGGTCATGAGCCTGAACGCGGATGCCTCGCAGCTGGCAATCGTGATGTTCGGCGGCTACCCGGCCTATGCGACGCTGCGCGAGACGGATGCGGCGGCCCGCGCGTTTGCCGCCGGTGACAGCGTGCCGCTGCTGCGCCTGATGGCCGAGACGCGTGTCAATGCGGAATCGCGGGATCCCGCGCACGACACGGTGAAGTTCAGCGCCGGATACGCCGCGGCGATCTCCTGCCAGGACCCGCCACAGATCTTCGACATGGGCCTGGCGCCGGCCCAGCGCCTCGTCGAGCGTGACCGGCTGATAGCCGAGCGCCGGCGCGCCGACCCCGGCGGCTACGCGCCGTTCACCATCGATGAGTACCGCGGCATGCCTCTCGACTTCGCATTCATCGATCAGTGCGTCCAGTGGCCGCGTACGCCCAACGCACCGCTGGTGTCTTCAGCTCCTCCGTATCCGTCCGTGCCGGTACTGGTGGTGTCCGGTGAGTTCGACAGCATGACACCGGTGGCGGACGGCGCGGCCGCGGCCCCTCACTATGCGCACGCGCATCACGTCATCATCGCCAACAGCTTCCACGTCAATGCGCTGCCCGGCGCCCGCAGCGTGTGCGCGGTGACGCTGGTGCGGCGCTTCCTGGAGACGCTCTCGACCGGGGATGAGAGTTGTGCGGCGGCCGTCCCCCCGGTGCACCTGGTGCCGCGCTTCGCGCGCGCTGCGCGCGAGCTCACCGCCGCGACCGCCGCCACCGGCAACGCGGCGTCGGAGGATCAGCTGCGCGTCGTGACCGCAGTGCTGCTGACCTGTGAGGACGTGCTGGTGCGCGCGCGGGAGTTTGGCAGCGGACGCGGGATCGGGCTGCGCGGCGGTACGTTCACCGTCACGAGCGCCGGTGAGGGTTATCGGGTGAAGCTCGAGGAGGTGCGCTGGACGGAGGACGTGCGCGCCTCGGGGCAGATCGACTGGCCGGGCCGCAGCGGGATGGTGCGCGCCGCACTCGCGCTCAGGACGGCCGCCGGGGAAGGCGCGCTCGAGCTCGAATGGCCGGAAGGTGTCAGCAACGCTCGCGCAACGGCGCGTGGCACACTCGCGGGCAGCGCGGTGGTCGCCGAGGCGCCAGCACCCTGACGAGCGCCGGCGCCTCGGAAGCGCCGCGCTCAGGTGTGCTGAGCGGCTACGCCACGCGCGGGGTCGACCAGCAGCCAGGCCGCCGCGCTGGCAACAGCGAGCGCCGCGCCGATGAGGAACGCCGCCGTCCACGCATGATGACCGGAAAGATAGGCCACGATGGGCGTTGCGATCACGCCGCCGAGGTTCCCGCCGGTGTTGAGCACGCCCGATGCCGCCATGGTGTCGCCGCGGCCCACATGCATGATGGCGGCCCAGTAAGGGCCTTCGTTGATCTCGACCGCGGCGTAGCACAGCGCGAGCGCGGCGACCGCGACTTGGGGGCTGGCAGCATCCACGGTCACGAACAGCAGTACCGCAGCAGCGGGCAGCGACACCAGCGGCAGAATGCTCAAGCCGGGGCGCACGCCGTAGCGCCGGCCGAGCCAGGTGGCGAGCACCCCGCCCAGGCCGGCGCCGAGCGCTGCGGCGAACGGCGGTATGCTCGCGAGTCCCCCACCCTCGAGCACGGTGAAGTGCCGCTCCTGCACCAGGTACAGGAAGCACCAGTTGGCGAGCAGGTAGAACACGTAGTTCATGCACACGTAGGATAGAGTCAGCGTCAGCACGTCGCGGTTGCTGAGGAGCTGGCCCATCCGGCGCCAGGAGATCGCCTGGTCGACGCGTGCCGCGCAGTGTGCGCCGAGCTCGGCGAGCTCCGCCGCGCTCACCGCCGGGTGCTCGGCGGGCGTGTCGCGCCCGTACCAGGCCCACCAGAGAATGAGGCCGAGCGGGGGCAGGGCGGTCCAGATCAACGCCCGTTGCCAGTCGAAGGTGGACATGAGCCAGGCGATCAGGGGCGGCGTGAAGCCCGCCCCGAGCTGCAGTCCCAGGCTCTGCAGGCCCTGTACCAGCGGCCACTTGTCAGGGACGAACCAGGTCTCGAATACGCCCGCAGAGACGGGAAAGATCGGCCCCTGGGCGGCGCCGATCAGCAGCTGCAGCGCTGCCAGCACCCCGAACAGTGCCGTCCCGCCGAGCAGCAGCGGCGCGAGCGGCGTGGCGAGCGTTGCGATGAACGCCACCAGGCCGATCACGACGAACATCACCCGTGCGCCGAGGCGCTGGCCGATGACGCCGCCGGGAAACTGCATCACCGTGTAGCCGATGAGCAGCGCGTCCTCCAGCCAGCCGATCTCGAGCTGGCTCAGGTGCAGCTGCGGCATCATCTGGTAGCCGGCGACGGTGATGCTGCGCTGCTGCACGTAGGCGATGAATCCGAAGCCGAACAGGAAGGCGAAGATCTTCCAGCGCACGCGCACGCGCTGCGCAGCGGCTCGGTGGACTGCGGCGGCCGGCGGCTCGGTCACGTCACATCGATCGCATCGCCGGGAGCGGCGCATCGCGCCGGTAAGTGAGGGTGGCCGGGTCGGCGTCGAGCTCGCGGGCGTAGCGGTGGCCCGAGTAGACGGCGTGCACGATCGCACCGGGAGCGAGCGCGTCGCCGATGCGGGTGACGGACTTTATCCCCGCGCGCACCAGCTCTTCCGGCCGTGCGATGAGGGCGGCGTGCAGCGCATCGTTCGCCAGGCGCGCGCCGACGATCACCAGCGCGGCGCACTCGAGGCGCGTCTCAGCGCTGGTGAACTGATTGGCGAGCGTGACCACGCCGCGCTCGAAGGTCGTCACGCGCGAGAGGGTGTGCAGTGCAATGCCCGCGGCAAACAGCGCGCGGTGAACCTGCGGCTGCTCGTTGCTCATGATGCCCCAGGCGGAGGCATGACCGGCCGGTGTCACATAGCTCACGCGGTTGCCGGCCCTCGCGAGAGCTTCGGCGAGCACGCTGCCCATGTAATAGTTGTCGAAATCGTAGACGACTACCGGGCTCTCGACGCGCGCGCCCGCCGCCACGTCGTCGGGCGTGAAGACGCCGCCGCTTTCCAGATGCCCCGCCGGGACCTCGAGGGGCGAGTACAGCAGCCGCTGCCAGCGCGAGCCGGTCGCGATCACCACGTGCGCGTTGCCGAGCTCGAGGATGTCCTGCGCCGAGAGGCGATTGCCGCGATACACGTCGACGTTGTTGAGCCGCTCGAGCTGGCCGCGGCGCCAGTCGAGCACGCGTCCCCAGCCCGAGAGCCCCGGCAGGCGCGTTTCGAAACGCAGCCGGCCGCCGATGTCCTCGCCCGCCTCCGCGACGCTCACCTGGTAGCCGCGCCGGCCGAGTGCCAGCGCACATTCGAGGCCGGCGGGACCGGCACCGACCACGAGGACCGAGGAGGCGCTGCCCGCGGGCGCGATGCGCTCGGGGTGCCAGCCGCGGCGCCACTCCTCACCAATGGTGGGGTTCTGCGTGCAGCGCACCGGCACGCTGTCGTGCCAGCTCGAGATACAGATGTTGCAGCCGATGCACTCGCGGATGTCCTGCTCGCAGCCCTGGTCGATCTTGTTCGGCAGGAAGGGGTCGGCGATCGAGGGGCGCGCGGCGCCGATGAGGTCGAGCACGCCGCGGCGGATCTGGCCCGCCATGGTGTCGGGCGAGGTGAAGCGACCGACTCCCACCACCGGGCGCGCAGTGATCTTCTTCACGAACCCGATGATCGGCTCATGACTGCCTTCCGGCGCGAAGCGCGACGGGGGGCAGTCGGTTGGCGAGGAGTCGAGCTTCACGTCCCACAGGTCCGGCACATCGGCGAGCAGCGCCACCACCTCGTGCGCCTCGGACGGCGCGCGGTCGCTCGGCCGCGAGCGCAGCTCTTCGAGACTGATGCGCAGCGCCACCGCGCACTTGCCGCCGACCGCCTCGTGCGTGACCTCGAGCAGCTCGCGCACGATCCGCACCCGGTTCCCGACGCTGCCGCCGTAGGCATCGGTGCGCTGATTCCACTCGGGCAGAAGGAACTCGTAAGGCAGGTAGCCCATGCCGGCATAGACGTACACGATGTCGAAGCCCGCCTGGCGGGCCCGGCGCGCCGCTTCGCCCTGCCACTTGAGGAGCGAGCGGATGTCGTCGGCGTTCATCAGCCGCGGCCGCTGATTGCCCATGAAGTTGACGTGCGTCGCCATCCACGAGGTACCGGAGGGCGACATGGGCGCAATGCGGCTGGCGCGGTTCATCACCGACCCGCCGCCGTGCCACAGCTCGATCCCGGCGAGGGCGCCGTGGCGGTGCACGGCTTCGGTCATCAGCGCGTGCGAGCGGATGTCATCGTCGTCCCACAGGGTGGCGAAGGGCAGCGGCGCATCGTCGGAGCTCGGGTCGATCGAGACATAGCCGGTGCACACCACCCCCCAGCCGCCTTCGGCCTTGGTCTCGCGGAACTTCGCGCGCATGTGCGGCATGGCGTTGGTCATGCCGGCGGCGTGCGGCACGGCGTAGAAGCGATTGCGGGCCGTGACCGGCCCGATCCTCACCGGCTCGAACAGGATGTCGTATCGCGGGTTGCGGGCCATGGCCGGCGAGTCTGCCCGTAGTTGAGCGAATGTTCAATAGCGGGCGCGGGCTGCCGACACCCGCTATGCTTGCCGTCAACAAGAATCACGTCGCCGGCTGCGAGGGAAGCTCATGCGCAACACGCTATCCGTCCTGATGACCGTCATCGCGCTGTTGCCGCGCCTGGTGTGCGCGCAGCAGGTCGCGCCGGATACGGCGGAGGCGGGCTCGGTCGAAGAGATCGCGCGCGCGACCACCGAGGCGCGCTTCCTGTCGCCCTGGGTGTCGTATCTGCCGGCGTCCTCGAGCGTCGTCTCGCCGCGCGCGTTCCTGCATCGCATTCCCGGGGCGCCGGGCGAGCTGGTGGATACCGCCAAGGCCTACGCTTACAGCCGGGCGCTCGCGGCCTCCTCGCCGCGCGTGCGCCTGTTCACCATCGGCCGCTCGGAGGAGGGGCGCGACATCGTGCTGCTCGCCGTCGCCGACGAGGCGGGGATCCGCGATCTGGAGCGACTGAAAGCGGCCACCGCCGCGCTCGCCGACCCGCGCCGGACTGATGCGCAGGCGGCCGAGGCCCTCATCGCCACGGCGCGCCCGATCTACTACTTCAACGCCGGGCTGCATTCCGATGAGACCGGCTCGACCGAGTCGGTGCTGGAGCTGGCCTACCGCCTGGCGGTGTCGGAGCAGCCGCTGGTGCGCCGCATTCGCGAGAATCTCGTGGTGCTCATCAATCCGGCCGCCAATCCCGACGGCCGCGACAAGCAGGTCGAGTGGTTCTACCGCTACCTCAAGGGCAAGACCGACCAGGCGACGCTGCCGCGCCAGGCGCCGCCCTACTGGTCGCGCTACGCGTTCGTGGACATCAACCGCGACGCCCACCAGCAGGTGCACGAGACCACCAAGGCGGTGTTCCGCATGCTGTTCGCCTGGCACCCGCAGGTGATCCACGACCTGCACGAGAGCGTGGCGCTGCTGATGACCTGGAACGGCACCAATCCCATCAACACGCACGTCGATCCGCTGAGCTACGCCGAGCGGCTCGAGCTGAGCTTTCACGAAGTGCAGACACTCACCGGCTTCGGCATGCCGGGAGTGTGGACCTGGAACTTCGGCGACGACTGGGGGCACCTGTACCTCGATTCGATCGCCCTCAATCACAATGCCGACGGGCGCGGCTACGAGACCTTCGGCAACGGCAGCGCCGAGACCATGCGCGGCGAACAGCCCGGCATGGACACCAGCGTCGAGTGGTACCGGCCCGCGCCGCCGCCGGCGAGCGGCTCGTTCCTCTGGTCGGCGCGCGACAATGTCAATTACAACGAGACCGCGATGCTGGCGGCGCTCGATGCTACGGCGCAGCAGTCAAAGACGCTGCTCAGGAACTTCTACCTGAAGGGGCTGCACTCGTGGCGCCGCGGGCTCGACGAGCCGCCCTACGGTTTCGTGATCCCGGACGGGCAGGGCGATCCGACGCGCGTCGCGCAGCTCGTCGATCGCCTCCTGGCACTCGGGATCGAAGTGCATCGTGCGAGTACCGTGCTGACTCTCAAGGAAGGCAGCTGGCCGGCCGGCACCTACGTCGTGCGGCTCGATCAGCCTTACCGCAACTACGTCGTCGATCTGCTGACCGCGCAGCAATACCCGAAGGACGCTCCCGAGGCCTACGACGATGTCTCCTGGTCGTTCCCGGCGCACTACCACCTGACGGTGATCGCGACCGCAGACCCGCAGGTGCGTGCTGCAACACTCACGCCACTCAGCGCAGCGCCGCATGTCGCGGGCGGCGTCAGCGGCTCGGGCCCGGTCTTTCTCCTCAGGGACACCGGACAGGAAGGGCTCCTCGAGGCGCGCTATGCGCTGGCGCGCTTTCACGTGGCGATCGCCGAGCGCGCTTTCAGCGACGCCGGCACCGAGTATCCGGCGGGCTCCTGGATCCTCGACTCCCAGCCGGGACTTGCGGCGGGGGTTCAGGACGCGGCGGCAAAGCTCGGACTGGACTTTGGGAGCGCGCCTACGGCACCGCAGGTTGCGCGGCATGAAGCGCCGCCGCCGCGGCTCGGCGTCTGGGTACCGTGGGCGGACACGGACACCGCCGGCTGGGCGCGCTTTGCGCTCGACCAGCGCCACATCCCCTACACCTACGTGCGCGACGAGGACATCCGCGCCGGCAAGCTCAGGGAGCACTACGACGTAGTGCTCTATCCGCACGTCGACCTGGAGCTCGCCGAGCAGATCGAGGGACTGCACAAGGCGTGGGGGCCGATGCCCTTCAACAAGACCAGCGCCACGCCGAGCTTCGGCACTCCGGCGTCTTCCGATGACATCACCGGCGGAATCGGCTACGGCGGCCTTGCGGAGCTGCAGCGGTTTCTCGACGCCGGCGGGCTGATGATCACGCTCGGCAGTGGCTCGATGCTGCCGCTGGAAGGCGGGCTGGTGCGCGGCGTACGCCGCGAGGCCGGCGGCGTGCCGCGCAGCACGCAGGGCGGTGGCGCCGCCGCAGCCGCAGCATCCCAGACAGCCGAGACCCGCACACCCGGCGCGCACGTGCGCGTGTCCTTCGCGCGCCCCGATCATCCGATTGCCTACGGTTACGCCGCGCGCACCTGGGTGTTCCGACAGAACTTCCCGCTCTATTCCATCCCGCGACGCTGGCTGCGCATGGCGTACTGCACCGTGTGTCTCGATGGGCCGATCGACCGCCACGGCATCGTGCTCGAGTGGGGCGACCGGGAAGGAGCGGCATTCGTCGTGAGCGGCCAGGCGTGGGGCGAGGACAATCTCATCGGCCGCGCAGCGGTCCTCGACATGCCGGTGGGTAAGGGGCACGTGATCGCGTTCAACTTCAATCCGCTCCACCGCGACCTGAATCGCGGCGATCAGCGCCTGTTGTGGAACGCGATCATCAACTGGCGCGCGATCCTCGCCGCGCCGTGAGCGGCGGCGGGATTGTTTCCGAGGTGACACGAGCGGCCCCGAGATGGTACCCCGGAGAAGCCTATATATAAGAGTGGCCCGGGGTCACCTTACATAAGATCAGGGCTTCGCGGTGGTCGGCAGCAGACGGTTGTATTTCGCCAGCACGGCGCGCAGCTGATCGTGCGGCAGAGCGCGCACGTAGTGACCGTCGATGCCGGTCATGTCGCGGGCGGCCACCATGGAATTGATGATCGCCTCCTCGGTGGCCTGCACGGTGGCGGCGAACAACGGGTCGAGGGAATCGTTCGGCACCATCTTGAGGTCGGCCAGGTGGCCGAGCTCGCTGGCGCCTGGGTTGGCGGTGGAGAAGGCGATGAAGATGTCGCCCGAGTCGTTGCCCCCTATCGCGCCGGTGCGGCCGAGGCCGAGCGTCACGCGTCGGGCGATGCGCTTGAGCTGATGCGGCAGGAGCGGCGCGTCGGTGGCGACCACGACGATGAGCGAGCCGTCCTCGTCGAGTTCCGAGGGCAGTCCCGTGTAGGGCTCGGTGCCGGGGATCTCGCGTCCGACCGGAACACCGGCAATGCGCAGGTTCACCCGCGAGCTGCCGCTGTAATTGCACTGCACCAGTACGCCTACCGTGTAGCCCCCGTGCTTTGCGGCGAGCTTGCGCGAGGAGGTGCCGATACCGCCCTTGAAGCCGTAGCAGATCATGCCGGTGCCGCCGCCGACATTGCCTTCCTCGACCGCTCCGCCGTGCGCGCTGTCGATCGCCTGGAAGACGTGCTCGGGCTTGACGTGAAAGCCGTTGATGTCATTCAGCCAGCCGTCCCAGGTCTCAGCCACGACCGGGTTCGACCACCAGAAGTCCGTCGCGTCCGCAGGTCCGTGCGCCACGCGCCAGGCAATCACGGCATCGCGCACGGTACCCACGCTGTGCGTGTTGGTGATCGTCACCGGTCCTTCCAGGAAGCCGGATTCCTCGACCCACGCCGTGCCGGTCATATCGCCGCTGCCGTTCTGTACGAACCAGCCCGCGAACGCGAAGTGCTTGATCATCTCACCCGGTGCTCGCGGCAGAACGGCGGTCACCCCCGTGCGGATCGGGCCGTGGCCGACCACCAGCTTGCCCGCGCCGCTGATCAGCGTGGTGTGCCCGACGAGAACCCCCGGCACGTCGGTGATGGCATTGAGCGGCCCCGGCGTGCCATCGAAGGGCACGCCCAGATCACGGGCACGCACGGGCGCGCCGGCATCGGCGGCCACGGCAACCGTGCCAACCGTGAGGGCGAGAGCGGTCAGCGTGAGCCTAGTGATGGCTGGACGCAGCATGGACGCAGCAGCTCCGGGTTGATGTTCGCGTCAGGCTTGTGCGCCGGCGGTGGCGCCGTGCTGCGCCTGCCACCAGTACACCCCGTACACGGGGACACCCGCGGCACACAGCGCGAGCGCCCACAGCAGCGACTTGCCGCCGATGCCAATGGACACCCACACGCAGTAGACGAGGGCGATGAACGCGGCCGCGATCCAGCGCAACTCGCGCAATCCCACGGCCGGCAGCTGCCCGCGGCGCCACAGCAGCAGCACCGCGAGCGCGCAGCCGAAATAAATCGGCAGGTTGGCGGCGGTGACGACGACGCTGAGGAATGTGAATGCGCCGGCCATCGACTCGTTGTAGTTCGTTACCATCATGACACTCGCCAGGATGCCGGTGAACACGAAGGCGCGCGTCGGCGCGCTGTGGGCGTTCACCTTGCCGAGCGCACGGGGGAAGCCGCCATGCTTCGCGAAGCTGACCGTGAGCTCGCCCAGAATGAGCGTCCAGCCGTTCAGCGCCCCAAGACCGCTCACGATCACGAACGCCGCGAGGACCTTGCCGGAAGCCGGGCCGAGGAAGCGGGCGAACAGGTCGGCGAACGGCGCGTTCGATGCTGCCAGCTCGGCCTGCGGCAAGAGCAGCATCGGCACCAGCGAGACGCACATGTAAATGAGTGCGACCGCCACAGTGCCGATGAAGGTGGCCCGCGGAATCGTGCGGCCGGGGTCGCGCACGCGACCGGCCGGCATGGCCGCGCATTCGACGCCGAGCATCGCGTACAACGCCAGAGTCGATGCCGCGATCAACCCGCCGACGGAGACCGGCGTAGGCGGCACGTGCACCACAGGTCCGGCGTGCGGGGCGAGCAGTGCCCACAACCCGAGTGCAATGATTCCGACCTGCGGCAGCAGCTTCAGCACGGTGCTCAGCACCTGCACACCGCCGGCGGTGCGTACGCCGCGCACGTTGATCAGCACGAACCCCCACAACAGCGCAAGCGCCGTGGCGGCGGCCAGCGAGTGATTGACGCCGAGCAGCGGGAAGAAGATCGACAGATAGCCGACCACCCCGGTGACGAGCACGGCATTGGTGATCCAGGTGGACACCCAGTAGCACCACATGAGCACGAACGCGACGCCGCCGCCCAACGCGCGGCTGGCGTAAGCGTACGGGCCGTCATCCTGCGGAAAGGCCCGGGCGAGACCCGCGAATACCCAGGCGATGAAAATGCAGCCGCCGGTGGTGATCAGCCACGCCGGCACGGCGTTCAGACCGTAGGGGGCGAGCGATGCCGGCAGCATGAAGATACCCATGCCGATGGTGTTGCCCACCAGCAGTGCGGTGCACGTCAAAAGGCCCAGGGCGCGGGTTTCGCCGGCGACGGCTGTCACGCGCGGCGCCCGTTCAACCCTGCGCCAGCGCTTCCGTGAGCGCGGTGGTCAGCAGCTGGATGGCCTCATCGACGTGCCCGCGGTTGATCATGAGTGGTGGAATGAACCGCACGGTGCTCAGGCCACAGGATAGCAGCAGCAATCCGTTGTGGAACGCCCGTGTCAGCACCGCCTCGCACAGTGCCCGCGCCGGCGTGCGGCTGTCACGGTCGGTGACCAGCTCCATCCCGATCATCAGCCCCTTGCCGCGCACGTCGCCGATGCACGGGAAGCGCTGCTGCAGCTCGCGCAGGCGCCCGATGAAGTACTCGCCGACGGTCGCCGCATTGGCCGCGTACTCGCGCTCGACCAGCTCGAGCGTGGCGAGCCCCGCCGCGCAGCACAGCGGGTTGCCGCCGAAGGTGTTGCCGTGCGCGCCGCGTTTCCACTGTTCCATGTGCCGGCGGCGCGCCACCACCACGCCGAGCGGCAGCCCGGAGGCCAGCCCCTTGGCGAGCGTCATGATGTCGGGCGCGACGCCCCAGTGCTGGCTGGCGAACATCCGACCAGTGCGTCCGACGCCGCTCTGCACCTCATCGAAGATGAGCAGCATGCCGTGCCGGTCGCACAGCGCGCGCAGTCCGGCGAGAAATCCATCCGGCGGCACCAGATACCCGCCCTCGCCCTGAATCGGCTCGACCAGGACCGCGGCGACCTCGGCGGGCGGCAGATTGCTCACGAACAACATGTGCTCGATATAGTCGATGACCGCCTTGCCCTGGTCGGCCCCGAGGAACAGCGGGCGATAGACGTTCGGGTAGGGCACATGCGTCACCCCCGGCATGGTCGGGAAGAATCCCGCCTGCTGGGTGTACTTGCTCGAGGTGAAGGCCAGCGAGCCCATCGAGCGGCCGTGGAAGCCGCCGAGAAAACTGAGGAAGCGGGGCCGCCCGGTCACGTAACGCGCGAGCTTCAGCGCCCCTTCGACTGACTCGGTGCCACTCTGGCAGATGAACACCTGGGCGGGCTCGCCGACCGGATCCAGCGCGTTGAGGCGTTCGGCGAGCCGCGTCATGCGCTCGTGCCAGTAATCGGACGAGATGTGCAGAAAGTCGTCCGCGGCGTCCTTGATCGCCTGCACGACCTGCGGGTGCGCGTGACCGGTGCTGCAGACCCCGATGCCGCTCATGAAGTCGAGGTAGCGGTTGCCGTCCACGTCCCAGACGTCCGCACCGCGTCCCCGGGCCATCACGAACGGGTAGTCGCGTGGGTAGGAGGGGCTCGTGACCGGGCGGTCGCGCGCCAGCAGCGCCTGCGCCTTCGGTCCCGGTAACGGCATGCGAATGTGAGGTGAGGCCATGGCGATGTTCCTCGCCGCCGCTTCAGGTCGCGACGGGCAGTTTGATGTGGACCCGACCGGCGTGCGCGCTGCGGGTCCGCGCATGCAGGTCGCGCAGCACGGCGAGCTCGGCCGGCGTGGGTGGCGGCAGCTGCTCGAGGTCGTCGGCCAGCGCGAGCGCCCAGCCGGTGGCGGCGCGGGCGGCCTCCACGCTGACTCCCGGGTACAGGGCGGCGAGCTCGAGCTCGCGCGTCTGCCGGTGCGGCCGCAACACGCCGAAGTCGGTGATCACGGCGCGCGGACCTGCACCCGGACAGCGGCTGTTCTCGCGCGCGCCCGCGCCATCGAGGTAGCCGCACGAGGTGCGAAAGTCCAGACGCGCGACGAAACTGCGCGGCGACTGTTTCATGACGATCAGCACCTCGCGCGCATAGGTCGCGATCTCCGGTGCGCCGCCGGCGCCGGGCAGGCGCACCCGCGGGTGCGCGTAGTCGCCGATCACCGTGGTGTTGAGATTGCCGAAGCGATCGATCTGCGCGGCGCCGAGAAAGCCGACATCGACGCGGCCGCCCTGCAGGTAGTGAGCGAAAATCTCCGGAAGGGGCACGACGCAGGTCGCGGTCTCGGCGAGCTCGCCGTCGCCGATCGACAGCGGCAGCACCACCGGCCGCGTGCCGACCGTGCCCGACTCGTAGATCAGTACGAGATCCGGTGCGTGGGTCAGGCGCGCGAGGTTGCAGGCGGCGCTCGGCAGCCCGATGCCCACGAAACAGACCGCCCCGTTACGCAGCTGCCGCGCCGCAGTCACGGTCATGATCTCGTCGCGGCTGTACGGCTCGGTGCTCATCCCGCCACCCCCAGTGCCCGCAGCAGTGCGGCGTGATCGCGTACCCCGAGTACGTGGCGCTCCATCCAGGCGGTGAACGTGTCCCGCCGACGTGCGATCTCGTCCCAGGCGAGATAGAAGGCGTTATCACGCGCGTAGTAGCCGTGGGCGTAGGAAGGGTGGGCTCCGCCGGGGACGATGCTCGCGGCCGTGATCACCAACGCTGGCAGCACCAGGGCGTTGGTGTCCGCGCCGAGCTCCTCGACCTGCTCTTCGACCGTCACCAGCACCCGCCGCGCCGCCATGGCCGCCTCTTTCACCGCGCCGACGATCCCGCGGATCAGCACGTTGCCCGCGGCGTCGATCTGCTGCGCATGCAGGATGGTGAGGTCGGGATTGATGGCCGGCACCGCGGCGAGCGCGTCGCCGGTGAACGGACAGCGCAGCGTCTTCACGCCCAGCGCCGCAACGCCCGCCAGATCGGTCGGGGCGTACTGGCGCACGAGGCCGCAGGGCAGGCCGCTGGCGCCCGCCTGATACGCGACCGCCATCTCGGCGTGCGTGAACTCGGACAGGGCGAGCGGGTGCGGCCATTGCCGCTCGACCGCATCGCGCAGGCGATGCAGCGAGCCGACCCCCGGATTGCCGCCCCAGGAGAAAGTCAGCCGCTGCGCGCAGCCCATGCCGATCAGCTGGTCGTAGATCAGGTCGGGCGTCATGCGTATCAGGTGCAGGTTGCGCCGTCCCTGGCGGATGATTTCATGGGCAGCCGCGAAGGGAATCAGGTGCGTGAACCCCTCGAGCGCAATGTTCTGGCCATCGTGCACATGGGTCGCGATCGCCTCGGAGAGTGGCAGCACCTGCATGGGTCACTCGACGACGGTCTGCGACTGCTCGCGCAGGTACTGG
>DASPPI010000032.1:0-17913 GCA_035625615.1 Steroidobacteraceae bacterium | reverse complement strand
CTCCTTCAACGACATTCGCACCACGCTGCAGGCGCTGTACGCGCTGTTCGACAACTGCAACAGCCTCCATACCAACGCCTACGACGAGGCGCTCACCACGCCCACCGAGGAGAGCGTGCGCCGCGCGGTCGCCATCCAGCTGATCATCAATCGCGAGCTCGGCCTCAACAAGATTCAAAACCCCTGGCAGGGCTCGTACGCCATCGACTACCTGACCGATCTGGTCGAGGAGGCGGTATACAAGGAGTTCGAGGCGCTGTCGGAGCGCGGCGGCGTGCTGGGCGCCATGGAGACCATGTATCAGCGCGGCAAGATCCAGGAAGAGTCGCTCTACTACGAAACGAGGAAGCACGACGGCTCGCTGCCGATCGTGGGTGTCAACACCTTCCTGTCCGCTGCCGATGCGGCGGAGGAGCATAAGGGAGCTGCGCTGATCCGCTCTACCGAAGAGGAGAAGCAGGATCAGGTCGCCGCGGTGCGCGCCTTCCAGGCGCGCAACAGCCAGCGCGCCCCGGCGGCGCTCGCACGGCTGCAGCGGGCGGCCGCCAGCGGCGCCAACGTGTTCGCCGAGCTGATGGAGTGCGTCAAGGTCTGCTCGCTCGGGCAGATCTCGCGCGCGCTTTACCAGGTCGGCGGCCAGTATCGTCGCAATATGTGAGGTCGGGCTCACCGAGCTCGGCCAGGATCGCGGCACGGGCGCGGTCTCGCAGCTCGGGCGCCGCCTGATCGCGGGCTGCCAGGGAGGCGGGCATGAGCGGCGGCAGGATCTTCACGTCGATCGGTCCCGGCAGCGGCAGCGCGCCGCCCGGCTTGAGCGCGCGCCGCGTGCCGCGCACCACCGCCGGCACCAGCGGGCAGGCGGCGCGCTGCGCCGTGGTGAAGGCGCCGGTATGAAACTTCAGCAGCCCCGGCGTGCGCGTGAACGTGCCCTCCGGAAAGAACACCAGCGAATGGCCCTGGACGGCGTTGCGCAGCACCCGCCGCGCGTCCGCGGCGCTGCGCCGGCGGTCGCGGCGCTCCACGAACTCCGAGCCGAGACGCTTGAGCAGCGCACCGGCGAGCGGAATGGCCGCCATCTCGCGCTTGATCACGAAGCCGAAGCGCGCCGGCAGTGCCGCGGTGAGCACGATGCCGTCGAGGTAGCTCGCGTGGTTGCATACCACCACGCACTGACCGGCGGGCAAGCGCTGCGCATAGCGCACCGTCAGCGGCATCCCCGCGAGCCGCAGGAAAGTGCGTGCCCCGGCGCGCGCCGCCGCGCGCCGTCGCGTCACGCCCGGCAGCACCGCCAGCGCCAGCAGCACGCTCAGGCTCACGGCGCTGAACGCCAGCAGCGCCCACGCCCCGTACGCCAACCGTGCGGGCGTCAGCGCCGCGGTCCGCAGAACGGCAAGTGGCTTCACGAGGCGAGCGTTCATGGCTGCACGGCAGTCTGCTAGGCGAAGTGTGAACCGGTTCTCTTTATGTTAATGCCGGGCGGCAGATGTGAAGGTGGTCACGTCGATGGCGGGGTGCTGCTCACCATACTGTTTGCAGCACCTTACCGGAAACCCGCAGCTCGTACGCCGCGATCCGCGCGGGGGGGCTCGAATCTGCAGCGAGACGAGGCTTGTCCAATACCGCCATCGCCATGACAGCCGCCAACACCGATTCCGCAGATCCTGCGGTCTCCCGCTTTCTCGATGCGGTGTGGATGGAGCGCGGCTTGTCGCCGAACACTCTGGCGGCGTACCGCGCCGACCTCACGGCGCTGGCCCGCTGGCTGGCCGAGCGCAACGTGCCGATCATGCGCACTTCGCGCGCCGACCTGCAGGACTTCATCGCCTGGCGGGTGCGCGCCGGCGCCCGGCCGCGTTCCACGGCGCGTCAGCTGTCGAGTTTCCGACGCTTCTTCCGCTACTTCATGCGCGAGGGCGCGATCCGCGAGGATCCCACCGCGCAGATCGCGATGCCCAAGATCGGCCGCTCGCTGCCGCGCTCGCTCACCGAGGAGGAGGTCGAGGCGCTGCTGTCGGCTCCGGTGGTGAGCGATCCGCTCGGCAACCGCGACCGCACCATGCTCGAGGTGCTGTACGCCACCGGGCTGCGCGTGTCGGAGCTGGTGAACCTGCGCCAGGGCCAGATCAACCTCAACCAGGGCGTGATCCGTATCCTCGGCAAGGGCGACCGCGAGCGGCTGATCCCGCTCGGCGAGGAGGCCATGCGCGCGCTCAGGGAATTCGGCCGCAGCGCACGCGGCGAGATCCTGCTCGAGCGGCAGACGGACTACGTGTTCCCCACGCGCCGCGGCGACCGCATGACGCGCCAGGCCTTCTGGCACATCATCAAGCGCTACGCCCGCAAGGCCGGCATCGCCAAGGAGCTTTCGCCGCACACGCTGCGGCACGCCTTCGCCACTCACCTGCTCAATCACGGCGCCGACCTGCGCGTGGTGCAGATGCTGCTCGGACACAGCGACCTGTCGACCACCCAGATCTACACGCACGTGGCACGCGAGCGGTTGAAGGACCTGCACGCCCAGCACCACCCGCGCGGCTGAGCCGGCCGGCGCACCGCGCCCGTGCTAGACTGCGCAGCCCGCTGCGCGCCGGTACCCCAGGCGCAACCTTCGCGGGCCGTATCGGTCCAATCGTCCACTCAGCTCGTCGGGATTCTCATGGTTGCCAAAAGGTTGATCGTTTTGCTCGCGCTGTGCGGCGCGGCGGGTGTGATTCCGGCACAGCAGCCGCAGCAGCCCGCACAGCAGCTGCAGCAGGTGCAGCAACAGATGCAGCAGGTGCAGCAGGCCATCCAGCAGCTGCAGGTGCAGCAGGCGCAGCAGGCCAAGGCGGACCCGCGCGCCGAGGTCGCGAGTCACATCAGCGGCGCCCGCCCGGACGAGCTGCGGGCCACGCCCATCGCCGGTGTGTGGGAGCTCAGCCGCGGCCTGGACATCGCTTACGTCACCACGGACGGCAAGTACGCCTTCACCGGCGATCTGGTCGAGCTCGGCAGCAACAACAACATCACCGAGGCGCATCGACGCGAGCTGCGCGCCAAGGCGATCGCAGCCTTTCCCGAAAGCGAGATGCTGGTCTTCGGACCCAAGGATCCGAAGTACACGATCACCGTGTTCACCGACGTGGATTGCCCGTACTGCCGCAAGCTCCACAGCCAGATCGCGGAGTACAACCACCTCGGGATCCGCGTGCGCTACCTGCTGTATCCGCGCCTGGGTCCGAACACCGAGTCGTGGACCAAGGCCGAGCAGGTGTGGTGCTCTGCCAACCGCAACGAGGCGCTCACCCACGCCAAGCTCGGCGAAGCACTGAAGACCAAGCCGTGCGCCACCAACGGCGTGGCGCGCAGCTACGCGCTCGGCCAGGACTTCCAGCTGCAGGGAACACCCGCCATCGTGCTGGCGGACGGTGAGCTGCTGTCCGGCTACCTGCCGCCGGAGGTGCTGGCCAAGCACCTGCAGGAAGGCAGGTAGCCGACACGCGCAGCCGCAGCGCGCCCGCCGCGTCCGCTCAGCGCTCCAGCAGTTTGAACTTGTCCGGCTTGCCTTCCCATTCCTTGGCGTCGGCCGGCGGCTCCTTCTTCTCGGTGATCACGGGCCATTGCCGCGCGAGCTCGGCATTCAGCTGTTTGAAGTGCTCCTGACCGGCAGGCAGCTCTTCCTCGGAAAAGATCGCCTCGACCGGACATTCCGGCTCGCACAGTGTGCAGTCGATGCACTCCTCCGGATCGATGGTGAGAAAGTTCGGCCCCTCGTGGAAGCAGTCGACCGGGCAGACCTCCACGCAGTCCATGTACTTGCACTTGATGCAGTTCTCGGTGACGACGAAAGTCATTCGGCTCCTCAGAGGGAAACGCGCCGGCCGCGCGAAGCGCGCGCAGCGTGTCTTAGGGATTGTGCCATGCCCGCGCCGCGCGGGTGAATCAGCTCTCGGCGCTGCGCTGCAGCCGCCGGTCGATGGTGGTGAAGTGATACGGCTCGTGCCCGCTGGCCTGGTCTTCCAGGTAACGCCGCAGGGTGAAATCGGTGCTCGGGAAGGCGAGGTCGGCCCAGGGAATGTCCGCCGGGACAACCAGCGCCACCTCCAGGCTCTCGGGACCGGCTGCATAGCGCGCGGCCGCCAGCGTTGCACGGAAAAAGACGTGCACCTGCTCGGCGTGCAGCACGTGCACCACGGAGAGCAGTGAGCCGATCGACACCTCGGCCAGCGCCTCCTCCCGCGACTCGCGTGCCGCAGCCTGCTGCAGGGTCTCGCCGTTCTCCATGAAGCCCGCCGGCACCGTCCAGTAGCCGCGGCGCGGCTCGATCGCCCGCCGGCAGAGCAGGATGCGGCCGGCGTGCTCGGCCACGCAGCCGACCACCAGCCGCGGGTTCTGGTAGTGGATCGCCCCGCAGGCGTCGCAGACGTAGCGCGGCAGATGGTCGCCTGCCGGGACGCGCTGTTTGAGCGGCGCGCCGCATTTACTGCAGAAATTCATGATGCGGCGGCGAGGATACGGTCGGCGCCGCGCCTTGTCGACGCCGAGCAAGAAACGGGATGCGCCCGCGGCGGCCGCGCCCGCACACTGCCGCTCCCCGATGCAGCGGCCGGAGGTGCTCATGAGTTTCCAGATCAGCGGACTGAAGTTCGCGCAATTCGCCGCGCTCGTCGGGCTGTCGGACGAGCAGCTCGCGGCCCACAGCGCACGGCGCCTGGTGGCCGATCGGCACCCCGGGTTCCCCTGCCGCGTGAGCCTCGTCGACGCACAGCCCGGCGAGCGCGTACTGCTGGTGAACTACGAGCACCTGCCGGTCGCGAGCCCCTACCGGGCGCGCTACGCCATCTACGTGCGCGAGAATGCCGCCGAGGCACACCTGGCGATCGACGAGATCCCGCCGGTGCTGCACGACCGGTTGCTGTCGCTGCGCGCCTTCAGCGCGGACGGCATGCTGCTCGAGGCGGATGTCGCGCAGGGCACGGCGCTCGCGGGCGCGATCGCGCGGCTGCTCACCCCGGAGGCCGTCGCTTATCTGCACGTGCACAACGCGCGCCCGGGTTGCTTCGCCGCCCGCGTCGATCGCGCCTGAACGCTCAGCTGCGGGACGGAGCGGGCGGGGGCGCTAGCGCGACCACATGCGCAGCAGATTCGCGATCACGTACTCGAGCTGCGTGCGGTTGCGCCACTCCATCTTCAGCCCCTCGAGCGCGCGGACCTCGCCGAGCGTGTAGAGCAGCTCGCGCTGCATGAGGTCGGGGATCTGGCTTTCGATGAAGGTGATCATCACCACCCGCTCGCCGGCGGTGACCGGGGCCACCTGATGCACGGTCGTGGAGGCGTAGAACACCGCGGAGCCGGCATTGCCCTTGATCTGCACGGTCTCGGTACCGAGGTGCACCAGCAGCTCGCCGCCCTGATAGTCCGTCGGGGGGGCGACGAACATGGTGCACGAGACGTCCGAGCGCAGCGGCTCGGCACCCATGGGCAGGAAGGCGGCGTCGATGTGGGCGCCGTACTTCATGCCGACGGCGTAGCGACACAGCGTCGGGACCGCCACGCGCTTCGGGAACACGAAGTTGCGGGCCTGCTCGCTGCGCTGGAGCGCGGTCAGCCCGATCTGCCCGGCCTGGCGCACCAGCGGGTCGCTGTGGTCGCCGATCACGTTGTCCTTGGCGATGTTGTGCGGATTGGACAGCCGCCCGTCGATGAACTTTCCCTGACGCGCGATCTGCGCCAGGGACTGCACCTCGGCGGGGGTCAGAAAGTTCTCTAGATGGAGGAACATTGCCAGCCGGTCAGTGCATCGCGGAGTGGTGCCCGAGGTCGGAGTCGAACCGACACGCTTTTAAGGGCGGCGGATTTTCCTGCCGCTTCGGCTTTCGCCGCCCCGGGGGTTCGCCCGCCCGGGTTCGTGGTCTGGAGCACGCCTTCACCGTAGCCTTGCCGGCCGTAGGTGCCCGCCGTCTGCTCTCTACACCTTCCCCGCGCGCTTGCTGCGGGGCTTGGCTCGGCATCAGCTCGAGCGGGAACCGCCGAGGGCCTTCGCCGAGTTTGACGGGCTTCACCCCGGGGATTTCTCCGCGAGGGCTCAATTGCTTCGTCTGAGTCCGCTGCGTCTACCAATTCCGCCACTCGGGCACGAGTGTCCGCTCGCCATCCAAACGGGCGCAGCCAGTATAGAGGCCCGCGACGGGTATGGGAACGCGGCGCCGGCCGGCGAAGCTCCCGCGCGCCGGCGCCGGGTGCGGACCGGGCAATGCGGGCGGCGTGTAACATGCGCGCGTGCGCCGCCAGGACTTCTGCTACGACCTGCCTCCCGAGTTGATTGCCCAGGCCCCGCCCGCCGAGCGCTCGGCGGGCCGCATGCTGGTGCTCGACGGGCGCAGCGGCGCATCGGCCGATCGCACCGTGCGCGACCTGCCCGCGCACCTGGAGCGCGGCGATCTGCTGGTCGTCAATGACACGCGCGTGATCGCCGCACGCGCGCTCGGCAGCAAGCTCTCCGGCGGACGGGTCGAGATCCTGCTCGAGCGGGCGCTCGCCGGGCGGGAAGCCCTGGCGCAGCTGTCCGCCAGCAAGCCGATCCGTGAGGGGCTGGAGATCACCACGGCGGGCGGCACGGTCCGGGTGCTCGGGCGCGAGCAGGACCTGTGGCGCCTCGCGTTGCCCGCGCCGGCGCTGGAGTTCTTCGAGCGCTGCGGCGAGGTGCCCCTGCCGCCGTACATCCGTCGTGCGCCGCTGCCCGAAGACCGCGAGCGCTACCAGAGCATCTTCGCGCGCCAACCCGGTGCGGTGGCCGCGCCGACGGCGAGCCTGCATTTCGACGCGGCCCTCACGGCCGCGCTGGCGGCGCGCGGCGTCGAGTGCGCGCGCATCACGCTGCACATCGGTGCGGGCACGTTTCAGCCGGTACGCGGCGATGACCTGGCGGGGCATGTCCTGCACGCCGAATATGCCTGCGTCGGGGCAGCGACCTGCGAGGCGATTGCCCGCACCCGCGCGCGCGGCGGCCGCGTGGTCGCAGTCGGCACCACGGTCGTACGCGCGCTCGAGTCGGCGGCGCTGGCGCAGGGGAGACGGCTGTCGGAACCGGCGTTAGCGCCCGAAAACCGGCGCACTGAACCAGCTCTTGCGCCTGAAAAACGACCGTTAGAACCAACGTTAGCGCCTTGGTCGGGCGAGACGCGGCTGTTCATCACGCCGGGCTTCAGCTTTCAGGTGAGCGATCTGCTGTTGACGAATTTTCACCTGCCGGAGTCGACGCTGCTCATGCTGGTGTGCGCATTTGCCGGCCGGGAGAACGTGCTCGCCGCGTACCGCCATGCCGTTGCGCAGCGCTACCGCTTCTTCAGTTACGGTGACGCCATGTTGGTCACGCGCAGGCTCGCGTGAATCCGTCCTTCACGGTGGCGGCGAGCGAGGGCGCTGCGCGTGTCGGCCGGCTGGTGACGGCCCACGGCGTGGTCGAGACCCCGGCGTTCATGCCGGTGGGTACCTATGGCACGGTGAAGGCGATGACGCCCGAGGAGCTCGAGGGGCTCGGCGCGCAGATCATCCTCGGCAACACCTTTCACCTGATGCTGCGCCCGGGGCCCGACATCATCGCTGCGCACGGCGGCCTGCACCGCTTCATGCACTGGCCGCACCCCATTCTCACCGACTCCGGCGGCTTCCAGGTGTTCAGCCTGAGGAGCCTGCGCCGCATCAGCGAGCCGGGCGTGCGCTTTCGCTCGCCGATCGATGGCCGCGAGGTGCTGCTCACGCCGGAGGGCTCGATGGACGTGCAGCTGGCGCTGCGCTCGGACATCGCCATGGCGCTCGATGACTGCACCGCGTACCCCGCGACCGAAGCCGAGACACGTGCCTCCATGGAGCGCTCCCTGCGCTGGGCGGTGCGCAGTCACGCGCACTACTACCGCGACGGCGCCGCCGAGCGTCCCGGGGGGCTGTTCGGGATCGTGCAGGGGGGCATGGTGCCGTCGCTGCGCCTGGCATCGCTCGAGTCGCTGCTGCGGCTCGAGTGGCCGGGACTCGCGGTCGGGGGACTTGCGGTGGGGGAATCCGCCGAGCAGCGGGCGGGCATCCTCGAGTCGCTGATGCCGCACATGCCGCCTGCCCGCCCGCGCTACCTGATGGGCGTCGGCCGGCCCGAAGACATCGTGGCGGCGGTGAGGCTTGGTGTCGACCTGTTCGATTGCGTCATCCCCACGCGTCACGCGCGCAACGGCCACCTGTTCACGGCGGCGGGCGTCATCAACATCCGCAACCGCGCCTTCGCGGCGGACCTCGCGCCCATCGACAGCGCCTGCGACTGCTACACCTGCCGCAACTTCAGCCGTGCCTATCTGCGGCATCTCGACCGCTGCAACGAGATCCTCGGCTCGCGGCTCAACACGATTCACAACCTGCACTTCTACATGGGCCTGATGCGCACGCTGCGGGACGCCATCCGTACGGGCGGCCTCGGGGCCTTGGCCCGCGGGTTGTGCGCGTCCCGGCGCCCCGACGATGCTGTGGCATAATGCCGCCCTTTTAGCTTCCCGGACCGCACCCATGAATGGCCTGATTTCCGACGCCTGGGCGCAGGCCGCCCCCGGCGCACCCGGCGGACAGCTCCAGTTCGCACTGCTGATGGCGGCGTTCATCGCCCTGTTTTATTTCATGCTGATCCGCCCGCAGCAGCGGCGGGCCAAGGAGCACCAGGCGCTGGTGGCGAAGCTCGCCGCCGGCGACGAGGTGGTGACCGGCGGCGGGCTGCTGGGGCGCATCACCGAAGTGGGCGAGACCTTCGTCACGCTCGAGATCGCCGACGGCGTGCGCGTCAAGGTGCAGAAGGTGCAGGTCACCCAGCTCATGCCGAAGGGCACGCTGAAGAGCGCCTGACGATGCTCCAGTACGCCCGCTGGAAGTACCTCCTGGTCGTGACGGTGCTGCTGCTGGCGCTGCTGTTTGCGGTGCCGAACCTGTTCGCGCAGGACCCGGCGCTGCAGGTGGAGCGCAAGGATCACAGCGCGGTGACGCCGGCCGCCGCGCAGGGGCTGGAGACCTTCCTGAGGCAGCGCGGCATCCACTTCGCCAGGAGCTACATCGACAGCGGGCGGCTCATGGTGCGCTTTGCGAACGTCGCGGATCAGCTGGCGGCGCGCGATGCCGTGAACGGCCAGTACCAGCAGGACTACCGCACGGCGCTGTCGTTCGCCTCGCGCAGCCCCGTGCTGTTTCGCGCCCTCGGCCTGCGTCCGATGCCGCTCGGGCTCGATCTGCGCGGCGGCCTGTACCTGCTGTACCAAGTCGACGTCACTGCCGCGGTCAACCAGGCGCTCGAGGGCTACGCGACGGATGCGCGTCGCGCCCTCGCCGGCGCCAACATCCCGGTCAAGGAGGTGAGCACCGTCGCGACGGCGGGCGGCGCGATCGATGCGGTGCGCATCGCGCTGCCGCCGGAGGCGGATGTCGGCGCCGCGCGCAACGCGCTGACGACGCCGCTGCAGGGCCTCACCGTGAGCACCGAGAGTCTCGCCAGCGGCTCGGCCATCACCGGGGTGATGACCAACGCGCAGATCCGCGAGCGCCGCGACTACGCCATCGAGCAGAACATGACGACGCTGCGCAACCGCGTCAACGGCCTCGGCGTGTCCGAGCCGATCGTGCAGCGCCAGGGGCTCGATCGCATCAACGTGCAGCTGCCGGGCGTGCAGAACTCCGCGGAGGTGAAGGACGTTCTCGGCCGCGTCGCCACGCTCGAATTCCGTCTCGAGGACATGCAGAACAACGCCGCCGAAGCGCAGCAGACCGGACGGGTGCCGCTCGGCTCCAAGCTCTATACCAACACGCGCTTCGGCCGCCCGGTGCTGCTGAAGCGCGAGGTGATCGCCACCGGCGACCAGCTCACCAACGCCATCGCCAGCCAGTCGCAGGAGGGGCCCGCGGTGAACGTGAAGCTCGATGCCCGTGCCGGCGACAACATGCTGAAGACCACCCGCCAGAACCTCAACAGGCGCATGGCGGTGGTGCTCATCGAGAAGCGCCGCGAGACCAGCGAGGTGAACGGCAGGACGGTCACGCGCGACCTCACCGACGAGCAGGTCATCAACGACGCGACCATCCGCGGCATCTTCAGCAACAACTTCCAGATCACCGGGCTCACCGCCGGGGAGGCGCGCGAGCTGGCGCTGCTGCTCAAGTCGGGCTCGCTGGCGGCCCCGATCTATCCAATCGAGGAGCGTGCCGTGGGGCCGAGCCTGGGGCGCGACAACATCGCCAAGGGCGTGACGGCGCTGATCGTCGGCATGGCGGGGGTGTTCCTGTTCATGGCCGTTTACTACAAGACCTTCGGCCTGGTGGCGGATCTGGTGCTGCTCGCCAACGTGGTGCTGCTGACCGCCCTGCTGTCGATGATGCGCGCATCGCTGTCGCTGCCGGGCATCGCCGGCATCATTCTCACCGTCGGCATGGCGGTGGATGCCAACGTGCTGATCTACGAGCGCATCCGCGAGGAACTGCGCAAAGGCGTGTCGCCGCAGGCCGCCATCCGCGCCGGCTTCGAGAAGGCCTTTTCCGCCATTGCGGATTCCAACATCACCACGCTGATCGCGGGCGTGGTGCTGTTCGTGTTCGGCACCGGCCCGATCAGAGGCTTCGCCACGGTGCTCACGCTCGGTATCGCCACCTCGATGTTCACCTCCCTCATGGGCAGCCGCGCACTGCTCACGCTCATGTACGGCGGCCGGCGCAAGATCGCGCGGCTGGCCATCTGACGGCGCGCGCACCAAGGATCATCGTGGAATTCTTCAGCCACCAGACCAGCTACCCGTTCATGGCCACCCGCCGGGTGTGGTACACGCTGTCGGCCGTGCTCATGATCGTGTCGCTGGCGTCGTTCTTCACCCGCGGCCTGAATCTCGGCATCGACTTCACTGGCGGCGTGAGCGCCGAGGTGAGCTTTCCGCAGGCAGTCAACGTCGATGACGTGCGTGCCCGGCTCACCGCCGCCGGCTTCCGCGAGCCGCAGGTGCAGAACTTCGGGTCGGCGCGCGATATCGCCATCCGCCTGCCGCCGGATGCCCGACAGACCGCGACCGAGGTACGCGCGCGACTCGAGGCGACGCTGCGCGGGGTGGACGCGCGCGCACAGGTGGTGCAGCTGGAGGTCGTCGGCCCGCAGGTGGGGAACGAGCTCAAGGTGAGCGCGGTGTGGGCGCTGTTCTTCACGCTGCTCGGGATATTCCTGTACATCGCCTTCCGCTTTCACACCTGGCGGCTGTCGCTCGGCGCGATCCTCGCCGTCCTGCACGACCCGATCCTGGTGCTGGGCTTTTTCTCGCTCACGCAGATGTCGTTCGACCTGGCGGTGGTGGCGGCCATCCTGGCCGTCATCGGCTACTCGCTGAACGACACGGTGGTGGTGTTCGACCGGATCCGCGAGCGCTTCGAGACCAACCGGCGCTCGCCCTCCGACGTGGTGCTGGATCAGTCGATCAATCAGACGCTGTCGCGCACCATCATGACCAAGGTGGTCACTTCGATCGTGGTGGTGGCGCTGCTGTTCCTCGGCGGCGCCGTGCTCAAGGGCTTCTCGGCGGCCCTGCTGATCGGCATCATCGCCGGCACCTACTCATCGATCTACATCTCCAGCACCATAGCGCTCGATTGCGGGCTGACGGCCGAGCACGTGTTCCCGTCGGTGAAGAAGGCGGCGCTCGATCACCTGCCGTAGCGGCGAGTCGCGACCCTGCCCGCCGCTCCACACTTCTGGCTGGCGTTCCTCACGCTGACGCTGCTCGAGGTCGTCCTCGGCATCGACAACATCGTTTTCATCGCCGTCGTGGTCGGGCGGCTGCCGCCGCGGCTGCAGCGCAGCGCCCGCATCACCGGACTGGCACTGGCGATGCTGACGCGCATCGCGCTGCTGTTCGCCGTCGTGTGGCTGACGCGGCTGGTCGAGCCCTGGCTGCGGATCGGCGGGCGCAGCTTCTCGGGGCGCGACCTGGTGCTGCTCGGCGGCGGGCTGTTCCTGCTGGTCGAGAGCGTGCGCGAGATCCACCGCACCCTCGAGGGACCGGCGCCCGCTGCGGTGCGCACGCCGCTGCGCGCCGGCTTCGTGGCCGTGGTCGCACAGATCGCGGCGCTCGACATCCTGTTCTCGCTCGACTCGGTGTTCACCGCGGTGGGCCTGGTGCGCGAGCTGCCCATCATGGTGGCGGCCATCGTGGTGGCGATCGTCGTCATGATGTGGGTGTCGGGCTCACTCGCCGCCTTCATCGCCCGCCATCCGACCATCAAGATGCTGGCGCTGGCCTTTCTGCTGCTGATCGGCGTCGCCCTGATCGGCGCGGGGTTGCACTTCGAGATCCCCAAGGGATACCTGTATTTCGCCATGGCGTTCGCGACCGCGGTGGAGCTGGTGAACGTGCGGCTGCGGCGCCGGGTCGATGCGCGCCGTGGCGACCGGCACAGCGGCGCCGAGCCTTGAGCGCGCCGCCGCGCCGTTCAGCGGGCGCGCTGAGCCGGGCGCGTCAGGCCGTACGGGCCGCGGGCGCTGCGCCGCCGGCGTGGCGCACGCGGCTGTGCTGGTAGCCGTAGAGCGCGTAGATGAGCACGCCGATCCCGGTCCAGATCACCAGCCGCGCCCAGGTCGCCGGCCCGAGCGACACCATCATCCCGAAGCACACGATGGCGCCGGCAATACAGTTGAACCACGGCCAGGGTGTGCGGAACGGGCGCGGCAGGTCGGGGCGCGTGCGCCGCAGCACCAGCGTGCCGATGCAGACCGTGACGAAGGCGGCCAGCGTGCCGATGGCCACCAGCTCGCCGAGGATCTTCACCGGGAACAGGCCGCCGACGATTGCCGCCGCCACTCCGGTCACCACGGTGCCGGTCGACGGGGTGCGAAAGCGCGGATGCACACGTCCGAACCACGGCGGCAGCAGCCCATCGCGCGCCATCGCGAAGAAGATGCGTGCCTGGGCGATGGTCATCACCAGCATCACCGAGGTCATGCCGCAGACCGCGCCGAGCTTGACGGGAATCCCGAGCCAGTGCAGCGACGGATACTTGTCGAGCGCGAGGGCCACCGGCGCGGCGACATCGAGCTCGCGGTAGTTCACCATGCCGGTGAGCACCGCCGCGACCACCACGTAAAGGACGGTGCAGATGATGAGGCTCGCCAGGATCCCGATCGGCATGTCGCGTTGCGGATTCCTGGTCTCCTGGGCCGCTGTCGATACGGCATCGAAGCCGATGTAGGCGAAGAAGATCACGCCCGAGGCCGCCATCACGCCGCTCCAGCCGAAGGCTCCGGAGCGACCGGAGTTGGGCGGGATGAACGGGTGCAGGTTGGCAGTGTCGATGTAGCTGAAGCCGAACAGAATGAACAGCAGCACCACGGTCACCTTGATGGCCACGACGACCGAGTTGAATGCGGCGGATTGCTTGATGCCGATGTAGCAGATGGTGGCGATGGCCGCGACGATCAGCATCGCCGGCACGTTGATGACGGCCCCGGTGCGCACCCAGTGCAGCGCGTCGATTCCCTGGTCGAGCGGGGCGTGCGACAGCGCCGGCGGGACATGGATGTGCAGCTGGTCGAGGAGGCTCACCGCGTATCCCGACCAGCCGACCGATACCGTGGCCACCGCGAACAGGTACTCCAGCACCAGGTTCCAGCCGATGAACCAGGCGATGCCCTCGCCGAGGGTCGCGTAGGAGTAGGAGTAGGCGCTGCCGGATACCGGGATCATGGCGGCGAATTCCGCGTAGCACAGACCCGCAAAGGTGCAGCCGAGGCCGGCGATGATGAACGACAGCGGCAGCGCGGGACCGGCGTGGTTGGCAGCGGCCGTGCCGGTGAGCACGAAGATGCCGGTGCCGATGATGCCGCCGATGCCGAGCAGCGTCAGTTGCGTCGCGTTGAGCGCACGCCTTAGCTGGTTACCCGAGGATTCCTGCTCGTGCAGCTCCGCGATCGATTTGGTCGCCAGCAGTTGTCGCGCCATGCAACCCCCGATTTTTGTGCCGAGGACTGTACACAAGCGACCTGGGGAAAGCGAGCGAGGCGCCACGCGTCTTCGCTACGGCGCGCGCAGCTCCGCCGGCACGTGCGCAGCGAGCAGCTCGAGCAGTGCGGCGTAGACCTTCGGCGTGCCGGCGACGACGTGGCCCTCCTGGCGGTACTCCGCGCCGGTGAGCGTGCCGATGCGCCCGCCCGCCTCCTGGATGAGGAGCGTGCCGGCGGCCGTATCCCAGGCGTTCAGGCCGATCTCCCAGAACGCATCGACCCGCCCGGCCGCGACGTAAGCCAGGTCGAGCGCCGCCGCGCCGGGGCGGCGCACGCCCGCGGCGTGCTCGGTCACCGCCCGCAGCATGCCGAGATAGGCATCGAGGTAGCGCATGTTGGCGCGGTAGGGAAAGCCGGTGGCGATCAGTGCACCCTCGAGGGTGCGGGCCTTGCTGACGCGCATGCGGTGGTTGTCGAGATGTGCGCCGGCGCCGCGGCTGGCGGTGAACAGCTCCTGGCGCATGGGATCGTAAACGACGGCGTGCTCGAGGCGTCCCTTGATCTGACAGGCGATCGACACGGCGAACACCGGAAAGCCGTGTAGGAAGTTGGTGGTGCCGTCGAGCGGGTCGATGATCCACAGCGTATCGTGCGTGCCGCTGCGCCCGCTCTCCTCGGCCAGAAACGCATGCTGCGGATAATGACGGCGGATGCTGGCGATGATCTCGCGCTCGGCCGCCTGGTCCACTTCGCTGACGAAGTCGTTGCGTCCCTTGGAGGTGACGGCCAGCGATTCCAGGCGGTTCAGGCTGCGGACGATGAGCTCGCCGGCGCGGCGCGCGGCACGCACGGCGATATTGAGAAGCGGCGGCACGGTCCTTAAGCTCGTCGGCTCGATCGGCGGTGAGGTAGCGGCTAGCGTAGCAGCAGATGAATCGGTTCGACATTCGCATCGTGCTGGTGGCGCCTTCGCACGCGGGGAACATCGGCGCGGTGGCGCGCGCCATGAAGAACATGGCGCTCGCGCAACTGGTGCTGGTAAACCCCAGGGAGTTCCCGCACCCGGAGGCCAGCGCGCGCGCCTCGGGGGCCGATGACCTGCTGCGCGCGGCGCGGGTGGTGGCCTCCCTCGACGAGGCCCTCACCGGCTGCGGCTACGTCGCGGCCACGACAGCGCGCGATCGCGACCAGTATTTCCGGGTCGTCGACGTGCGCGACGCCGCGCAGCGCGTGGTGCTTGAGGCGCAGCGCGCTCCGGCAGCCGTGGTGTTCGGCGCCGAGCGCAGCGGGCTCAGCAACGCGCAGCTCGAGGCGGCGCACGCGCTGATCCGCATACCGGCGAGCGCCGCCTACCCGTCGCTGAATCTCGCCATGGCGGTGCAGCTGGTCGCGTACGAGCTGTTTCGCGCCTGCGGCGCTGCCGGCGCCGCCAGCGCGCCGGCAGCGGCGCCGCTGGCGACGGCGCAGGAGCTGCAGCGCCTGTACGCCCACTTCGCCGCAGTGCTCGAGGAGATCGATTTCCGCGACCGTACCGAGAGCGGCACACACCTCATGAGCCGCATCCGCCGGCTGCTGCAGCGCGCCGAGCTCGATGAGAACGAGGTCCACATCCTGCGCGGCATCCTGACCGCCGTGCAGAACCGGCGCCGCCACGCCGGCGCGCCGCGATGAGCAGCGCCAACCCCGTATATCTCGATTATGCAGCGACCACGCCGGTCGACCCGGCGGTGGCGCAGGCGATGAGCGAGTGCCTGACGGCGGACGGGGACTTCGGCAATCCCTCCTCGGCGCACGCCTACGGCGTGCGCGCCGCGGCGCGGGTCGAGCGGGCGCGCGCGCAGGTCGCCGCGCTGGTCGGGGCGCAGCCGCAGGAGATCGTGTTCACCTCGGGCGCCACGGAATCCAACAACCTGGCGATACTCGGCTGCGCACGCGCCAACGCCGACCGCGGCCGTCACCTCATCACCTCCCGCACCGAGCACAAGGCGGTGCTCGATCCGTGCCAGCGCCTCGAGAAGGAGGGCTTCAGCGTCAGCTGGCTCACGCCGGCGCCTGCCGGGCGCATCGACCCGGCGGCGTTCGCCGCCGCGCTGCGGCCGGACACGGTGCTCGCCTCGCTCATGTTCGCGAACAACGAGACCGGCGTGCTCGAGGACGTGGCCGCGATCGGTGCGCTGTGCCGCCAGCGCGGCGTCGCCTTTCACAGCGACTGCGCCCAGGCGCTCGGCAAGGTGCCGCTGGAGCTGCGCACGCTGGCGGTCGATTTCGCCTCGTTCACGGCGCACAAGCTCTACGGGCCGAAGGGCGTCGGCGCGCTCTACGTCCGCAGCGGCGCGCGCGGGCTGCTGCAGCCGCTCAGCTACGGTGGCGGACAGGAGCGCGGACTGCGCCCCGGCACCCTCGCCACTCACCAGATCGTCGGGTTCGGGGCCGCCTGCGAGCTGGCTGCGCGCGCGCTGCCCGCCGAGGGCGTGCGTCTCACGCGCCTGCGCGAGCGGCTGTGGCAGGGGCTGGCGGCGCTCGGCGGCGCGCATCTCAACGGCGCGGCGGCCCCCCGGCTGCCGGGCATTCTCAACGTGTCCTTCGAAGGGGTTCAGGGCGAGAGCCTGGTGGCTGGCCTCGGGGAGCTGGCGCTGTCCACCGGGGCCGCCTGCAGCTCGGCGTCGCCCGATCCCTCGTACGTGCTGCGCGCTCTCGGACGCGACGTGCAGCTCGCGCAGAGCTCGCTGCGCCTGAGCGTGGGCCGCTTCACCGCTGACGCCGACATCGAGGTCGCACTCGGCGCGCTGCGGCGCGAGCTCACGCGGCTGCGGGCGCTGTCGCCCGCCGCGGACGGCGGCGACGGTGCGGCGGCGGACCGCTGGCGAAGCGCAGCGGGCGCCCCCGGCGCCGCGCTGATCAGCGGCGAAGCCGGGGGCCTGGGCCAGGACACCTGGGTGCGATTTCAGCTGCTGGTGGCCGGCGACAGTGTGAAGGACGCACGCTATCAGGCCTTCGCCTGCCCCCATACTATGGACGTCGCGGGCTGGTTGTGTGGCGAATTGCGTGGGCGAGCACGCACGTCATTGATTCCGGGCACGCCGTCGGCCTGGGCCGCCGCCCGCGGGGTTCCGCCGGAGAAACTGGGGCGGCTGCTGATGGTCGAAGACGCATTGCGCGCCTGTCTCGCGCACTGGGCGTAAGGCGCTAGAATATGGAGAGCGATGAGCATTTCACTGACCGAATCCGCGGCCAACCGGGTGAAGTCGTTCCTGGCCGCACGCGGACACGGTATCGGCCTGCGGCTCGGAGTTCGCAGAACCGGCTGTTCGGGCTTCGCCTACGTCATCAATTACGCCGATGGACCTGAGCCGGGCGATGCCGTGTTCGAGGACCGTGGCGTGCGGGTGTTCGTCGACGCGGCGAGCCTCGCGCTGATCGACGGGACGATCGTGGATTTCGTGAAGCAGGGCCTGAACGAGGCGTTTCGCTTCCGCAACCCGAACGTCAAGGGTGAATGCGGCTGCGGAGAGAGCTTCTCGGTCTGAGAGAAACGCCGGCGCTGGGGTCCGCCGCGGCATGCCCGCTGGCGGGGAGCAAAAACTCCTTATGAAACGGGTACTTCCAGCCTGCAGCAAATTGGCGTGGGTCGGAGACCCAAGGTAAACTGCGCCGTTTTCCCGGCCCCTGAGCGCGCAAAGCCGCTCAGGTCATACCCGCTTCCACCAACAGTTCGATAAGGTCACCGCCCAATGGCGCTCGAGCGCACCCTGTCCATCGTCAAGCCCGACGGCGTGCGCGGCAATCTCATCGGCGAGGTGTATCGGCGCTTCGAGCAGGCCGGCCTGTCGATCATTGCCGCACGCATGCTGCATCTGTCGCAGCGCGAAGCCGAGGGCTTCTACGCCGTGCACCGGGAGCGTCCGTTCTTCAGGGACCTGGTGCGCTACATGAGCTCAGGG
>DASPPI010000031.1:0-4345 GCA_035625615.1 Steroidobacteraceae bacterium | reverse complement strand
ACCTGGTCGGGGACATCCATCAGCCGCTGCACGCGGCCGACAACGCCGATCGCGGCGGCAATCGCGTCCAGGTCGCGCTCGCGGGCGTGCGCACCCGCGGCCGCGAGAGTCTGCACCGGGCGTGGGACAACGATTTCGTCACGCTCGCGCTGCACGCCCGCAACCGTCAGCAGCCGCCGGCCGATATCGATCAGCTGGCGGTCGCGGCGCAGCAGCTGGTGACGGACGCCGGCCAGGGATCGCCCGACCGCTGGGCCTTCGAATCGAACCACCTGGCGCGCAACGTCGCCTACGCCTATGCCGGCTTCGCCTGCGACCGCGTGCCACCGGGCATCGTGGTGCTGGATGCGGCCTATCAGCAGGACGCCGAGGACATCGTGCACGAGCGGCTGCTGCTCGCCGGCGCCCGACTTGCGGCACTGCTCAACCGCACCCTGGCGCCGGCGGCATCCCGCCGGCATCCGTAGGCGCACCAACAGCCCGCTCCGGGCCCCTGCGGTGGGTACTCCCGCGGCGCGGCATCCCGGGCGTGGTCGGACCGAGGCGGCCGCCGTGTTAAATTATCCGTTCCCGAACGTCCCTGGAAGGTGAGTCATGAACTCGGAGAGCCTGGCATCCGCTACCGAGCGGGCCGCCGGGACGCCCCCGCCGCCGCCGGCGGTGATGCCGCGGCCGCAGGCGCAGGGCAGCGCCCTCGACCGCTGGCTGCTCGCCCAGCTGCACGCCCACCTGGGCTCGCCGCCGCTCGAGCTCGCGGTGCGCGACGGAGCCTGCGTGGGCGCGGGCGCGGCCCCGCCTGCAGGGAGGGTGACCTTCGCCGGTCGCGCCACACTGCTGTCGGTCCTCACCGACCCCGCGATGCGTTTCGGAGAGGCCTACAGCGACGGCACGGTCACGGTCGAGGGCGACCTGGTGGGCCTGCTGGAGACGGTGTATCGCGCCGGCCGCGCGCGCGCGGGGCGTGACTCGCTGCTGCGCCGCGCGATCGCGGCGCTGCACCGCCCGCACAGCAACACGCTCACCGGCTCGCGCGACAACATCCATCGCCATTACGACATCGGCAACGAGTTCTACGCGCTGTGGCTCGGCAACACCATGGCCTATACCTGCGCGTACTATCCGACGCCCCAGGCCACGCTCGATGAGGCGCAGGTCGCCAAGATGGATCACGTGTGCCGGAAGCTCCGCCTGACGGCCGGCGAGAGCGTGGTGGAGGCCGGCTGCGGCTGGGGTACGCTGGCGCTGCACATGGCGCGCCACTACGGCGTGCGTGTGCGCGCCTTCAACATCTCGCGCGAGCAGGTCGCGTACGCACGCGAGCGGGCCGCGCGCGAGGGACTCGCCGGTCGCGTGGAATACATCGAGGACGACTACCGCAACATCAGCGGGCGCTACGATGCCTTCATGTCGGTGGGCATGCTCGAGCACGTGGGTCTCGCCAACTACGAGACGCTCGGTGCCGTCGCACACCGCTGCCTGGCCGGCCGTGGCCGCGGGCTGATCCACTCGATTGGCCGCAATCAGCCGGGGCCGCTGCAGCCGTGGATCGAACGGCGCATCTTCCCGGGGGCTTACCCGCCGACGCTCGGTGAGATGGCCGCGATTTTCGAGCCCTGGGACTTCTCGATTCTCGACGTCGAGAACCTGCGCCTGCACTATGCGCAGACGCTGCGCCACTGGCTGGCGCTGTTCGAGGCGGCCGGTGAGCGCGTGCGTACCATGTTCGACGAGCGATTCGTGCGCATGTGGCGGCTGTACCTCGCCGGCTCGGTGGCCGGCTTTGCCACTGGCACGCTGCAGCTGTTCCAGGTGGTGTTCGCCCCCGGCGAGAGCAACGACATCCCGTGGACGCGCGCGCACCTCTATAGCGGCTGACCGGCGCCGTGCATGCGCAGCTGTGACGTGCTCATCGTCGGCGGCGGACCCGCGGGCTCGACTGCCGCCTGGCAGCTGAGGAAGGGCGGCGCCGACGTGCTGGTGCTCGATCGCGAGCGTTTCCCGCGCCTGAAGCTGTGCGCCGGCTGGATCACGCCGGAGGTGGTGCGTGAGCTGGCGATGGATCTGGGTGCCTATCCGCATCGCCTGCTGACCTTCCCGCGGCTGCGCGTGCATCTCGGCCGGCTGCACCTGCCGGTGGCGTGCGTGCAGCATTCGATCCGCCGCTTCGAGTTCGATGCCTGGCTGCTCGAGCGCTCCGGCGCGCCGGTCGAGCAGCACACCGTGCGGCACATCGTCGCCGACGCGGGCGGCTACGTCATCGACGGCGCCTACCGCTGCCGCTACCTGATCGGTGCCGGGGGCACGCGCTGCCCGGTGTACCGCGAGCTGTTCCGCGAGCTCAATCCGCGCGACAGCGGGCTGCAGATTGTCACCCTCGAGCACGAGATCCCGTACGACTGGCAGGATTCCGATTGTCACCTGTGGTTCTTCGAGGGCGGACTGCCTGGCTACTCCTGGTACGTGCCCAAGGAGCGCGGCTGGCTCAACGTCGGTATCGGCGGCATCGCCGCGCGCATGAAGCGCGCCGGACAGGATATCCGGGCGCACTGGGCGCGCCTCACCGCGATGCTCGATGGTCAGCTCGCGCGCGGGGCGCGCTACGAGCCCAGCGGCTACAGCTACTACCTGCGCGGGCGCGTCGGCGTAGTGCGGCGTGACAATGCGTTCATCACCGGCGATGCCGCGGGGCTCGCGACGCGCGACCTGGGCGAGGGCATTGGGCCCGCAGTCCGCAGCGGCCTGCGCGCCGCGCAGAGCATTCTCGAGGGTACGCCTTACCGGGTAGACGATGTGACGGGACTCAGTGTCAGCAGCATCGCGTGCAGCATGCTGGGGCGCCTGTCGCATGCCGGTATCTATGCGGCGCGCCGCGTGCCTGCGGCCGCGCCGGGGGGAGGACCTGCACATGGCCTACGTGACCGTGATCAATGAGCACCAGCACGTGCAGCAGATTGTCTCGGGACACCATCACCTCACCGCCGACGAGGCGGTGGCAGCCGGCGGCAGCGATGCCGGGTTTGCGCCGCGCGAACTGCTGCTGGCGAGTCTCGGGGCGGACACCGCCGTGGCACTGCGCCACCATGCGGCTCAGTGTGACTGGGCACTGGGAAAGATCACCGTAGGCGTGCGCTGGTCGCGCGATGAGGCGGGTAAGGAGCGCATTGAGCGGCGGCTGTCCTTCGCCCGGCCGCTGAGTGCGGAGCAGAAGGCGCAGCTGCTCGAGATAGCTGCCGGTACGCCCGTGACCCGCGTCATCGCGGCCGGAATCGAGATCCACTCGGCAGTGATCGACTGAGGCGATCTCGGCAGCTGCCAAAGAGCAGCGGCGGCCGGGTCGCCGTCAACCGCAAGCAGGGCCCGACTTTCAGTCCGCAGCGGCGGTCTTAAGACGGCCGCTTTATGTCGCCTCGTTAAATTCACTCACTTGCGGATTGTGTGCACTGCACGACACCAAGTGCCCGGGAAACGTGTCGGCGCTTCACAAGGCTGCGTCGAGATCTTTCGTAGGATGACCTCAGGGAGGTGTTCTCCCGCGATGCGGAGTAAGTCAAATCAATCGTATGGTCATCAACGGATTCTGGCGTGCGCGCGGCCGCGGGTCAGTTGTGGCTCGAGTGGCCGCGTCGCTCACTGTTGGACTCATCGGCATCGCGTCCTGTCAGGGTGTCTACGCTCAGTCGAACATCACAACGGGCTCGGTGACTGTCAATCCAGCTCTGAATACCGTAACGATCACTGCACCCGGCGGGACCACCGTCACAGGGAACGCCACTGTCACAGGGAACACCACTGTCGGGGGCACACTGGGCGTCACCGGCGCCACCACGACCAAGGGCATCACCAATACCGGCAACGTCACCACGACCACCCTGACGACGACCGGCGCCGCGACGTTGAACTCGGCGGCGGTCACGAACAACGAGACTGTGGGTGGCACGCTGGCGGTGACCGGCGCCACCACGACCAAGGGCCTCACCAATACCGGCAACGTCACCACGACTACCCTGACGACGACCGGCGCGGAAACGGTGGGCGGGACGCTCGGCGTCACCGGCGCCACCACCACCAACGGCCTCACCAATACCGGCAACGTCACGACGACCACCCTGACGACCACCGGTGCCGCGACCCTGAACTCGGCGGCGGTCACGAACAACGAGACCGTGGGTGGCACCCTGGGCGTCACCGGCGCCACGACCACGCATGGCATCACCAATACCGGCGCCATCGCCACGACGACACTCTCGACCACCGGTGCGGAAACCGTGGGCGGAACGCTCGGTGTCACCGGCGCCACCACGACCAACGGCCTCACCAATACCGGTAACGTCACCACGACTACCCT
>DASPPI010000030.1:0-4523 GCA_035625615.1 Steroidobacteraceae bacterium | reverse complement strand
ACCTCGATCCCGATCTCGGCGAGAATCTTCTTGGCCTCCCCGAGTATGGGAGTGATGAGCGATTCGGGAACGACGCGAAGCTCAGGTCTCATCTTCCCCCCGACCTCTCCCGGGCGCGGCCTGCCCAGCCGGTCCGCCGGCTGGGCAGTGTCGCCGTCTGCAGACCATTTTACAAAAGCGGCGCGCGGCGTCAGTGGCAGCGGCGATCCCCGCAAACCGGCCGGTCAACGGTTCCGCGTTGTGCGCGTTGAGTGACCTCTGGTGTAATGAGACCCATAGTCGCGATCGGGTGGGAGGATGCAGTGGACCGCAATCGGGCGTACCTGACAGTCGCCGCGTGCTGCGCACTGGTGTCGCTCACGGGCTGTGGGTGCAACGGCGGCGGCTACAACTGCAATAACTACTACTACCCATCGGGTACCACCCCCGCCAGCGGCGACGGTAGCGGCCCCAATGGCCTGATCCAGGGTAAGGACGGCAACTTATACGGCACCACCGCCAGTGGCGGCGCCAACGGCCTCGGCACCTTTTTCAGGGTGACGCAGGCCGGCGTGGAGACCGTGCTTTACTCCTTTGCCGGGGGTTCGGCCGATGGCGCCGATCCGGAAGGGGTCATCCAGGGCACCGACGGCAACTTCTACGGCGCCACCAACTTCGGCGGGAACGGCGCGTGCCGCTCGGGCTGTGGCGTGGTCTTCAAGATCACCGCAAGCGGCGTCGAGACGATCCTCTATTTCTTCACGGGCGCCGCCGATGGCGGCGACCCCAACGGCGTCGTCGAGGGCAGCGACGGCAATTTCTACGGCACCGCCTCCTACGGCGGTCTCACCAGCGGCGCGTGCGGCGGGAGCGGCTGCGGCGTGGCCTTCCGTCTCACCCCGGCGGGCGCCGAGACCGTGCTCCATCCGTTCGCCGGCGGCAGCGACGGCATCACGCCGGTGAGCCTGATTCAGGGCACGGATGGCAACTTCTACGGCACGACGGTCTACGGCGGCGCGTCGAACAACGGCACCGTCTTCAAGATCGCCGCCAACGGCACGGAAACGGTGCTGCACTCCTTCGCCGGCGGCAGCGACGGAGCGCTGCCCCAGCAGACTCAGTTGCTCGAGGGGACCGACGGGAACTTCTATGGCGTAACGCCCTTCGGCGGATCAGGCTCCCTCGGCGTCGTCTACAGGATCACACCGGCGGGCGTCGAGAGCGTGCTGCACGCGTTTGCCGGCGGAACCGCCGACGGTGCGGCGCCGTCCACGGCGCTGGTGGAATCCGGCGGGAATTTCTACGGCGCCACCAACGGCGGCGGGAACGCTAGCTGCGGTGGAGGCTGCGGCACTGTGTTCACATTGACGCCTGCCGGCGCGGAGTCATTGCTCTATCTGTTCGGCCCCACCGCCAACTTCGGCGCGCAAGCGCCCAACCCGTCGAGTCTGTCTCTAGCCACTTTGCCGGCCACTTTTCAGCCGCCTAGCAACATCGTCGGCAAACAGTTCGCCGGCACCACCATGAACGGCGGCACGTACGGCATCGGCTCGGTATTCGCCGTCAATTTCTCCGGAAACGCGACGACCCTCTACTCCTTCGGAGCGGGCAACCCCTAGCGGGGCTCGCGCGCGCCACACCACCCGAGGTACCGGGACGCTCAGCGCCGGCGCTGCGATCCGGCGCGTTTGCGCCGTCCCTTGGACCGCGGCCGCTCGCGCTGCCCCTGGTAGGGATTGGCATCGGTGCGGTACTCGATGAACACCGGCGTGGCGAACAGATCGTAGGTCTTGCGGAACACGTTGGCGAGGTAGCGCGTGTAGGCCGCCGAAACCGCGGCGGTCTGGTTGCCGTGGATCACGATGCGCGGCGGATTGCGTCCCCCCTGGTGCGCGTAGCGCAGCTTGATGCGCCGGCCGCGCACCAGCGGCGGCTGATGAACCGTGACCGCCTGCTCGAGCGTGCGCGTCAGCTCGCGCGTCGGCAGGGTGCGCATCGCCGCCTGGTAGGCGCGTACCGTCGACTGCATCAGCTCCCCCACCCCCGTGCCGTGCCGCGCCGAGATGAAATGCAGCGGCGCGAACGGCACGAAATCGAGCTTGAGCGCGAGCTGGCGATGAATCTGCTCGCGCTGCTCGGGCGCAATCCCGTCCCACTTGTTGACCGCGATGATGAGCGCCCGCCCGCGCTCGAGCGCCAGCCCCAGCACGCTCGCGTCCTGCTCGGCCACGGTGTCGTGCGCGTCGAGGACCAGGATGACCACGTGCGCCTCATCGATCGCCTGCAGCGTCTTGGCGACGCCGGCGCGCTCGACTACATCCTCGACCCTGGCCCGCCGCCGGACTCCCGCGGTATCGATGAGCAGGAACCGGCGGCCGTCGCGCGCGAAGGGAACCAGGATGCGGTCGCGCGTCGTGCCGGGCTCCTCGCTGGCGATCACGCGCTCCTCGCCCAGCAGCCGGTTGACCAGGGTGGACTTACCGACGTTCGGCCGCCCGATGATCGCGATGCGGATCGCCGCCGGGTCCTCCTGCGGCGCCGCCGCCGGCGCAGCGCAGCCGGCGAGGACCTGCTCCATCAGCTCCTCGCACCCCTGTCCGTGGCTGGCCGAGATGACGCTGGGCGCGCCGAAGCCGAGCGCATGGAAGTCCGCCGACACCAGGTCGGCGTCCAGCCCCTCCGCCTTGTTGAGCGCCAGCGTGACCGGCTTGCCCGAGCGGCGCAGCTCGCGCGCGACGAAGTGATCCTGTGGCGAAAGGCCGGCGCGCGCATCGGCGATGAAGATCAACCGGTCGGCCTCGCTGACGGCGCGCTCGGTCTGCGCGCGGATCTGCGCCTCGAGGCCGCTCGGGTTCTCGATGAGCCCGCCGGTGTCGATGACCACGCTCGGCACCGGTCCCAGCCGCCCGTAGCCGTACTGCCGGTCGCGGGTGAGCCCCGGCACGTCCGCGACGATGGCGTCGCGGGTGCGGGTGAGCACGTTGAACAGCGTCGACTTACCGACGTTCGGCCGGCCGACGAGCGCGATGACGGGCAACATGGCGCGGCTGCCGCACGGCTCGCGCCGCTACTTGCTCTGCGCGGGCGCTGCCGCGGACGGCGCCGGCTGGGCCGCCGTGGCGAGCGCCCCGGGACGCGGCGTCACCCGGTAGGCGGTCACCTGTCCGCGATCGTTGACGACCACGACCTCGTTGCCGGCGACCACCGGAGCGGTGCTGATGCGCACGTTGCCGCTGGTCGAGACACGCGCGGCGAGCGCGCCGGTCGCCTTGTCGAGCCAGTGCACGTAGCCCTGGAAATCCGCCGTGACGATGGCGAAGTCCATGATGGCGAGCGCCGAGAGCCCGCGGTAGAGCAGCGCGCTCTGTCGCCAGATCTCCGCCCCGGTGCGCGCCTTGAGCGCTACGACCTCACCGTTGGCGTCCGACACGTACAGCGTGTCCTCATCGAATACCAGCCCCCGGTAACTCGAGGTCTCGTGCGACCACCAGATCTGGCCGGTGTCGAGCGCCAGCATCGCCACGCGCCCCTGGAAACCGACGGCGTACACGTCGCGGCCCGAGGCGCTGACCTGCGAATCGATGTCGATGAGCCGCTCGAGCTCGGTGCGGCCGTGCGGCGGGATCACCGTTGTCTCCCACTGCACCGTGCCGTCGCCGCCGTTGACGGCGACCACCTTGCCGTTGTCGAAGCCGCACAGCACGACGTCACCGACGATCAGCGGGCGCGCCGTGCCGCGCAGCGACAGCCGTGGAACCGGCTGCTGCTGCGTCCACAGCGCATGCCCGTCGTCGGGACTGAGCGCGTGCAGCTTGCCGTCGACGGTGCGCACCGCGATGAGCCGCTCGGAGATGGCCGGAGGGGCGAGCACCTCGCCGTTGAGGCGCACGTTCCACAGGTGATCGCCGTTGGCGGGACTGAAGGCGAACAGCCGTCCGTCGCTCGAGCCCACCAGCACCAGCCGCTCGCTCGCCGCCGTGCCGCCCGACAACGGCGCGCCGGTCTTCTTGCGCCACAACACCTTGCCCGAGGCCAGATCGAACGCCGCCACGGTCCCGGTGTGACCGGCCGCGAAGACGCGATTGCCGGCGATCGACACGCCGAGCCCGAGACGCAGCGGGATGGCTTTCTTGTCGTCCACCGAGCGGCTCCACATGCGCTTCACGATCAGGCTCGGATGCGGCAGCGGTGTCAGCTTCGCCGGCTCCTCGACGCTCTTGTCCTTCGAGCAGGCGGCGGCGAGCAGCAGCGCCGCCAGGGCAGCCGCCGCAGTCAGCGCACGGCAGGCGTGGGCCGCGCGGGGTTGCACGGTGGGCATGGCCGCTACTTCCCCGCAGCAGGCGGCGTCGGTTGTGCCGCCGCCGCGGGCGTCGCCGCCGGCGCCGCAGCGGCGAGGTCGGCGATCTTCAGTTGCAGCAGCGCCGCATCCGTGCCCCCGCCGGCTGCCTGCGCGCTGCGATACTCGTTGAGCGCCGTGGTCCGGTCGCCCTTCGCGTAGTAGGCGTCGCCGCGCACCTCGTGGTAGCGCGCCGCAAACGCTCCGG
>DASPPI010000029.1:0-6913 GCA_035625615.1 Steroidobacteraceae bacterium | reverse complement strand
CCAGGGCGCAAAGCGTCGCTCGATCAGTTCCGCGAGCGGCGAGCGCGGCACCAGTACACGCCGGTCGACGGCGAGGCGCACACCCGCGAACCAGGCGACACCGGTCAGATACGCCGCCGGGATGCGCTCGCTGATGCGGCGCGCCAGCAGTTCCTCGACGCGTCGCTGCGCGCTCGCAGCGACGCGCCGGCGGTAGAGCGCGGCGCCGCCGCGGGGCGGCAGGCGCAGCGCGTGCAGCACCAGCGCGGCGGCCTCATCCCGGGCGTTGTCGGTGCCGTGGCCGAAGTACACGCGCGCACGGCTGAGGCGCGCGGCGCCGCGCGCGATGAGCGTGCCGATGGTGATGGTCCGGTTGCGGCGCGCGGCCGCAGCGGCCGTGCGCCGCCGCCGCACGCTGACGGCACGCCCGGCGCCCGCGCGCCTGTGAAATAATTCCCCCATGACCTCGATGCGCCGCCGCTGGCTCCTGGTCGCGGCCGCCGCCTGCGCAGGCGTGGCCGGCTTCTGGCTCGCACAGCAACTTGACAGGGGAAGCCCGCAGCTGGCAAGCGGCACGTGGCTGCCGCAGCCGAAGGTGATCGGCGACTTCCTGCTCACCGACACCAATGGCCGGCCGTTCACGCGGCGCGAGCTGGCCGCCGCCCCCTCGCTGGTGTTCTTCGGCTTCACGCACTGCCCGGACACCTGCCCGACGACGCTGGTGCAACTGGCACAGATCGCCAGAGGCGCCGCCGTGCCCGGGCTGCGCGTGCTGTTCATCAGTGTAGACCCCGCGCGCGATACGCCGGCCGTGCTCGCCCGCTATCTGCAGGCGTTCGACCCGCGGTTCCGGGGACTGAGCGGCGATGCCGCCGCGATCACGCGGATCGCCGGGTACTTCGGTGTGGCGTTCGACCGCGTGGAGCTGCCCGGCGGCGACTACACCATGGATCACTCCACCGCGGTGTTCCTCACCGATCGCGCCGGGCGCATCGCCGCCATCTTCACGCCGCCCTTCGAGGTGGCGGCCGTCAGCGCCGACCTTGCGCGCGCGGCGCCCCATCTCGGCGGCCAGCGCGAGCGCGCCTCCCCGTGAGTGGCGCCGCCGCCGACAGCGCCAGCGCGCGGGCATTCGTCGCGCTGCAGTACCTGCTGCCTCAGCACCTGCTGTCGCAGCTCGCCTATCAACTGACCCGCAGCCAGCTGCGCTGGCTGAAGAACGCGCTCATCGGCAGCTTCGTGAGCCGCTTTCACCCCGACATGAGCGAGGCCGAGGAGACCGATCCGCTGCATTACGAGAGCTTCAATGCCTTCTTCACGCGCGCGCTGCGCGCCGGCACGCGTCCGGCGGAACCGGACCCGTTGGCACTGGTCTCCCCGGTCGACGGCAGCGTGAGTCAGCTCGGGCGCCTGGACGGCTACTGGCTGGTGCAGGCCAAGGGTCATGCGTTCACGCTCGAGTCGTTGCTCGGCGGCGATGCGGGCCCGTGGGTGGAGTTCTTCCGCAGCGGTGCATTCGCGACGCTGTATCTCGCCCCGGCCGACTACCACCGCGTCCACATGCCGCTGCCGGGTACGCTGCGCGCCGCGTGGTACGTGCCGGGACAGCGCTTCAGCGTCAATGCCATCACCACCGCCAGCGTTCCGGGTCTGTTCGCCCGCAACGAGCGGGTGGTGTGCATTTTCGGCGAGGGGCCGTTTGCCTTCGCGCTGGTGCTGGTCGGTGCGCTGTGCGTCGGCAGCATCTCGACCGTGTGGCACGGGGAAGTCACGCCGCGCAGTCCGCGCCGGCCCGCGGCTCTGCCGCTCGCCACCGACCGTGCGGGCCTGACGCTCGCGCGGGGTGCGGAAGTCGGGCGGTTCAACATGGGCTCGACCGTCATCCTGCTGCTGCCGCCGGCCCGGAGCGAGTGGCGCTCGACCCTGGCGCCGGGCAGCGCCGTGCGCGTGGGCGAGACGCTCGCGCGCCTGAAATGAGCGCCGCGCAGCAGGACTGGCGGCCGGTGGCCACGCGCGAGCGGCTGGTGGAGCGTGCCGCGCTCCTGCAGCGCTCGCGCGAGTTCTTCGCCGCCCGCGGCCTGCTCGAGGTGGATACCCCGCTGGTGGTCAACGCACCGGTGAGCGACGTGCACCTGCATGCGGCGGCCGTGCGGCTCACGCCTGAGTCCTGCGCGCCCTCGCGCGCCTCGCCCGCGCCGCCGATGTTTCTGCACACCTCACCCGAATACGCCATGAAGCGCCTGCTGGCCGCCGGGAGCGGTGACATCTGGCAGATCTGCCACGTGGTGCGCGGCCTGGAATGCGGCCGGCTGCACAATCCGGAGTTCACGCTGATCGAGTGGTATCGCATCGGCTTCTCCCTCGGGCAGCTGATGGACGAGGTGGAGGCGCTGGTGCGCACGCTCCTCGGCGCGGCGGCGAGCGCGCGCGCCGGCGAGCGGATCAGCTACCGCGAGGCGTTCCTGCGCGAGCTCGGCCTCGATCCGCTCGGCGCGAGCATTGCCGCCCTCGCTCAGGCCGCGCGGCCGCTCTCCCTCGCCGGTGCGGCGGCGCCGCCTGCGGGCGGAGGCGAGCCTGCCGGCGCGGAGCGCGACCAGTGGCTCGAACTGCTGATGGGCGCGCTCATCGGCCCGCGCCTGGGGCATCGCGCCCTCAGCTTCGTCCACGGCTATCCGGCCACGCAGGCGGCGCTGGCACGCCTCGACCCCGCCGATACACGCGTGGCGCAGCGTTTCGAGCTGTATTGCGATGGCGTCGAGCTCGCCAACGGCTTTCACGAGCTGGCCAACGCCGACGAGCAGCGCGCGCGCTTTGCCCGCGACAACCGGGAGCGGCAGCGCCGGGGACTATCGGTGGCCGGGCCCGACGAGCGGTTGCTCGCGGCGCTCGCGGCGGGGCTCCCCGACTGCTGCGGCGTGGCGCTCGGCTTCGACCGCCTGCTGATGCTCGCGAGCGGCGCGTCCTCTATCGAGGAAGTGCTGCCGTTCCCGACGGCCCGCGCCTGAAGTGACGGCGGTCAGTGCCGCAGCCCCGCGACGTCGGTCAGCTATAGAATGGTTTCACCTCACGGGCAGGGCGCAGCGCTGATGGGTTACATCGCCAAACAGTACGACTTCCGCGACAAGCCTGCGGACTACGCCCGCCTCGCCGAGGAGCTCACCGCGCTGCTCGATGGCGAGAGCGACCGCATCGCCAACGCCGCCAACAGCGCTGCGCTGATCTTCGCCGCGCTTCCCGAGGTCAGCTGGGCGGGCTTCTATTTCCTGCGCGGCGGCGAGCTGGTGCTCGGACCGTTTCAGGGCAAGCCGGCCTGCGTGCGCATTGCCCTCGGCCAGGGAGTGTGTGGCGCCGCCGCCGTGCAGCGGCGCACGCTGGTGGTGCCCGACGTACAGAAGTTTCCCGGGCACATCGCCTGTGATGCGGCCTCGCGCTCCGAGATCGTGGTGCCGATGGTGGATGCCGGCACGCTGCTCGGCGTGCTCGACATCGATAGTCCCCGCGCCGGGCGCTTCGATGATGCCGACGCCCGCGGCCTGGAGGGTCTGGTGCGGGTACTGGTTGCCCGCAGCGCGACGGGCGCCCGCCCCTGATGAGTCCGGCGCGACCCTCGCACCGGGGGCTCGTCGCCGCCACCGCGGCCTTCACCCTCTGGGGGCTGTTCCCGGTCTACCTGCACCCGCTGCGCGAAGTGCCGGCGCTGCAGGTGATCGCGCATCGGGTCGCCTGGTCGTGCCTGTTTCTGCTCGCCTGGATGCTCGCGCGCGGCGAGCTGTGGCGTGTGTCTGCGACCCTGACCCGGCCGCCGCTGCTGGCGGGCCTGGCCGCCTCCGCAACGCTCATCAGCTGCAACTGGCTGGTGTACGTGTGGAGCGTGACGCATAACCACATCGTCGACAGCAGCCTCGGCTACTACATCAACCCGCTGGTCAACGTCGTGCTCGGTGTGCTCGTGCTGCGCGAGCGGCTCAACCGCACGCAATGGAGCGCGATCGCGCTGGCCGCCATCGCGGTGGGCTACCTCACGGTGCTCGCCGGCCACCCGCCGTGGATCGCGTTCGCTCTGGCGGCCAGCTTTTCCCTCTACGGCCTGGTGCGCAAGATGATCAGCGTGGAGGCCCTGCCGGGACTGGCAACCGAGACGCTGCTGCTCATGCCGCTGGCGGTGGGGTACCTGCTGTGGTGCGAGCACGCGGGGAGCGGGGCGCTGACCCGTGACGGTGCGGGAATCGCGGCGCTGCTGGTCGGCAGCGGGCTCGTTACCGCGGTCCCGCTGTTCCTGTTCGCCTTCGGCGCACGGCTGCTGCCGTACTCGACCGTCGGCGTCCTGCAGTACATCGCGCCCAGCCTGCAGCTGCTGTGCGGCGTGCTGTTCTATCGGGAGAGCTTCGGGCCGGCGCTCGCAGCCGGCTTCGCACTGATCTGGGCGGCGTTGCTGCTGTACGCCACCGACGGGTGGTGGCGCACGCGCGCGGGCGCCGGCCGCATTCCCGCCCGGGCGCGAGCAGCTAGAAGCGCACGCCCACCGTGATCGGCACGTACTCGAGCGTCTGCGAGGTCTGGATGGCGTTGTAACGCGCCTCGACGAACAGCGCCATGCCGTTGCGCAGCGCGAACGACATGCCGGCACCGGCATTCCAGCCGAACTTGGTCACGTCGCTGTAGGCCGTGCCCCAGCCGTTGCCGTAGTAGCAGCCGTACCACAAGGGGTAGCAGGCATAGCCGTTGGCGAATCCCTGAATGTTGAGCTGGGCGTAGTAAACGCCCACACCGCCCACCAGATAGCCGTAGGTTCCCCTGGTGAAGGGAAAGCGGACTTCCGCGTTCGCGGTCGCCGACCAGAGGTCGGCCCAGCCGCCGGTGACCACCAGGCCCGTGCTCTGCGCGCTCTGGCTGAGGGTCTGATTGGTGGCGTTGTTCGAGGAATAGTTCAACTCCAGGCGCAGCGCCACCGGGCTCCCCGACGGGCGATAGAGGGCGCCGCCCCCGACATCCCACCCGCCCTGCAGCACGTTGTTGGCGTTACCGGTCGGCTGGCTGAACCCGCCCAGTACGTAGCCGTGCCAGGGGTAGGAGTCGTCGTAGTAGGCGCCGTAGGAGGAGCCGTAGTACTGCTGCGCGTAGGCCGCGGGCGCCAGCAGGAGGCCTGCGGCCAGTGCCAGAACCGTGCTGCGAGATGACATGCGGCGTTCCTCCAGTGCCTTACCAAGCGCTATTGCTTGGCGCGCGAGATGTACTGCCCGGTCCGGGTATCAACGCGGACCACCTCGCCCTCGTTGACGAACAGCGGCACCCGCACGACCGCACCCGTCTCCAGGGTGGCGGGCTTCTGACCACCTGTGGCGGTATCGCCGCGCACACCTGGGTCGGTCTTGACGATCTTGAGCTCGATGTGCGGCGGCGGCGTCACCACCAGCGGCACGTTGTTCCATAGTGTAACGATGCAGACCACACCGTCCTTGAGCCACTGCGCATTCTCGCCCACGGCGGACTTGCCGGCGGTGTACTGCTCGAAGCTCTCCGGCATCATGAAATGCCAGAAATCCCCGTCCTGATAGAGGTACTGCATTTCCGTGTCTACGACGTCGGCCGCCTCCAGGGACTCCCCGGACTTGAAGGTGCGCTCGATGGTGCGGCCGGTCTTGAGGTTGCGTACCTTGATGCGGTTGAACGCCTGACCCTTGCCCGGCTTGACGAACTCGTTCTCGATCACGGTGTACGGATCGCCGTCGAGCAGGACTTTGAGACCTCCACGGATCTCGCTGGTGGTGTAGCTGGCCATGTCTCTCTCGCGGTGGGGCCGGCGCGGGTCCGCGGCCCGGGTCAAAAAAGAGCCGCGTATCATAGCGATATCGCCCCGCCCGAAGCCAGTTGACCCCGCGCGTCATCGCTAGGTTCCGCGAGGCCGCTCACGCGGAGCGGCTGCATCCGGGTGCTAGAATCCGCCGCTCTTGCGAGTGCGCCGTGGAGGGTGCCTGTTGAGCGAGCCGAACGCCGTTCCGCTCATCGTGCTGAGCGCGGCACGCGACCCCGTCGAGACGATCAACAGCATGCTGCGGCGTGCCGGTCAGCCGGCGCACTGCACCTGGATCCCGGCGCTGCGCGACCTGGGCGATGCGCTCACCCAGCTCAATCCCGAGCTGCTGGTGCACGTCACTGCCAGCTCCGAGGAGCTCGCCGCCGCGATCCGGGTGCGCGACCAGCTCGCGCCCGGCGTGCCGCTGCTGATGCTCGCGCCTGCGGCGGACGAGGCGCGCATCGCACAGGGCCTGGCTCTCGGGGCGCGCGACGTGGTGACGCTCGCCAACCCGGGGCGGCTGCAGGCGGTGCTGCTGCGCGAGCTGCGCGTGTTCCGCACCGAGCGCGCGCTCGATGCCACGCTCAAATCCGCGCACGACGCGCGCAGTCAGCTCGATACCGTGCTGCAGCGCTCGAACGACGCCATCATCCAGGTGCAGGAAGGCATCGTCATCGAAGCGAATCCGGCGTGGCTCGAGCTGTTCGGCGTCGAGGAGGGCATCGCCGGCCAGCCGGTCATGGATCTGTTCGAGGAATCCACGCACGCGGCGCTGCGCGGCGCGCTGGCGGCGTGCCTGCAGGGTCGCTGGAACGATCACCCGCTGCGCGCCAACGCGTTGCTGGCCGACGGCTCGGTGCTGCCGATCGAGATCACACTGGCGCTCGGCGAGCACGAGTCCGAGCCGTGCGTGCGCCTGGTGGTGCCGTCGCGGCCGCCCGAGGAGGGGCGCGTCGTGCAGCGGACCGCCTCGGCGGCACCGCGTCCCGAGCTGCGCGCGGGGCTGCTCGAGCGGGGCGAGCTGCTCGAGGCGCTCGCCGCGCGCCTCGCCACGCCCTCCGCGGGCGGCAGGCGCTGCCTCGCCCTCATCCGCCTCGACAAATTCGCCGCGCTCGAGCGCGTGGTCGGCGCCACCGCCAG
>DASPPI010000028.1:0-7900 GCA_035625615.1 Steroidobacteraceae bacterium | reverse complement strand
GCGATCCTCGCACAGCTCGAGGGCTTCGAGGCACCGGCGAGCGCCTGGGAAACGGAGCTGCTGCCGAGCCGCATCAGCGAGTACGAGCCCGCCTGGCTCGATGAGCAGTGTCTCGCCGGGCGCTTCGTATGGACGCGGCTCAGTCCGCGACGCAGCGACCCGCAGCGTGGCGCCGCCCCGGTGCGCGCCACCCCCATCGTGCTGCTCGCGCGTCGCAACCTGCGGCTGTGGTCGACACTCTCCGGCGCAGCGGACGCGGCTCATCTCTCGGGCCGCGCGCAGCGGGTGCTCAACCATCTCAGCACGCACGGCGCCTCGTTCTTCGATGAGGTGGCGACGGGCAGCGGGCTGCTGCCCACGCAGGCCGAAGAGGCGCTGGCGGAGCTGGTGGCGCTCGGCCTGGTCAACTCCGACAGCTTCGCGGGGCTGCGGGCATTGCTGGTGCCCTCCGATCGCCGCAAGCCCGCGCTGGGGGGTCGCCGGCGCCGGCGCCTGGCGCTCTTCGGCATGGATGCCGCGGGACGCTGGTCGAGGATCGGGCGCACGGCGGCGGCCGAGCCCACGCGCACGGAGGAGACCATCGAGCACGTGGTGCGCACGCTGCTGCGCCGCTGGGGGGTACTGTTCTGGCGGCTGCTGGCGCGCGAGGCGGACTGGCTGCCGCCGTGGCGCGACCTGCTGATGTCCTGCCGCCGCCTCGAGGCGCGGGGCGAGATCCGCGGCGGCCGCTTCGTGGCGGGGTTCACCGGTGAGCAGTACGCCCTGCCCGAGGCCATCACGCTGTTGCGCGAGGCGCGCCGCAAAGCCCCTGAGGGCCAGTACGTCTCGCTCTCCGGCGCCGACCCGCTCAACCTCGTCGGGATCCTCACCCCCGGCGCGCGGCTGCCGTCGCTCAGCGGCAATCGCCTGCTGTATCGCGACGGCCTGCCGGTCGCGCTGCTTGCCGGCGGAGCAGTGACCCTGCTCGCCGAGATGCCCCCACAGGAACAGTGGGAAGCGCGCAATGTGCTCTTGCGCCGCCAGGTGCCGGCGGCGCTCGCCGACCTGGCCTGACTACGCTTAAGACTTCCTGTGCTCCTCCTGCCACTTCTTCACTGCGGCCATGGTGTTCTCGACATGCTTGTCGGGGCTCATGGCGGTGTAGGAGTAGATGATCACGCCGGTGGGCGCGATCACGTATGAGGTACGGTTGGCGTACTCCGGCTTGGCCGCCAGCACCGAGTCGTAGGCCTTCATGATGCTGCCGTCGGCATCCGAAGCCACGGCGAACTTGTTGCGGCATTCGCTCACCGAGAAGCGATCGAGCTTCTCGATCGGATCGTGTGATACGCCGATGACCGTGGCGCCGAGCTTGCGGAACTCCTCGGTGGCCTCGGCGAACATGTGCGCCTCGACCGTGCACCCCGGAGTGAAGGCCGCCGGGTAGAAATACAACACCACCGGCCCTTTCTTGAGCGCCGCAGCCAGCGAGAACGGGAATTCCTTGCCCGCCAGCGTCGCCTGGGTGTTGATGTCGGGCGCCTTCGCCCCATCGGGCAGAGCGGCGTAGACGGGAACCGTAGTCAGCAGGGCAATCGCAGATACGAGTGCGGGACGCATGTTCGGCTCCGTGGGAAGGGGGCGACATCATCGGACAACGGGCACCGCTGCGCCAGTAGCCGCGGCCGCTCACCGTTCCTGCGCGTAGCCGACCAACTCGACGTAGCCGCGCCCGCGGATGCTGCGACCCGCGCGCTGTCCGTTGACATCCACGGCGCCTTCCCAGTAGCGCGGCGTGGTCCGGAGCTCCTGGTCGGCCAGCACCGGGCGCACGCTCACATCGAGCCCGAGCCGCGGCACGCGCAGCCGCCAGCCGGCCGGGTAGCGCTCGCCGCGGGCGTTGCGCCATTCGCCGGTCACGTCGATGGCCACATCCGCGCTCGCGAGCGCCTGCACGTCCGCGGCAGCCGCCGCCCGAACCCAGGTGCCGGCGCTGTGCGGATCGCGGCGGCCATCGCGATCGCGCAACGCGTAGAACATCAGTGCACCGCCATCGTCCAGCTGCAGGGCAAACCAGTCCCAGCCGGCCTGCCGCGTACCGAGAGCGCCGCTGCCCCACTCGCGGTCGAGCCACGCCTCCCCGCGCACCTCGAGCGGCCGGCCGTCGCGCCACAGCCGCCCGTGTACGGCGAGGCGCGGGATCGAGTAGTAGTAGCTGGCGGCCGACGGCTCGTCCGCCTTGCGCGAGAGTCCCGCATCGCCGTTGAGTACCGGCGTGCCGCGCGGCACGAGCGTCAGCTCGACCTGGTAGCCGGGCTGCGCGGCGCGCAGCGTCCAGCCGCCGCCCGCCGCCACGGTTGTCGTCCCCGTGGTTGCCGTCCCTGTGTCCGCGAGTGACCAGTCATCGATCCACACTCGCAGCGGCGCCGCGCGCGCGCCGGCGAGGCCGAGCGCCTCGCGGCTCAGCTTCTGCGTGAAGCGGAATCGCCGGCGCGCGACGTCCGTGACCGCGAAGTGCGCCATGTAGAGCGTGCGCGTGCGCCAGGCGGATGCGGCCGGCCGCGCATCGCCGGCGGCGGCCGACGGCAGCGGCGCCGACGGCGACGCAGGCGGCGGCGCCAGGGCGAAGCGGAAGAACGTCAGCTCGAAGCCGAAACGCTCGCCGCTCGTGGCATCGCCGCTCGTGGCATCGAGATTGCCGGTGACGTACCACCACTCCTGCCGGAACGCCGGATGCGGGCCGTGGTCGCGGGGGAACACGAACGGGCGCACCTCGAGCGCCTGCGCGAACTCGGTCGCGGGTGCGCCGCCGAAATGCTCCGGCAGCGGCGCCGCCGGCGCGCCGAGCGGCACCAGCACGGCGCTGACGGCGGCGAGCGCTCGCCGGTGTGCGCGCGCGGCGGGCACTCATTCCTCCCGCAGGCCGGCGGCGAGCGCCAGGCGGGCGCTGCGCCACGCCGGGTACAGGCCGGCGGCGAGCGCCGCGGCGAGCGCGAGCCACAGCGCATCGGTGAACTGCGCCGGCTTGAGATGCAGGTCGATCTGCCAGCCGAACGCGCGACGGTTGATGACGTCGGTGAGCGTCAGCGCGGTCAGCAGCCCCGCGGGTACGGCCGCAAGCAGCGCCGCGAGCCCCATGAAGGCGGTCTGGGCGATGACCAGCAGCGCGGTCGCGGCGGGCGTCAGGCCGAGCGTGCGCAGCAGCGCCAGCTCGCGCGCCCGCTCGAGTTCCCACGCGAGCAGCGCGCTCAGCAGTCCCACTGCCGCCACCCCGGCGGCCAGCCAGTAGAGCACCCGGGTGATCACGAAGGTCCGCTCGAAGATGCGCATCGACAGCTCGCGGATGTCGGCGTTGGAGCGGATGAGCAGTGCCTCGCGCCCGTGCGCCGCAGCGCGCAGCTCGCTCACCATCTGCGGCGCGGACACTTCCGGGGCGAGGTAGATCCCGAGGGCGGCAATGCCGTCGTCGCCCCACCAGCGCCGGTACTGCGTCAGGTCCATGAGCACCTCGCCGCGGTCATTGCCGTATTCGCGGTAGACGCCCGCCACCGTGAACGACCTCGGGCCCGAGTCGGTAATGAGGGTGAGCCGGTCGCGCGGTGCGAGCGACAACCGCCACGCCAGCGGCTCGGAGATGAGGACCGCGCCGCGGACGAACTGTGCCCAGGCATGCGCCGGATCGCCCTGCGTGAAGCGGAATCCCGCGTAGCTGGCGGGCACGAGACGAACGGCATTCAGGTCCAGCGGACCCCCGGAGGAGCCCACCCTGACGCGCCGACCCTCGCTGTGGGCGCGTATGCCCGGCACGGCAAGCAGCGCGCGCACCACCTGCGGGTCGAGCCGCCGCTCCAGGCTGTCCGATACTCCGGGAGCGCTGACATAGACGTCGGCACGCATGGTCTGGATCAGCCACTCGCGCAGCGACGCGCGAAAGCTCTCCACCATGACAGCCACGCCGATCATGGCGGTGAGCGCCATGCCGAGTGCCGCGATGGCGACGCCGGTACGGCTGAGCGAGGCAGCGACGTCTGCACAGGCCAGCCGCACCACGGGGCTCACCCGCGCACCGAGCTGTGCGACCGACTGCGCCAGCGCGCGCAGCGCCGCCGGCGTAACTGCCGCCACGCTCAGCAGCAGCAGGAACAGCGCCACGAAGCCGACCAGCAGGCTGCGGCTGGAGGCCGCAATGGCGACTCCCGCGGCGAGCGCCAGCAGTACGCTCACGATCGCCAGACGGCTCGCCAGATGCCCCGCGCGCCGCTCGAGCACCGAGCGCGCCAGGGCGAGCTGCGGGGCGCTGGTCGCGACTTCCAGCGCCGGCAGAAGCGCCGCGGCGAGCGCGGTGGCGAGGCCCGCGGCCACCGCCTTGACCAGCGTGCCCGGCGGCACGCTCACCTCGCTCACTGCGACCACGAAATAAAGATCGTTGATGGTCTGCGCGACCAGCCCTACGAGTCCGCGTCCGATCAGCAGCCCGAGCAGGGCTCCGCCGGCGGCGCCCGCGACTCCCAGCGCGGCCGCCTCGCCGAGTACCATCGCCACCACCTCGCGCCGCGTGGCGCCGAGCGCCCGCAGCACCCCGATGATCGACCGTCGCTGCAGCACGGCGAAGCTCATCGCACCGTAGATGAGCAGCGTTCCGACCATCAGTGCGAGCAGACTCATGGCCCTGAGGTTGGTGGTGAAGGCGTCCGTCATCGCGAACGTCTCGCGCGCCGCCGCGCGCGTCGCCTGCAGCGCGAGCCCCGCCGGCAGCTGCCTGGCGAGCCGCGCGAGGAGCGGGCCGCCGGGGACACCGTCCGGCGCCCGAACGTCGATGCGCGAGAGTCGCCCCGGTGCCCCGAGCCACTCCTGCGCCTGGGCGATGTCGGTGAGCACGAGTCCGGCGAAGCCCGCGCCGGCATCGTCGATGCGCGCGATCAGCGTGGCCGGATGGCGCACGCCGCCGATCGCGAGCTCGAACCGCCCGTCGGCCGGGATACCGAGCTCGCGCGCCGTCGCCGCACCCATCACCACGGTGCCCGGATCGGTGAACCAGGCACGCGCCTCGCGCACGCCGTGCACCGCGACGGCCGGCGCGCGCGCCGCACCACCGCCGTCGAGCTCCGCGCTGGCCAGCGGATCGATGCCGGTCAGCTGCAGCACGCGCTCACCGACGGTCACGTAGCCGCTGAGCACCGGCGCCAGCAGTACCGGCGGCTCCCCGGGGGCGGGCGACCGCGTGCGCAGCTCGACATACAGCCGCTCGTCGATGCCGCCCGGCGGGCCGGCGATCTGATGAGTCGCCGCGCCGTTCACCGCCTCGAGCGACAGCTCGAACGCGCGCCGGGCACTGGCGGTGGCGATGTCGACCGCCACGATGGTGCCGACGCCGAGCACCAGTCCCACCACCGCCAGCAGCAGCTGCGCCGGGTGACGCAGCAGATGCCGCAGGCTGGCCGCATGCAGCGCGCTCATGCGGGGGTCGCCGCACGCGCGCCGCGCCGCTCGTGCAGGCGCCCTTCGCGCAGCTCCAGCACCCGGTCCGCGGTAGCCGCCAGCATCTCATCGTGCGTGACCATCAGCAGCGTCGCGCCGCGCTCGCGCGTCAGCGACAGCAGCACCGGCAGCACCTCGCGTGCCGTCTCCTCGTCGAGATTGCCCGTGGGCTCATCCGCCAGCAGCAGCCCGGGCTCGTGCACCAGCGCGCGGGCGATCGCGAGGCGCTGCTGCTCGCCCCCGGAGAGCTGGTCGATGGCGCTGTGGGCGCGTTCCTGCAACCCGACGCCGGCCAGTGCGGCGAGACTGCGCGCGCGCGCCGGCGCGGCGCGCACGCCGTTCAGCTCGAGCACCAGACGCACGTTCTCGAGCACGTCGAGCGTGGGAATGAGATTGAAGAACTGGTAGACGAAACCGATGTGCGCGCGGCGGAACAGCGTACGCGCGGGCTCGCCGAGGGCGGTAACCTCGGTGCCGTCGATGTGCACTGCGCCACCGTCGGCACGGTCGATGCCGCTGATCAGATTGAGCAGCGTGGACTTGCCCGAGCCGCTGCGCCCCATGATGGCCACGCGCTCCCCGGAGCCGATCTGGGCGTCCAGGCCCTCGAGTACGCGATGCACGCGTCCGCCTTCGCGGAAACTGCGCGAGAGTTGCCGGATGCTGAGCACGCCTTACACTGTAGCTGCACCATGTCTGAATCTGAATGGCGCCTGCTCGCGACCCTGCCCGACCTGCCCTCGGCGCAGTCCCTCGCCGAGGTTCTCGGCGCGGAGGGCATTGCCGTGCGTGTCAGCTCGGATGCCGGGGTGCTGGGACAAGCCGCGCCGTCGCGCATTTACGTCAGCGCCGCACAGCTTCACCAGGCGCAGCAGTCGCTGTCGCAGCGGCAGTTCAGCGAAGAGGAGCTCGCCCGGCTGTCCAGCGGGGACCCGCTGTCGTCCGACGAGCGCTGACCACCACTGGCACAGCCGGGGCCAATCGGCGACACTGCGCCGCCCCGGCGGTTCCCAAGCCGTGCCGTGCACGGCCCGCATGCCCTCGAAGGAAACCCACCCCATGACACCGTCAGCGCCCGGTCGCGGCCGGACTTGTCTGCTCGCGAGCACTGTTGCCGCGTGGTGCGCGCTCATCCCGCTGGCATACGGCGACCAGCCGCCCGCCGGGACGGCCGCGAGCCAATCGGCGGCAACGGCCGCCGGCACCAGCAGCACGCCCGCGGCGACCGCGCAGGCTCCGGCTGCCGGGCCGCCTCCGGCCCCGGCCGTCCCCGGGAAGTCACCCGCGAAGGCCGGCGCGGCGACGCCCGGGGACAAGAACGCCGTCAGTTACAGCCTCGGGGTCTCGATGGGCGATCAGATGCACATGAGCGGCATCCGTCCCGAGGCGGTGAACACGGAGCGCCTCGCCCAGGGCGTGCGCGATGCCCTCTCGGGCAAGGTGAAGATGACCGATGCGGACCGCGCCAACATCGCCGGCCTGCTGCGCAGCTCGCGCGAGGCGGCCGCCGAGCCCGGTCACCGGGCGGCGGCGAAGTTCCTGGCCGAGAACGCCCAGAAACCGGACGTCGTCACGACCAAGAGCGGACTGCAGTACAAGGTGATCAACCCCGGGAGCGGGGAGTCGCCCAAGCTGACCGATGAGGTGACGGTCAACTACCGCGGCACGCTGCTCGACGGCACGGAGTTCGACAGCAGCTACAAGCGCGGCCAGCCGGCAAGCTTCCCCGTGAGCCGCGTGATACCCGGCTGGACAGAGGGATTGCAGCTCATGAAGCCGGGAGCCAAGTTAGAGCTGTACGTGCCGCCGCAGCTGGCCTACGACATGAATCCGCCGCCGGGCGGACCGATCCCGCCCGGCTCGATGCTGTTGTTCGAGGTGGAGCTGCTGAGCGTCAGACCGGCACGGACCGCAGGTGGCCAGATGCCCGTTTCCCCGCACATGCCATCGCCCGGCACCCAGCAGCCCGCCGCACAGGCGCCGCCGGCGCAGTCCTCGCCGCCGGCACCGGCCCCGAAGTAAGCGCTGTTCAGGCCTCGGCGTTCGCGCCGGGGCTGAAACGCATCGGCTTGGTTACTCCCAGGCGGGTCAGCTCGCGCAGCAGGCTGTCGGCGAGCTCCCGGAAGGCGGGTCGGTCGAACGTCGGGGCGGCCGACCAGTCATAGGCCCAGGGCTGCGCGCTCCGCAGCGCCTCCGGCTCGTCCGGATAACGCGGGATGACGTGCGCGTGCAGCGCCGGCTCCTGGTTGCCGAAGATGGCGTAATTGATGCGCGCGGCGCCGGTGACCTTGAGCAGCGCATCGCCGAGGCGTGACATGTCCGACAGGAACGTGATGCGCTCCTGCATGCCGAGCGCATTCAGGTTCGGCACGACCGGATCAGGCAGCAGCAGCGCATAGCCGCGCACGAACTGCTGCTCACCGAATACCGCCCAGCCTGAATA
>DASPPI010000027.1:0-9350 GCA_035625615.1 Steroidobacteraceae bacterium | reverse complement strand
TCCGCGGCCTCGTGATCGTCCTTGTACACCGTGCACCACAGCCGCGCCGGGTCGAGCCCGAGGGTGTAGATGAGGAAGTCCCAGGCGAGATGGATCGCCTCGCGCTTGAAGTAATCGCCGAACGAGAAGTTGCCGAGCATCTCGAAGAAGGTGTGGTGTCGGGCGGTGTAGCCGACGTTCTCGAGATCGTTGTGCTTGCCCCCGGCGCGCACGCAGCGCTGGGCGGACGCCGCGCGCAGGTAGTCGCGCTGCTCCTTGCCGAGGAACACATCCTTGAACTGCACCATGCCGGCGTTGGTGAACAGCAGCGTCGGATCGTTCGCCGGCACGAGCGAGCTCGAGGGCACGATCATGTGGCTCTGCGAGCGGAAGAACTCCAGGAACGTGCCGCGCACGTCCGCTGCGCTCATGTAGGAGGGTTTATTCAAGGATCCACCAGTCCTGTGTCGGGCTCGCTGCCCGCGGCCGCACGGATATGATCCGATGAAAAGCCACGATACTGCAAAAAGCGGGCTTGCCGCGCCTTCTGCGCCCAGCTCGAAGGCAGCTGCGGGCCGAAGCGGGCGCGGCGCACCTGGCCGGCGAGCGCGCGCCAGTCAGGGCCGGCGGCCAGGGCAGCCTCGATGAGGGCGGCCGGCAGGCCGTGCCGGCGCAGCTCCGCTGCGATGCGGACGGGGCCCTGGCCGCGGCCGGCGTGATAGGCGACGTAGTTGTGCGCGTAGCGCTCGTCGTTGAGGATGCCCTGGCGGGCGAGCTCGGAAACCACCGCCTGCACGGCGCCCGCGTCGAAGCCCTGCCTGGTGAGCCGCTCACACAGCTCCCCGCTGGCGAAATCGCGGCGCGCCAGCAGCGCAATGGCCGCCGAGCGCAGCGCCGCAGGGTCCATGCGCCGGTCGGGGTCGGGCGCTCGCGAGGTCCGGCCTGTGGCCATCAGCGGGAGTATAGTCGTTGTGCGGGCGCCCCCTTCATGGAGCCCGCTCAACCTGAGGGACGAAGATCATGCGATTCGTTATGGGAGTACTGCTGTGCCTGGGCGCCGGTGGGATCACTGCCGCGCTGGCAGACCCAGCCACGCCGGCTGCGACCCCTGCGGAGGCGTCCGGCACGGCGCCGGCCACCCCGGCTGCGCCCGCAGCGCCGGCTTCTGCGACCCCGGCGGCTGCGGCTCAGGACGCCAAGGCGGCCGCGCCCGCGCAGGATGCCAAGCAGACGGTCGTGGTGCAGGGCAGCCCGGAAGAGGACGCGTTAGAGAAGCACTTCCTCGCGGAAGGCTACAAGATCGAAATGCACAACGGCGAGAAGTTCTTCTGCCGGCGTGAGGACCAGCTCGGCACGCGTCTGGGCGGTCATAAGGTCTGTGGGACGGGCGCGCAGCTGAATTTCACCGAGCAGGAAGCCAAGGCCGCCGTTCAGCGCGGCCAGGCGCAGCAGAACAACCCCAGCGGGAAATGACGGCCGCGGCGCGCGGCGCGCTCAGGCGGTATTGGCCGCCTGATCGACGTTGCGCTGCTGGCGCGGCGGCAAGAGGCGCGCGCGCACCTGCTCCTCGATCTCGCGCGCGACGTCCTTGTTCGACTGCAGGTAGGCGCGCGCATTGTCCTTGCCCTGGCCGATGCGGCTGCCCTTGTAGGCATACCAAGCGCCGGATTTCTCGATGATGCCGAGCGAGCTCGCGAGCTCGATGATCTCGCCTTCGCGCGAGATGCCAATGCCGTACATGATCTCGAACTCCGCTTCGCGGAACGGCGGTGCGACCTTGTTCTTCACCACTTTGACGCGCGTCATGTTGCCGATGACTTCCTCGCCGTTCTTGATCGCGCCGATGCGGCGGATGTCGAGGCGCACGGACGCGTAGAACTTCAGCGCATTGCCGCCGGTGGTGGTCTCCGGGTTGCCGAACATCACGCCGATCTTCATGCGCATCTGGTTGATGAACACCACAATGGTGTTCGAGCGCTTGATGTTGCCGGTGAGCTTGCGCAGCGCCTGCGACATGAGCCGCGCCTGCAGGCCGACCTGCATCTCGCCCATCTCGCCTTCGATCTCGGCCTTGGGTGTGAGCGCCGCCACGGAATCCACCACCACGATGTCGACGGCGTTGGAGCGCACCAGCATGTCGGTGATCTCGAGCGCCTGTTCACCGGTATCAGGCTGCGACACCAACAGATCGTTGATATTGACGCCGAGCTTCTCGGCGTAGGTGGGATCGAGCGCGTGTTCGGCGTCCACAAAAGCCGCCGTGCCGCCGCTCTTTTGCACCTCGGCGATCACCTGCAGCGTGAGAGTCGTCTTGCCGGAAGCCTCGGGGCCGAAGATCTCCACCACGCGGCCGCGCGGCAGACCGCCGATGCCGAGTGCGATGTCGAGCCCCAGCGAACCCGTTGATACCGTCTCCACATCGTAGCTCGACACCGCATCGCCGAGGCGCATCACCGAGCCCTTGCCGAACTGCTTTTCAATCTGACCGAGCGCGGCGGCAAGCGCCTTCTTGCGGTTCTCTTCCATCTGTGGACTTCCCCGGGTCTGCCTGAGCGGCGAGAAATAATTCGGGCGCAATTATCACACAAAGCGGCGCTGCCCGGTGCGCAGTGCCCGCAGTGTTTCACGGCTATTTGCCCGCTTTCTCGCTTCCAACCAGTGGATAACTTTCAATGACACTGTATACCGGGCCCGCGCTCTCGGTGCGGCTGTCGAGGAGCGCGAAAGACTCGAAGCACCACGCGACCGGACGCATGGCCGCCGCAGCCGGCGGCCTCGCTACCTTGCGCGCCACGGTGACATGTACGTCGAAGGGCTTGAGATCCGGACTGAAACCGGCGGCGGCGACCGTCGCCCTGAGCGCCGTGGCGAGCGCCTGCGCAGCGGGGGATTCCCCGCCGGCGAGTGCGCACAGGATCTGCTGCCGCGGCCAGTGCACCAGGCGGTCGAACCTGAGCGACAGCGGCCCAGCGGCGAACGTCGTGGCCAGTCCGCGCGCGCTGCACTGCAGGTGCGGGATGCGGTCCTGCGCGACGCTGCCGAGGAACGCGAGCGTCACGTGCAGGTTCTCCGCGGGCACCGGGCGTCCGCCGCAGTGTCTCACCGCCTTGGCGGTCGCACGCGCGAGCGCGCGCCGCGCCGCCTCATCCGGCCACAGCGCAAAGAACAGCCGCCGCGCCGGCTCGGGCGCAGCCGACGTCAAGCCGGCGCCGTGCGCGGCGGCGTCTCGAGGCGCACGGGCAGATCGAGCCGCAGGATGAGCCGCAGCGCGTGCTCCACGGAACGGTTGCGGACGAAGGCGCGGTCCCCGTCGAACAGCTGCTCCTCGGCAATGATGTCGATGGCGTGGCCCTGGCGTGCCGCAGCGCAGAACCACACCGTGCCCACGGGCTTATCCGGCGTGCCGCCGTCGGGTCCGGCGATGCCGCTCACGGCCAGCGCCACGTTCACGGCCGCGACCCGCAGTGCCCCCTCGGCCATCTCGCGCACGGTCTGCTCGCTCACGGCTCCGAAGCGCTCGAGGGTCATGGCGGCCACCCCGAGGTCGCGCACCTTCGCGGCGTTGGAGTACGTCACGTACCCGCATTCGAACCATTGCGAGCTGCCGGGAATGTCGGTGAGCGCCTTGGCCACCCAGCCCCCGGTGCAGGACTCGGCGGTGACCAGCCGCCGCTCCGCGGCGCGCAGCTTCACGCCCACGCGCGCCGCCAGATCGTAGAGCTCCGCATCGCTCACCATGCGTGCGAGGCTACGCCAGGGGCCATCCCGCGGGTAGCGCCGGCACTGCGCTCCGCGGGTCAACCCGCAGAGGGGCGCTTGAGCGGCTGGAGCTTGTAGGCAAGGGTATATCGCGGCGCAAAGCAGATGCGGTTGGGCGGACGTCCCGCGTGCGGCAGGGCGCCGTCGAACAACACCAGCCTCCCGGGCCGGGGACTGACCACCACCTGCGCATCCATGCTGGAATCGAAAAATACTGTTTCGCCGCCCCATTCCACGTTCCATTCCGGGGCGATGAACCACAAGGCCGTCAATTCCCCCGCACCTGGCGGGCAATCCGTGTGGATGAACAGCATGTCGCCGTAGGCGGCATAATTACAGTAACAGCGGTAGATCTTGTACGCGGTTTCGGCCGCGCATTCGCCTGCTGCCGTCAGGGTCGGTTGATAAACCGGTAGCTGCGTGGCGGCCTCCATGGGGATGTTCATTACCCAATGGCGAAAGGCCGAGGTATCCGGGCGCGCGGACTCAGTACGCGTAAACGGCGCACCTTGCAGGCCCGCCGTCATACTGTGGATATCCTGCAACGGCAGCAGGCCGTCGTAAACCCGCACCTCCCGCCCTTCGATGCAATGCCGCCGTGTTGCCTTCATGGTTGCCTGCGCTGCTCCAGCCCGGGTGAATGTCACACGAGCAATCGGTGTATGGTAGCGCCGGCACGCGCGGCTTTAGCGCAAGCGCCTGCTCGCGCGCCAGCAGGGTGCTGCGATACGCATTGCGGCTGAGCGTTGTCACTGAACCGACCCGTGCTGGCAGAGGCTGGTCCCGATCCCTGGGGCCACGAGGAAGCGCCAGTGGGTTCAAGGGCCCCGTATCATGAGCCGGCCTTCAGACGAGTAGATACGCAGCCCTTTGTCAAACAACGACTTAGCTCACACCCCGATGATGCAGCAATACCTGCGCATCAAGGGCCAATATCCCGACATCCTGCTGTTCTACCGGATGGGCGACTTCTACGAGCTGTTCTACGAGGACGCGCGCCGCGCCGCCGCACTGCTCGACATCACGCTCACGGCGCGCGGTCAGTCCGCCGGCCAGCCGATTCCCATGGCCGGCGTCCCGTTTCATGCGGTCGACAGTTACCTCGCGCGGCTGGTGCGTAAGGGCGAAAGCGTCGCCATCTGCGAGCAGCTGGGTGACCCGGGGACGGCCAAAGGCCCCATCGAGCGGCAGGTGGTGCGCATCGTCACGCCCGGCACGGTGACGGACGCGGCGCTGCTCGAGGAGCGGGCCGATACGCTCCTGGCCGCGCTGGTGTGCGACGGCACGCGCTTCGGGCTGGCCTGGCTCGATCTGGCGGCCGGGCGGTTCACCGTGCTGCAGGGCGAGGGTCGCGCGGCGCTGGCCGGCGAGCTCGAGCGGCTGAAGCCCGCGGAGCTGCTGCTGGCGGAAGCCGCCGCGGACAGCGGCCTGGTGCGCGCCGGTACCGCCATCCGCACGCGTCCGCCGTGGCACTTCGAGCTCGCGAGCGCTTCGCGCCTGCTGACCGATCAGCTGGGCACCCTCGACCTCAAGGGCTTCGGGGCCGACGAGCTGCCGCTCGCCATCCGCGCCGCGGGCGCCCTGCTGCAGTACGTGCGCGACACCCAGAAATCGGCGCTGCCGCATATCCGCGCCCTGCAGGTCGAGGAGCGCACCGAGGCGCTGCTGCTCGATGCGGCCAGCCGCCGCAACCTCGAGATCGATAGCAGCCTGAGCGGCCATGCGGACGCGACGCTGCTGGCCGTCGTCGACAGCTGCATCACGGCCATGGGCTCACGCGAGCTGCGCCGCTGGCTCAATCGCCCGCTGCGCAGCCAGCCGCTGCTGCGCGAGCGCTACCACGCGGTCGGGCTGCTGATCGATGGCCGTCGCTTCGCGGCGCTGCGCGAGCGGCTCGCGGGAGTGGGCGACGTCGAGCGCATCCTCACGCGCGTCGCGCTGCGCTCCGCGCGCCCGCGCGACCTCGCGCAGCTGCGCGCCTCGCTGCGTCTGCTGCCCGGCGCGCGCGCCGCGCTCACCGGGCTCGACTCCCCGCTGCTGCAGCGGCTGCGTGAGCGCATCAGCGAGCACACCGACGTGGCGGCGCTCCTTACGGCGGCGATCGCCGAAGAACCCGCCGCGCTGGTGCGCGACGGCGACGTGATCGCTGCGGGCTTCGACGCCGAGCTCGATGAGCTGCGGCGCATCGCCACGCACACCGACGAATTCCTGCTGGAGCTCGAGCGGCGCGAGCGCGAGCGCACCGGACTCAGCGGGCTGAAGCTCGGCTACAACCGCGTACAGGGGTTCTACATCGAGATCGCCCGCCGCGACGCCGAGCGCGTGCCCCGGGACTACGTCCGCCGCCAGACGGTGAAGTCGGCCGAGCGCTTCATCACCGCGGAGCTCAAGAGCTTCGAGGACCGGGTGCTGGGCGCGCGCGAGCGCGCGCTCACCCGCGAGCGGGAACTGTTCGAGACCCTGTTGACGCAGCTCATCGACGCCCTCCCGTCCCTGCAGGCGAGCGCCACGGCACTCGCCGAAACCGACGCGCTCGCATCCTTGAGCGAGCGCGCCTGCGCGCTCGAGTGGAGCTGCCCGCAGCTCGTGAGCGAGACCTGCCTGGTCATCGAGGGCGGGCGGCACCCCGTGGTCGAGCGCTTCACCGACGCTGCGTTCGTGCCCAACGACCTGCGCCTCGATGCCGAGCGGCGCATGCTGATCATCACCGGCCCCAACATGGGCGGGAAGTCGACCTACATGCGCCAGGCGGCGCTCATTGCGCTGCTGGCGCACGTCGGCAGCTACGTGCCGGCCGAGCGCGCGGTGGTGGGCCCGCTCGATCGGATATTCACGCGCATCGGCGCGGCCGATGATCTGGCCGGCGGGCGCTCGACCTTCATGGTGGAGATGACCGAAGCGGCCAACATCCTGCACAACGCGACCGCGCGCAGCCTCATCCTGCTCGATGAGATCGGGCGCGGCACCAGCACCTTCGACGGCCTGTCGCTCGCCTGGGCGATGGCGCGCGACATCGCCACGCGCGTACGGGCATTCACGCTGTTCGCGACCCACTACTTCGAGCTGACGACGCTCGCCGGCGAGGTCGACGGCTGCGCCAACGTGCACCTCGATGCGACCGAGCACGGCGAGACCATCGTGTTCCTGCACGCCGTCAGGGACGGTCCCGCCAACCGCAGCTACGGCCTGCAGGTGGCACAGCTCGCGGGCGTGCCCGCCGGCGTGATCGCCGCAGCGCGCGGCTACCTCGAGCAGCTCGAGTCCGAGCGCGACCGCCATCGCGGCACCGGGACGCTCGCTGGCGGAGGCGCGGCCGCGCAGACCGAGCTGCCGCTCGGTAGCGGCCCCTCGCCTCCCGCCGCCGCCGGCGGCGTTGCCACGCAAGCGCCGGACCCGCTGCACGCGGCGCTCGCCGCCCTCGACCCCGATGAGCTCTCGCCCAGGGCGGCGCTCGAGGCGCTGTACGCCCTGCGGCGGCTCCTCTAATCAACGCTGCGAGAAGCGTCCCAGCGTGAGGAACAGGCCGGTCTCGTGCGCCACACGCGCCGACAGCAGCATTCCCAGATGACTGACCGGCAGAATGACGTGGTCGGCGGCGCCGGGCATGCGCGTTTCGCTGACCGCGACGGTGCCGTCGTTGGGCTCATCGAAGTCCGCCAGCAGCTGCCCGAAGCCGAGCGGCTGCGTGCCGGCGACGATGCCGAGTGGCCGTTCGTGCGTCCAGCGCCGCGCGCGCGGCTGCAACAGCTCCTCCGCGACCGACTGGCCCATGAGATGCGCCACCGGCGCAAACCGGCCGGCCCGCTCGGCGGCGCGGCTCGCCACGCACGGGGTGCCGAGGAATACCACGCGGCCTGCGGGCTGATCGGGAAAGCGCTCGAGAAAGCGATGGATGACGAGCCCGCCCAGGCTGTGGCCGATGAAATGCACTTCCGGGCTCTGCAGTCCCTGGACGCAGGTCTCGAGATGCGCCGTGATCGTGCTCATGGCCCAGGAGGCGGCCGAGTAACGGAAGGGGTGCAGCGCGAGCCCGAAATCCTGCGCCAGGCGGCGCTTGAGGAGGAGGGATTCCTCTCCCGGCATCCACAGGCCATGCACGTAGACGACCTGCGCCACGACGCCTCAGCCGGGCGGCGCCGCGAACGCGGCAGCGCGCGCGCTCACGGCTGCGGCACGCGCACCCGCAGGTGCAGCTCGCGCAGCTGCGCCTCGCTCACTTCGGTGGGCGCATCGGTGAGCGGATCGGCGGCCGTCTGGGTCTTCGGGAATGCGATGACCTCGCGAATGCTGTCGGCGCCTGCCATGAGCATGGCCAGCCGGTCGAGCCCGAAGGCGATGCCGCCATGCGGCGGGGCGCCGAACTTGAGCGCATCGAGCAGGAAGCCGAATTTCTTCTGCGCTTCCTCCGCGCCGATGCCGAGCAGCTCGAAAACCGTGGACTGCATCTCCTGCCGATGGATGCGCACCGAGCCGCCGCCGATCTCCGAGCCGTTCAGTACCAGGTCGTAGGCTTTCGCCAGCGCCTCTCCCGGAGCGGCGCGCAGCGCCGCCGGGTCATCGTCCCTCGGCGCCGTGAACGGATGATGCATGGCGACCCAGCGCTGCTCGCCCGCGTCCCACTCGAACATCGGGAAGTCGAGCACCCACAGCGGCCGCCAGCCCGGCGCGATGAGCTGCTGGTCGTGGCCGATCTTCAGGCGCAGCGCGCCGAGGGAATCGTTGACGACTCCGGCACTGTCGGCGCCGAAGAAGATGAGGTCATCGTCGCGGGCGCCGGTGCGCTCGAGGATGCCGGCGAGCGCCGCATCGCTCAGGAACTTGATGATCGGCGACTGCAGACCCTCGCGCCCGTGCGCGCGCTGGTTCACCTTGATGTACGCCAGACCCTTCGCCCCGTGGCGGGCCACGAACGCCGCATAGCCGTCGATCTGCGAACGCGGCATGCCGCCGGCGCCGGGGACGCGCAGCGCCGCGACACGCCCGTGGCTGTCCTTGGCGGGTCCCGCGAACACCTTGAAGTCGCAGTCCCGCACCACGTCCGCCACGTCGACGAGCTCGAGCGGGATGCGCAGATCCGGCTTGTCGGAGCCGTAGCGGCGCAGGGCCTCGGCGTAACTCATGCGCGGGAACGGCTCGGCCAGTGCCGTCCCCAGCACCTCGCGAAAGCAATGGCGCACCAGGGCCTCCATCAGCGCCATGATCTCGTCGCGGGCGAGAAACGAGGTCTCGACGTCGAGCTGCGTGAATTCCGGCTGGCGGTCGGCGCGCAGGTCCTCGTCGCGAAAGCAGCGCACGATCTGGTAGTAACGGTCGAAGCCCGCGATCATCAGCAGCTGCTTGAAGATCTGCGGCGACTGCGGCAGCGCGAAGAACTTGCCCGGATGGGTGCGGCTCGGCACCAGGTAGTCGCGCGCGCCTTCCGGGGTCGCCTTGGTGAGCATCGGCGTCTCGACGTCGATGAAGCCGTGGCTGTCGAGAAATGCCCGCATCGCGCGCGTGAGGCGGTGGCGCAGCCGCAGGCGCTGGCTCATGACCTCGCGGCGCAGATCGAGATACCGATAGCGCAGGCGCACCTCCTCGTTCACCTGCTCATCGAGCTGGAACGGCAGCGG